>CALRVA020000055.1:0-15430 GCA_943371495.1 Archangium gephyra | reverse complement strand
ATGGACTTGCAGACGATCAGGCGCGGGTCGGTGGCCACCAGGGGCTCGGCGCTGGGCACCCCCGGCGCGAAGTCAATGTAGGTCTCGTCGATCCACACCGTGGTGTCTTGGGGTAGCTGGCTGAGCAGCGTTTGCAGGCCTTCCGAGCTCAGCGTCCGTCCGGTGGGGCTGTTCGGGTTGACCATGATGATCAGGCGGCAGCCCTGGGCGGCCTTTGCGATTTGGTCCGGGTCCGGGGCAAAGGCGTCCGCCTCGCTCAGCTCCGCCCGCACAATCTCGGCCCCGATCACTTGCCCGCACAGGTGGTCGTATTCACCGTACATCGGGTCCAGCAGGCACACCCGCTGGCCGCGCTGCACCAGCTGCGGCAAGGCGTGGTACATCAGGCTGCTGGTGCCGCTGCCCAGCAGAATGTGGGCGGGGGTGAGGC
Source organism: Archangium gephyra (assembly GCA_943371495.1). Taxonomy (GTDB): domain Bacteria; phylum Armatimonadota; class Fimbriimonadia; order Fimbriimonadales; family Fimbriimonadaceae; genus JAHBTC01. Next base: position 15,000 of record CALRVA020000055.1, on the reverse strand, counting down.
CCGGCATGGCAGCAATGGCGGCGCGCAGGCCATCGCCGTGGGTGGGCGGACTGGTCTTCATCAGCCACTCCAGGTGGGCGTGGATTTCGGCCACCACTTCCGGGGCCGGCGGATACCAGGCATCCAGCACATCGGCGTCAATCACCTCGGTGCGCCGGGCGAGATCGGCAAAGTCGGTGCCGATGGCCTCGAACGATGCGCCGCCGTGAAAAGCGTGGGGTGTGCCGGTCATCACACGAAATTCTACGTTCAACCCCCGGGATTTCCGGCGAACCCCGAGGAAATGCTCAAGGTTCGGTGTACCATCAGGGGTATGAGGATGACGCCCGGCCCCGGTCTCTCATCAGATGACAGTCAAGTGCCCGTGGCGACGTGGCGCGTGGCCAGCCGAGGCAAAGAAGGCCGCCTGAGCAACGGCTTCGACCTGGCGTGGCAGCGGGTCCTCACGTTCGGCTTCCTCGCCATGGGAGTGGCGTACTTGCTGATGGTGGCACGGTTCTCCGAGACCGGCGACGTGCTGCTGGCTACTCACCTCAAGGCGCTCATTGCCATTGCCGTGCCGCAGGCGATTCTGTGGGTGATATACCGCCGGATGACCAATGTCATCGAGAATGGTGGCGGGCTGGGGGCCTTGCGCAAGCGCCTGCCCAACGAGCGGGCCGTGCCCTGCGGCATTGGTGTATCTCAGGGGCCGACACTCACCGGCACAGACGAAGGTTTTTGCTGGATTGAGCAAGACACGCTCTACTTCAAAGGGCTTCACACCGCGTTTCATATCGCGCGGCACGATCTGCCGCCGGTGGCCTTGTGGCCGCAGGATGCCCGCCCGCGAGACGTGGCCTTCGGCGCACCGATGATGATCCCGATCCCCGGGCACGAGGAGACCTCCCGGCTCCACATCCACATGATTGATCCGTTTGAGGATCACGACATCCGCCGCCGGGCGGGGGCTTTTCATCGGGCTTTGCGCGAGTGGATCCAGGCCACGCCGGAAGAGATCGGCGACACCCTTCTGCCGCCGCTGGCGGTCCACCCCAGCATGACGCGGATGCACCTCGGGGCGCGGCAAGGCGAGCGCGTGGGCTTCACCCTGGCGGGACTGAACCTGGCGATGCTATTCACTACGCCCATCACGCGGCAAGTGTTTTTGGCGCAGCCCATTGTCATCTTCCTGAACGGGGTGGTGCTGCTGGCACTGACGGTGCTGATGGTGCGGATGGGTTTGCTCGAGCGCCGCGACACCATGAATCGCCGCCGCATTGGCATCCACGCGTAGCTTAGAGTAGGCCCTGTTACATCCCCTTCCGGGCATTCGTCAAAGGGGATATGCGACGTCGATCGCGAAACCTGATTAGCCTACTTGTCTTGAGCCTGCTCGTCGTGGGCTGCTCCTCTCCTTCCGGAATGGGTGACACGGCCAGCGCCCCGGCCAGCATGCCGAGCCGCAGTGCGGGCGCCGAAATGGCCGACATGAAGCTCGCCACGGAAGCCGGCTCTCCGGGTTCAGCCCAGGCTTACCTGGTGAACGAAGCGCAAGTGGCCGATCGTTGGCTGGTCCGCAACGGTTCCTTGTCGCTTGAGGTCCCGGACATCCCCAAGGCGCGGCAAGAGGCGATCCGCATCCTGCGCGCGGCGGGTGGCTACGTGGAGAACGAAAGCATGTCCGGTGAGCCTTTGCGCATGGGTTCGATGACGGCGCGCGTGCCCGTGCAGAAGTACGAAGCCATCATGGAGCAACTGAAGGCGGGCACCCGGGTTCTCGCCGAGTCCACCAGCACCGAAGACGTGACCACGCAGGCCGTGGATGCGCAAGCGCGATTGAAGGTGCTAAGGGCCGAAGAGCAGAGCCTGCTCAGCCTCTACAGCCGCGCCAAAAACGTTGACGAGATTCTCAAGCTCCGCAGCCAACTTTCGACCATCCGCCAAGAGATTGAATCGGTGGATGCGCAGCTCAAGAACCTGGCCCGCATGAGTGCGCTCAGCACGATCACGATCAACTACCAGATTCCGGTCAACCTCCCGCCCGCCGCCCCCGGTGACTGGGCGGGGCGTGCCTTGCAGGAGGCTTACGCGGGGCTACTCGGCTTCGTCCGAGGTCTGGCCGACTTCGGCATCCGGTTCCTGGTGTTCATCCCCATCTGGGGGCCGATTGTGGGCGGGTTCTGGTGGTTGGTGCGACGCGCCAAGCGGCACGCCGCCAGTTCAGCGCAGTAAGCTGGACGCATGGTGACGTGGTTGGCGGCGCTGGTACTGGCGCAAGAGGGACGGGATAGCCGAGATGGACTCTCGGCTACCCAAATTGTGAGCATGGGCTACACGGCTTGGTACCGCTCGTACATGAAGACTCGCGACGAAAACACCGTCACCATGGTCGAGGCGAGCATCACCTACCGTGACGCCTTGCAAGAGGTCAATGACGAGGCGATCTTGAGGCTGCCCGTCGTCCAAAGCGACGCCCTATTCGCGCTGCGCACGGAGTTGGAATCCATCACCGTCAACACCACCACCGTCGGCTCTTACCTCTCCGGCGGTGGGACCATTTGGTCCCTCATCACCGCCGCTAATGCCGTGGAAAGTGAAGTCTTTATACAGAAGACTATGCGACGTGAGACCCTTCCCCAAAGGCCGCAAAGCGATGTATGGGCGAAGTACCGTGAACTGCGCGACAACGTATCGTCCAAGTCTGAGCCGGAGGACCGACAAGGTTCGAAGCAGGGTGCCCAAGGAGCCCTGCAAAACCTCTCCGAGACCATCCAAAGGACGGCAGGTCGAGTCCAAAACCAGCCTCGCGCCCATCGCGAACGAATCTTTGCAAAAATTTACAGTTTGCTGGATTCGGGGTCCATGTGACGGTAGTTCGCAAAGTATCCTAGACGCCGTATGAAGCGGCTCGAGGAAATGTTTGCGAATCTTAGGGACAAGCAAGAGAAAGCACTCATTTCTTTCGTCACCGCCGGCGACCCGGCTCTCGACCAGCTTCTCCCGATTCTCAACACCCTGGCCGACGCGGGGACGGACGCCATCGAGATTGGCCTCCCTTTTTCGGACCCTATTGCCGATGGCCCGACCATCCAGGCCAGTAGCCAACGCGCCCTCGATCGCGGTGTGACCACCCAGGCCGTCCTGGAAACCCTCAAGGGCTTTGACCGTGTTCCCCTGATCCTCATGGGTTATCTCAACCCCATGATGCGCATGGGGCTGCCTCATTTCGCCCATGCCGCCAAGAACGCGGGCGCCAGTGCCACCATTGTTTGCGACATGATCCCCGAGGAAGGGGCGAACTGGTTCGCCGCCAGTGCCGAAGCCGGCCTAGACAACGTGCTTTTGGCCGCCCCCACCAGCACCTCAGATCGCCTGCTCCAAGTGGTGAACCACGCCGAGGGGTTCATCTATGCCGTGAGTCGAACCGGCGTCACCGGCGCGGGCAACCAAGAGGCCCCCGAGTTTGTGAGCCTCGTCGAGCGGCTGCGCCGGATGACGGACCTCCCCATTTGCGTCGGGTTTGGAATCCGAGAGCCCCAAGACGTTCGCGATGTGTGCCAGGTGGCCGATGGCGCCGTGGTGGGTTCCTATCTGGTGGACCTCATCCACCGGGAATGGAAAAACGGAGAGGGCAGCGCCCGCATCCACGATGCAGTAGCTGCCCTCAAGGCGGCGACTCGATCCTAAGCTGAAGCTTAGTAGATCGAATCCGGGAAGTAGAACTGCTGGGCGTTGTCCGGCGTGACCAGCTCCACGCTGATGCGCATGTGGCGCGGCAGGTAGCCCCGCTTCTTGTCGATGTTGCCATCGCGAAGCGCGCTGACGGCCATGTGAATGCCACTGGCGATCATGTTCGGCGAGTAGGTCACCGTGGCCGGGAACATGGCGTCCTTGTCCATGACCTTCTTGACCACGTCCTTCATGCCGCCGCCGCCCACGATCCACACGTTGGTGCGGTTGGCTTCCTTCAGCGCCTGTTCCACGCCCAGGGCCATGTCGTCGTCGGCCGCCCATACGGCAGCGAGGTCAGCGTGCTTCGGCAACAGGGTTTGCACGGCCTTGTAGGCTTGGTCGCGGTTCCATCCACCTTCCGGCTCGGCCACAATCTGGATGCCCGGCTTGCCCTTCAGCGCTTCCTTAAATCCGTTCAGGCGGTCCGTGTTCACGGTGCTCGGCAGGCCCTGCAGGGCAATCACCTTGCCCGTGCCGTTGAGCTTGGTGCTCATGAATTCAGCGGCCACGCGGCCAAAGCCGATGTTGTCGCCTTCCAAGAAGATGTCGGCCACCGGCTCGGTAAAGCCTCGGTCCACGCTCACCACGTAGACGCCGCGCTCCTTGGCGGTCTTGGCCACCGGCGTGATGGCGGCACTTTCGGTCGCCAGAATCACCATCCCGTCCACGCCCTTAGCCAGCATGGCTTCGATATCCGACACCTGCTTGCTGGGAGAATCGCTGGTCACAATCGTGATTTCAGCATCGGGATACAGGGCCTTGGTTTGCTCGGCCCACCAGTTCACCCCGGCCGTCCAGCCGTGCGTGGCGGACGGAATCGAAACCCCAATGCGAACCTTTTGGCCCGCCGCCGGGGCTGCGCCGCCCGCCGGGGCGGTGCCCGAAGCCGTCGGGGCACTCGTACTCGTGCAGCCCACAAATAGCGTGCTCGCCGCTAAGAGAGACGCTGCAATCGCGCTCCATCGAATCATATCTCTTCCTTCAGCTCGCCTTGCGTTCGCGTTGAACCATGACGGCCAAGAGAATGATAGCCCCTTTTACAAAGCCTTTCCAATTCGAATCGACGTTTTGCAGGACTAACATATTGCCGATGAGGGCCAAGATGAGCACCCCAAAGACGGTGTTGATGACCTTGCCCTTGCCCCCGGCCAGACTTGCGCCGCCAATGACGACCGCCGCGATGGCGTCCAGCTCGTAGAGGGTGCCCATGTTGTTGGTGGAAACACTGTTGAGGCGCGAGGCGTAAATGAGCCCGGCCAGGCCCGAACATAGCCCGAGAAACACGTAGGAAAGCGTCTTGAGCTTGGCCACCGGGAGAGCGGCGTAGTGGGAAGCCTTCTCGTTGCTGCCCACAGCCACCCAGCCGCGCCCGAGGGCCGTGCGCTCGAGCAGGATGTGCGCGATAACCGCCATCCCAATGAAGATCATCATCCCCCACGTGAGCTTGAGATTGCCGCCCAGGTTGATGCCTTCGTTGGCAATGCGCGGGAACAGGTCCGGGCTCATCGAGCGAATTTCCCCCGCCTGCCCAATGACCAACGCCAAGCTTCGGAACGCCACCAGCCCACAAAGGGTAGCCACAAAGGGCGCGAGGCGCCCCATGGTCACCAGCAAGCCATTGATGAGCCCCAGCACGGTGCCTAGTCCCACCGTCACGACGCTGGCAATGGCCACCGCGGCTGCGCCCCCGGCCGGGCCCTGTTGGTTCAGAGCCGTCAAGCCGACCGCCGCCGCCAGGGTCATCAAGGCCCCGACGCTAAGATCAATCCCCCCGGCCACGATGACGATGGTCATGCCCACGGCAATCAGGCCAATGTCCACGTTCTGGCGGACCAGCAGGAGGAGGTTTTCGGGCCGCAAAAAGTTGCCCGGGTCCATGATGGCGCTGACGATGAACAGCAGGAAGAAGGCGACGATGACGCCGTATTGCTTGAGGAACTTCACGCCACGTCCTCCCCGGCATCAACCCCGGCCGCGTAGTTCAAAATCGTCTCTTCGGTCATTTCTGTTCCTGTCACTTCTCCCACAATGCGGCCCTGTCGCATCACCAGGATGCGATGACAAAGGCCGATCAATTCCGGCATTTCGCTGCTGGCCACCACGCAAGCGCGCCCCTCGGCCGCCAAGTTGGCAATCACTTGGTAAATTTCCGCCTTCGCGCCGATGTCCACCCCGCGCGTCGGTTCATCCAGAAGGAGCACCGCGGGGTCCCCTTCCAGCCACTTGGCGAGGGCCACTTTCTGCTGGTTGCCGCCGCTCAGGCTCCCGACCGGGTCCTCGGCACTCCGCATTTTGATATCGAGACGCTCCTTCCATTGCTCCATAGCGGTGCGGCGCGCTCCGCTGTTCAGCATCGGTCGAGCGAACTTGGGCAGCTGCGCCATCCCGAAGTTCTCCTCGATGCTCAGATCGACATGCAGACCGGTCACTTTGCGATCTTCCGGTACATAGGCGATGCCTTGCGCCAGTCGCTTCCGCGCATTGCCGGTGATCGGCTGACCCTTCAGAGTCACTGAGCCCTGGCTGGCTCGTAAGCCGGCGATAGCTTCCAGAAGTTCCGTCCGGCCCGCGCCAACGAGACCAGCAATCCCCAGAATCTCACCCTGCCGCAATGTGAGTCCCACGTCCTTCACCAGCGGTGCGGCCGAGAAGTCCTTCACTTCCATGGCAACGGGTTCCCCACTCACGTCGGCTCGCGCCGGATACATATCCTGGAGGTCACGGCCGACCATGGCCGGGGCGAGTACTTCGGGGGCGAGGTCCGGGGCGCGGAACTCCTTCACCACCTGCCCGTCGCGCAGCACCGTCACCACGTCGCACACGGCTTCAATCTCATCCAAATGGTGGCTGACAAAGGCAATCCCCACGCCTTCGCTCTTGAGTTGGCGCATCAGGTCCAGCAGCTTGAGCGTGGCCGGGCGAGGTAGCACCGCAGTGGGCTCGTCAAAAATGATTAGTCGCGCATTCTGGCTCATCGCCCGGGCAATTTCAACCAGTTGCTGCTCGGCCAGGGGGAGGTCGCGCACCAGCGCATCCGGATCGGAGGGGCTCCCGACTCGTTCTAATGCCCGCACTGCGATCTCGCGCATGGCCGCCCGGTCAATGAACCCACCGCGCCGGGGCTCACGCCCCAGAGAAATGTTCTCGATCACGGTGAGGTCCGGGATCAGGTTCAGTTCTTGGTGGACCACGGCGATGCCAGCATCAGCTGCTTCGCGGGGCTTGGCAAATCGGCGCGCTACGCCATCCACTCTCAGTTCGCCTTCGCTGGGGATGATCAGGCCGCTGAGAATGCGCAGAAGGGTGCTCTTCCCCGCCCCATTCTCGCCAATAAGGCCGTGAATCTCTCCGACCTGAAGCCGCAGATTCACCGAAGTGAGGGCCGCAAAAGAACCGAACCGGTGCGTGATCCCTTGCGCCTCAACCATCGGAAAGGTCTTATACCTTCCCCGTTCCCTTCGCGGTGCGGGTTACCAGAGCTTTTCCATCTGCAAGCCTTTCATGCCAAACCAGATCGGTCCGACGATGAGGCCCGCCACGATGAGGAAGGAGAGAATGCAAATCACCGCCCCCACCAGGCCAAAGAGGCCATCTTCTTCCAAGTAACCCAGCCCGACCATGAACACGCCAATGGCGCAGATGCTGTTGGTGACGGGGAACGGCACCATCATCGCAATGCTCGCCAGCATCACTGAGATGGCCAAGAGATTCGGGCCGATGCCCTGATACAAAAAGCCAAGGCGCGGGCGGAGCATCTTCTCAAATTTCGCCATGAAGCCCGGCATCGCCGCCCACATCTTCTTGGGGTTGCCGCCTTTGCTCGTCACGCGGCGGTTCAACACGCTCTTCGGCAACCACGGGGTGGGGCGCCCCACTAGCATTTGCGCGGCCAGCACCACTTGCAGCAAGCCGAACGGAAGCGTGAAACCGGGAGGCGTAAACGGCAGAGCCGTGGGGAGCGGGCTGATGGTGAGCAACAGGCCGTAGCCTTTACCTTCCACCCGGTCGAGCAAGTCGCCGATGGTGAAATCTTCCCCCGCGCTATCGAAAGCCGTGCGAAGTTGCTCCGAGAGCGCGACGGAAGACATCGCCTCAATTGTGACGCCCGGAGGCGGAGTTGGCTAGTCCAGGGGCTCCAATCGGACCATGAGCGTGGCGTAGCCATCAATCTCAAAGTGCTCGATGTCAATCACATCCTGCCCTTTCAGTACCAACTCGGCGGTGTATTCCGTCGGCCCTTGGTACTTCCAAGCATTGGTGATGACTTCTTGGCCGTTCAGGCGCACCCGGCACCCGTCGTCGGTCGTCACTCGCAGGCGGTAGCGGCCCGGTGCGGCCTGCACCACGCCGCGCGCGACAGTCGCCCAGTAGTTGTCCGGCACACCCGCCCGGGGCGAGCCGTAAGCTGTGATTTCCAGTCGATTGGTGGTGAATTGGGCCAGCGGCGCCCCTTTCAGGATCGCGGCAAAGGCCTCGGCCTGCGTGCGCGGGTCACTGGTGTCCTTTTGCCAGGCGTAGTGCTTCACATCCCACTGGATCGGCACGTTCGTGCGGCGATAACCAAACGGCACCCGGCTACCGGCCGGGCTCACCACGCCGCGGTAGTCCACGGTTTGCTGGCCCACAAATTCGAGTTGAATCTCGGTGATAGCCGAGGGGTTCTCTAGGTCGGTCGTCACCGTCACTTGGCCGGGCACTTGGCCGCGAGTTGCGCTCAGCGTCACGCCCTTGCTGCTCTTCACTTGCCACTTGCCCACCGGGCCGAGGATGTCGAACACTTGGGTCTGCGTCTTGCCATCCGTGGAGGTCACCACCGGCAGGCGCGGCCACAGCTTGGGGCTCTGGAAGTCGTACGGCCCCCATTCGTCCACCAAGATGTAGCGTCGCCCGCGCAGGGTACCGGGTGCCAAGAACGGATCTCGACCGCCCCGGAGCGGCGAGGGCGCCGATTGCCGCAACAGTTGCTCCAGCGCGGCGGCCGGGGCCGTCTTCATACCTTCCATCGGCGCGGGGAGCGACCAGTTTCGTGCGTAAGGATCCCACGGCACGTTGAACCGGCTCAGGTACTCGCGCTGGTCAAAGTTTTCCGAGACGATGACGTTGCCGCTGCCCTGCATGGTCGGCGGTGCGGCGGGAGTAGGGCTGGCGGCGTAGCTCACGTTGCGCGCCGTAACTTCCGCGGGCCACTGCGGCTCATTGGCTCCGCGATACTCGGTGTTCTCGAACCGCATCCCGGGCAAGTTGCCCTTCAGCTCAAACGGCTTAGCCAGTCGGGCCAGCAGATTGTGGCGCAGGGAGATGTTCTCGGTGTCGGTCAACCAGAAAGCCGGCCCGTCCACGTCCGCCACCAGGTTCCACTCAAAGGCCAGGTCGCGGCTCTTCGTGTCGCGGTGCTTGGGGTAGCCCCAGTTCGGGTCTTGGCTGGCGTTCTGCCAAATGCGCAGCACGTTGCGGTCGCGCCGGAACGTATTGCCCAGAATCTTGTTGTCCTGGCCGTGCTCGATGGCGATCGCCTCGGCGTTGAGACCGAACACATTGCCCGCAATCAGCGTGTCGTAGCTGTAGCCGCCCCACACGCCGTGCCAACACTCCATCACCTTGTTGTTCACAAATTGGTTGCGGCTAAAGGTGGCCTCAATTCCGTTGGTGGGGGCGTGGGAGAAGTCGTTGCCAAAGAGGAGGTTGTCATTGCACCCGCCTTCGCCCGTGTCCATGGTGGTCTGCCCCGCCCAGAGGAAGAAGCCGTCTCCGCCGTGCGTCACCGAGTTGTAGGCAAACACGTTGCGGTGCGATTGCTCGTAAATCAGGATGCCCGTGCTGTCTTGCCCCCGGTTGTAGACCCCATGGCTGTAGCCGCGCACGCACCAGTCAATGTTGTTGTGCATGATGCGGTTGCCGCTGCTGCGGTACATCCCCACGCCAATGCTGCTAAGGAAGGAAAAGTCGGAGTTCCACACCAAGCCACCATCGGTGCGGGTCATCATCAGCCCGTTTTGGCCGCCCCGGGCCACCACGTCGCGCACTTCAAAGCGGTCGCAGTTATCCAAGTAGAGCGCGGCCCCGTAGCGCAGCCACTCGTTCTTGTCGTTCTGGTGGTAGCTCATCCAGTCCGAGGTGTCTTCCTTCTCCAGCGTGCTCTTGAGGTGCTGCTTCCAGTTGTAGGAGAGATCGGAGTTCGTGATCTTGAGGCCGGGGCAATGCCGCGCCATGATGCCGACCTTGTAGCCGTGGACCTTGGCATTACGGATTTCCACACCGGTGCCTTCGATCAGCAGGCCGGTGCCGGTGCGCTGGTCGGGTTCGACCGTGGGCTCGGAGCCCCGAATCGTCACGCCACTCAGGTCAATCGTGATGTTGTCGCCTTCGATGAAGATCGCCGCCCCCGTGCCGTCTTCCTTGGCATTGGGCAGGATGTAGGTGCCGGGGCGCACGCGCACGCTGGACGTGATCTTCATCCCGGGGGTCAGCGTGACTTCGGGGAGCGCCGGGGGCGCGGCAAGTAGGATCGGCCAGAGCATCTCTAGTGGTTTACCCCTCTTCGCGCAGACTTCGCTCCCGCACGGTGAGGGGTTACTTGATTCCGCCGAGCGTGACCCCGCGCACAAAGTGCCGTTGCAGCGCCAAGAACACCAAGAGAACCGGAACCAACGTTATGACCGCCGCCGTCATTTGCAAGGGCCAGTTGGTGGTGCCGTAGCCCGCGCGGAAGATGCTGAGCCCCACCTCAAGGGTCCGCATATCCTGGCTTTGCGTGGCAATGAGCGGCCAAAAGAAGTCGGTCCACACGGCGATGAACGAAAATGCGGCACAGGTGGCCACCGCCGGGCGCGCCATCGGCATAAACAGCCGGGCAAAGATGCGAAAGTCGCTGGCCCCATCCAGGCGGGCGGCTTCTTCCAGTTCCTGTGGGATAGCCATAAAAAACTGCCGAAGCAAAAACACATTGAAAGCACTTGATATGCCCGGGATGATAAGCGCCGCGTAGGTGTCCAGCCACCCCCACTCGCGCATCATGAGGAACACCGGTATCTGCGTCACCGCCCCCGCGAACATCATGCTGGCGAGGAACAGACCGAAGACCGCTTCGCGCCCCCGGAACGCATACCGCGCAAACCCAAAACCCGCCATCCCGCAGACCAACACCTGCACCACCACCACGACCACGGAAACAAACAACGAGTTGAAGAAAAACCGACCGACCGGGATCTCGGTGCGGAACAGCACAACGCCGTAGTTCTCCCACGCCCAGTTCTGGGGCAGAAGGGCGCTGAGCTCAGGGATGGGGCTGCGGCTGGGATGCAGGCTCACCAGCAGCATCCAGATGAAGGGCGCGGCCAAGAACAACGCCAGCAGCGTCAGGCCGAGGTAGGTGAACAAGGCCTTAACTCGCATCGTAGCCCTCCAAGCGGCCCCGCATCATGCGGAACTGCGCCAGGCTCACCAAGCCCAGCAGGAACAGCAAGACAAAGCTCTGCGCCGAGGCGGCCGAGACGTTGAAGTTCTCCCAAGCCGTGACGTAGATGTGGTAGCCGACCAGGTTCGTGGTGCCCATCGGCCTCCCGTTTGTCATCATGTAGACCGGCGTGAAGGTCTGGAACGCCCCAATCGTGCTGGTGACGAGCACGAAGAGGTGGGTGGGGGCGAGGAGCGGCATGGTCATCCGCCAAAACTTCTGCCAGCCGCTGGCCCCATCGAGGGAAGCCGCTTCGTAAACGGTTACGGGCAGGCTCATCAGCCCTGCCACGTAGATGATCATGCGCGGCCCCAGCCCCACCCAGACGGACATGAAGGCCAAGGCGGGCAGCGCCCACCCGCTTTCGTTCAGGAAGTCAATGCTTGGCCACCCCAGCCCCATCAGCATCGTGTTGATGAGGCCCCGTTCGGGCAGATACACGTAAATCCACAGCATGGCGATGGCCACGCCGCTGCTCACCGCTGGAATGTAGAACAACGTGCGGAACCACGCCATCCCCTTGAGCGGCTGGCTGACGGCCAGTGCCACCAACAAGGCCGCCACGAGCCCGCCTGGGACGGCCATCAGCGCGTACTTGAACGTCTGCCCCATCGCGCCCCAGAACGCCTGGTCGGCCATCAGGCGTTGGTATTGATCGAGCCCGACAAATGTGCGTTCATCGCGGAGGATGTCCCACCGAAACAGGCTCACGTAAGCCGCATACGCCACCGGCACCAAGGCGAACACCAGCAAGTGAAGCGTGGCCGGGGCGATGAACCACCATCCGGTCTGCGACTTCCTCATGCGTCGCGGAACACCTCATCAATCTGCTGGGCGGCCGTACGCAGGGCCTCGGCGGGCTTGGCCCCGTGCTGCATCACCCGGTCCATCATGTCTTGGCCGATGCGTTCCACCTGGTCGTACTTCGGCACCCGCGCTCCCCAGGGCACCCGGGCGGTGCGGGCGGCCCGCACGAAGGCTTGCTTAACTTCGGTGGTAGCCATCTTCTCGGCCACCGCCTGCCGGGCACAGATGGCAATGCCGGTGCGTTGGTACTCCATCTGGGTGGCTTCGCTGGTGAAGAACCGGATGAACTCCCAGGCGTCCTCCGGGTTGCGGGCGTGCCGCCCCATGGCCAGGCCAGCTTCATAGGCCACCGTTACCGGGGCCTCTAGCCGCGTGGGGAAAGACACCACGCCCACTTCGTCCAGATTCACTTTGGGGGCAGAGGCCAAGCCCACCAACTCCCAGTGCCCACTGACCTTCATCGCCGAGCGCGCATTGGCAAAAAGATCCACGCCCATGCTGGCGGCCTGACTCAGCCGAGGGGCGACCTTATCCCGCTCCACCAGATCGTAGAGAAATTGCACCGCCTCCACGCAGGGTTCGGCGTCGAGGTAGCCCTGCGCGCGGCGGCCATCAGGGCTCAGTACGTCCCCGCCGTGGTTCCACAGCCACATAATCCAGCCCGGCATCCAGTTGGCAAATTCAAACCCGTACTGCTCGCCCTTTGTGAGCGCTCGGGCGGTGGCGCGAAAATCCGCAAACGTCCAGCCGTCTTGGGGTTCAGGCACCCCGGCCGCGGCAAACATGGCCCGGTTGAAATAGACGAGCACCGGATTGAAATCCACGGGCAAGGCGTAAAGGGCGTCGCCCCGCTTGGCGATCTCCACCACATTGGGGAAGAATTCGTCCAGATTGACCCCGTTGGCGCCGTTCACAAACGGCATCAGGTCTTGCAACACGCCGTTCTCAATGAAGATGGCCGCGCTGCTGGCGTCCAGCGTGATGACATCCGGCTCGGACTTGGCCACGTAGCTCAGCAGCACCTTGCGGAGGTACTCCTGCGAGCCTGGGATGTTCTCGACGCGCAAATCTACGCCCGACGCGAGCTCAAAGTCTTCGTAGAGGCCGCGCACCAGGCGCATGGCTTCGCTGTCGTCGCCAGGGCTGCCCCAGTTGGCGTATCGGACCGTGCGCGCCCCGCCCAAGCGGGGGCCACAGCCCGCCAGAGCCAGGGCTGCCCCCGCCGCCAGCACGGCGCGTCGGCTCAGGGCCGAAGACGTTGGCAACCCCTCCACGCGGTAGGTTTACCGCACGGGCTTACTCTTCTTCGTCAATCATGCGCAGGAAGTGCGCCACCACTTGCGGATCGAAGTGCGTGCCATTCCCTTTCTCGATGATTGCGCGGGCCTCTTCCTTGGCCATCGCGGGGCGATAGGGGCGGTCGCTGGTCAGCGCGTCCCATACGTCCACGACGGCAAACATGCGCGCCGGCAACGGGATATCTTCGCCCGCCAAACCCACCGGATAGCCCTTGCCATCCCACCGTTCGTGGTGATAGTGCGGGATATCAATGCTCTCTTGCAAGAAGCCGATCTGCTTCAGCATGTCGTGGGCCAGCGTGGTGTGGCTGCGCATGATCTCCCACTCTTCGTCATCCAAGGCACCCTCCTTCATCAGGATGCGGTCGGGGATGCCGACCTTGCCGATATCGTGGAGCAGTGCGCCGCGTCGGATGGCCGTGATTTGCCGCTCCGAGAACCCAAAGCGAGATGCGAGGCGCACCGTGAGGTCCGTCACGCGCATGGTGTGGCCTTCTGTGATCTTGTCGCGGAGGTCAATGGCTCGGGTCCAGCCGTACACCGTTTCGTCGTAGGCGCGGATGATTTCTTGGTTCGCTTGCTGCAGGCTTTCGGCGTACTTCTGCTTCTCGTTCACGAGATCGATGCGCTCGAGGATCGTGGCCGCAAAGGCGGCCAGGGCGTGCAGGCCCTCCACCCGGTTTTCATCCAGTCGCCCGGTGGCGGCGAAGATGACCGGACGCTGTCCATGCGTGCGCACGGGCACGGCCACCAGGTCGGCATGCTCGTGCTCCCACATCACCGTGACTTGTCGCTCGAGTGCATCGGCTAATAGTTCGTCGGGAACCAGGCTGTCTTGGCCGGCCAAAACTCGCCATTCACCATCGTGGAAGGCCACCATGGCCGCGCCGGAAAGCTGATACCAGCGGCGAACCACGTCGTTCATCACAATGCCGACTTGAGCTTCATCCTTGGCCACGGCCAAGAGTTCGGCGGCATGGCCCAAACCTACTAGGAGGCGGGCATCCACTTGGTGCCCTTCCGGGTCGGGCGTGAACGGCATGAGCGCCGGGCGAAGCGCAATCATATAGGTGGGATTGGTCCCCGCGTTCGCAATCAGTTCGAGATCCCACAGGCGACCGGCTTGGTCGTGCCACAGGCCCCCTTGGCCGCGCACCATGCTGCGCCAGGGTTCGCCGTCATTCCGCAACATTTCCTCGCGGAATGTCTGCGCGGTGACGTCGTCCATAAACAGAACATCCCCGTGGGCGCTGCATAAAATGCGATGCACGGGTTGTCGCTCGACCCGTGCGGGAGAAACCCCATCGGGCTCAGGGAATGATGATCCCTCGTTCCACATCCTTATTCGTAACCTTCCTGGTATTCGGATTGCGGTTCGCATCCGTGCGAAACGCACCGCTAGTATGCACGAACTCGGTAGCCTTTGTGCGTGATTTGGCGGCCGTCGCGACGATTTGGTGGGGTTTTTGAGGTTTCTGACCATCTTTTTCGTGACAGTCACGGCCAACGAGTGTTGATTGATGCCGATGGTGAGCTTTGGAGCCCCCCACATCCCGACCTCGTGACCGAAGGTGAGCCCGATTACCTGCGCGTCACCGCGCCACTGGGTTGGGCAGGAGAAGCCTACGCGTGGACGGCTGGCTCTCCCCCCACTCCAGAAAGAGCGTCCCCCGCCACGTCCATCGAGGGGCCGGGATGGTGGTTTTGCGGCGAAGTTGTGACTCGAGA
>CALRVA020000054.1:0-15669 GCA_943371495.1 Archangium gephyra | reverse complement strand
GCCGACCTCGCGGGCCCAGGCGCGCTGGGCGTCGGTCAAGTCGCGGGACCCCACCACCCCCACGGCCCGCCCGGCCGATACCGTGCCCGTCAGGGAGAGGGCCGGAGGGGCGGCTTTGCCCAGCAGGGTCAGCCAGCCTCGGGGGTACTCCGCATGGGCCGCGGTTAGTACGTGGCCCTGGCTCACGGCGTGCCAGCCCCATTCCAGCGCGGCGGGCGTCAGGGCCTCGGCGAGGGGTTGGTAGCCCGCTTGCGCCAGCAGCTCGGCGGGTGTGCCCGGGCGGGCCAGCAGGTTCGCCAAGTGCGGCCAATCGCGCGGGGTGGCGAGGCGGGCCGGGCTTTCCGGAGCGTACAGCGCGGCCAGCACCGTGGCCTCCCGCATCCGCAACGCATCCATGGTTCTAGGATAGCCCGGGAGCGGCGAATCCGGTGCTATGCTGGCAACCGGAATGGACAAGTTCGAACCGAACCAGCTACGGCGCGCCAAGCAGTTCCTTGATCGTGAGCTCAAAGGGCGGCTGGTGGTCAAACATGTCCCGGCCACCGCCAAGTTCCTGGCGGGGTCGTTTCCGAATGCCCGTGCCGCTCGTCGCGCCAAAGGGTGGCAATCGGTGGAGCCCGGCTTCCGGTGGGGGCCACCCTACAGCGAAGGCTGGTACCAAGTCTCGGCGCGCGTTCCCGCCGACTGGGCGGGGCTGCCGGTGGTGCTCGGATACGAAAATCCCGAGGCCGTGATCGAGAATCCGGGCGCCTACGGCGGCGTGGTGCCGCTGGAGTGCACGATTTGGCGGGAAGACAACATCGTGGGGGCGCTGGACTGGGCGCACCTCACCCACCGTGTGCTGGACCGGGCCGAAGGCGACGAAACGATTTCGGTGCTGGCGCAAACTTACGCCCCCAATCTCGAAACCACGGTCCACGGCAAGGAGAAACCCCGCACGGAGAACTCGGCCGAGTATCGGGGATTCCACCTTATGGTGGTGGATGCCGAGCTTCTGCAACTCACTTATGACGTGATGTTCGTGCTCTCGCTGGCCGAGTCCCTGCCCGAAACCGACCCCCTTCGCGCCCACGCCGTGCGCGCTCTTAACGAAACCTGCAACACGTTTGACCCCGACCGCCGCCGCACCATCAACCAGTGCCGTCGTCTCATCCGCGACCGACTCGAAGCCCAAGTGGGCGAAGTTTCCCACACCATCACTCCGGTCGGCCACGCCCACCTCGACACGGCGTGGCTGTGGCCGCTCAGCGTCACCCGTCTCAAGATGGCCCACACCACCGCCCTGCAACTGGAGATGATGGAGCGGCACCCTGAGTACGTGTTTGCACACTCCCAGGCCAGCCAGTACGAGTGGTTGGAGCATGATCACCCAGCACTCTTCCAAAGAATCCGCCAAATGGTGAAAAAGGGCCAGTGGGAAGTCGTGGGCAGCATGTGGGTGGAAGCCGACTGCAACATGGCAGGCGGGGAAAGCCTGGTGCGGCAGTTCCTCTATGGTCGCCGCTACTTCCGGGAAAAGCTCGGGGTGGAAACCCACGACATGTGGCTGCCCGACGTGTTCGGCTATGCGGCCAGCCTGCCTCAAATTCTGGAAGGGTTCGGAATCAAGTACTTCCTCACCCAAAAGCTCAGTTGGAACCAGCAGAACAAGATCCCGCACAACACGTTTTGGTGGCAAGGGATTGACGGCACCAAAGTGTGGACCCACTTCCCCCCGGCAGATACCTACGTCGCGGATGCCTTCCCCAAAGTGATTTTGCAGAGCGTGCGGCAGCATCGCGACCACGCGCGCAGTGATCGCTCGCTTCTTCTCTTCGGATGGGGCGACGGCGGGGGTGGCCCGACCGAAACCCACCTCAACATGCTCCACCGCGCCCGCCGCATGCCTGGCCTGCCCGCCGTGGAAGCCAAGCGCCGCGCCGTGGATTTCTTCGCCGCCGCCTACGAGGAGAGTCAAGACCTGCGCACGTGGGTGGGTGAGCTCTATCTAGAACTGCACCGAGGTACTTACACCAGCCAGGCTGCCAACAAGCGGGCGAACCGGGAGTGCGAGTTCCTCCTTCGCGACGCCGAACTCCTCAGCGCCATGGCCCCGGGGCCGTACCCCGCCGAGGCCCTGGAACGGCTGTGGAAGCTCGTGCTCCTCAACCAGTTCCACGACATCATCCCGGGCAGCAGCGTGCGCGAGGTGTACGAGGATAGTGAAAAGGATTACGCCCGAGTGAGGGAAGGTGCCGAGGCCATCATCGCGGAGAAGATCACCGCCCTGGCCCGGGATTTTGAAACGCAATCCGGCGAAGACCCGGTGGCG
The DNA here is from genome assembly GCA_943371495.1 of Archangium gephyra. GTDB lineage: Bacteria > Armatimonadota > Fimbriimonadia > Fimbriimonadales > Fimbriimonadaceae > JAHBTC01. Next base: position 13,358 of record CALRVA020000054.1, on the reverse strand, counting down.
ATTTTCCACTTTGCCCGCGTGACCAGCGAGGCCAGCCTGCCGTGGCCCGCCGACCGGGAAACCCCCGGGGCCCTGGTGACATCCGAAGAGGTGCTGCCGGTGCAACTGGTAGAAGCCTTCGACGAGCGCAAGTTGATCTTTGCCACGCCCGAAAGCAGCCAGGAGGGCGTCACGCTCGGCTCGTTCCGGGCGGAAGAAGGCGCGCCCAATCTCCACCTGCGCCATTCCGCGCGCCGGATCGAGAACGAGCATTGGGCGCTTCGGTTCGATGCCAACGGCCACATCACCAGCCTTCGCAGCCAGGACAATGAGCCGCTCGAGTTCATCCGTCCCGGGGCCCTGGCCAACGTCTTCCAACTCTTCGACGACAATCCCCTGTTTTGGAGTGCGTGGGATGTGGATGCCTTTGCCTTCGAAACCGGCCGTGATCTCTTGCGGGCGGATTCCGTGGAGATCGTCGAGCGAGGGCCGGTGCGCGTGGCGTACGAGGTCGTGCGCTCGTTTGGCAATAGCCGCATTCGCCAGCGGATCAGCCTTGGCCCCACGCCGGGCGTGCGGTTCGATACCGAGATAGACTGGCACGAAGAGAACAAGATGCTCAAGGTGGCGTTCCCGCTGAACGTCCACACCGACCATGCCAAGTGCGAAATCCAGTTCGGGCACGTCTCACGCCCCACCCACCGCAACACCAGCTGGGACGAAGCGAAGTTCGAAGTCTGCGCGCAAAAGTGGGTGGACCTCAGCGAGGCCGGGCAGGGGGTGGCTCTCATCAACACGGGCAAATACGGCCACGATGTGCTGGGCGATACGGTGCGCCTCAGCCTCCTCCGTGCCCCCAAGGCGCCCGATCCGCAGTGCGATATGGGTCGCCACCGGTTTACATACGTGCTACTTCCGCACTACGAGGGCCTCACCCAGAGCCCCGTGGTGGCCAGCAGCTACGCCGTGAACGCGCCCGTCCACGTAGTGCCATTGCCGGCGCGGCGGGGGACTCGCACCCGCACCGGGCGGCTCATCACGGTGGACGACCCGAACCTCGTGATCGAATCGGTCAAACGCAGCGAGGATGGGAAGGCGCTCATCGTGCGGCTTTATGAGTGCCACGGGGCGCGGGGTCGGGCGTTCCTGTCGCTGGGCCAGCCCATCCGGCATGCGTGCCTGGCCAACATGGAAGAGGCCGCCGGTGAGGCTTTGCCGTGCGACGAGGAGACGGTGACGCTGGATTATCGGCCGTTCGGGATTCTGACGGTGCGGTTGGAAACGGCTGGGTAACCTGCCTGCGTAGGTGTAATCATGGGCGAAAACATGGAGAAGTACCGTCACATCGACGGCAGCGAAGCGATCTTTGAGTCCCCGTTCATTCGGATCGTGTTCCAACACGGCAACCCGGAGGAAGTCGGGGTCAACGGGTGCACGGTCGAGGATGTCATTGACCTCCTAACCAACAAGCTCTTGGATTTCCAGGGTCGGGAACTGGCCTGCGAGGAGAACGCCACCGCGCTCTACCACTTGCAGATGGCGCGCGAAGCCCTTATGCTGCGTCGGCGCCGCCGCGAGATCCAAGGCAAGATCGGCAAGCGCGAGAAGCACACGAGCGAGTAACGCTCGCCATCCTCGCCAACAAAAATCCCCCGGAGGGCTCGAAGGATCGCCCGGGGGATTGCTTTTGCCCAAGAAGGGCCTCAGCGCTTGACTTGCCAGCTCTTCCAGTAGCTCGCGTCCTCGATTTCGAGGGCCTGCGCTGTCAGATAGAGCGGACGATAGGTGTCCATCATCACCGCCAGCTCTTCCGTCTTGGTGTGGCCCAGCGTGGCCTCCACCGCGCCCGGTTGCGGCCCGTGCGGGATGCCTAAGGGGTGCATGGTGATGCTGCCTTCTTCGATGCCCTTGCGGCTGCCGAACTTGTCGTTGCAGTAGTACAGCACTTCATCTGAGTCCACGTTGCTGTGGGCGTAAGGCACCACGATCGCGTCCGGATGGTAGTCCAGCATACGCGGGCAGAACGAGCACACCACAAACCCCTGCGCCTTAAAGGTCTGGTGGATCGGCGGCGGCATGTGGATCTTGCCCGTGATGGGTTGGAAGTCGTGAATGTGGAACGCCCACGGATACACAAATCCATCCCAGCCCACCACGTCGAACGGGTGGTAAGGGTAGTGGTAGCGGGTGCGTCGGCCCCGCGCGTGGACCAAAACCGTGAACTCGCCCTTGGTGTCGTGGGTTTTCAAGGTTTGCGGCGGGTGAATGTCGCGCTCGGTAAAGGGCGCGTGCTCCAGAAGTTGACCGTATTGGTTGCGGTAGCGGCGCGGAATGGTCACCGGGCCGTGACTCTCCATCACCACGATGCGGGCCGGGTAGGCATCCAGGCGCAACCGCCAAATCGTGCCGCGCGGGATGACAAGGTACGCCCCCGGGCGGAATTCGACGTCGCCGTAAATGCTCTCCAGCACCCCACCCTGGTCGTGGACGAACAGGATTTCGTCGGCTTCCGTGTTCTTAAAGTACTCCTCCATCGGCTCGGCCGCGTGGACTTGGTGCCAGAAGCAATCCTGGTTGCCCATCAGCGGCACTCGACCCGAAACGGCATCTCCTCGGGCCGGCAGTTGGTTGGTCTTGAGGTGCCGGTGGTGCAGCGGCTCGTCCATCAGCAGCTTGGGCGCGTCGTAGGGCACATCCTCCCAGCCGCTCACTTCCGTGGGCTGGTTGATGTGGTACAGCGTGCTCAGCATGTCGTCAAAGCCGTGGGTGCTCACCAATTGCTCGGTGTACAGCCCGCCATCGGGCCGCCTGAACTGAATGTGCTTCTTTGCCGGCAGTTGGCCAAGTCGGTGATATCTCGGCATGGTCTCTCTATTCTGCTATAATTAGGGCGTGATCGTTTCGAAAGAAGAGACCCGACAAGCCCTGCGGCACCCCAATGTGGAGCGACCCAAGGGCCTGGACGATGCGGTCATCAAGCTGGTGGAAGCCGACACGATCAAGGAAGTAACGGCCCGCGTGAAGGAACTGCCGGACCGCGAAGAACTGGTCGCCCGCATCAAGGCGCAAGTGGACGCCGGCACCTACCACCACAGCGGGGAAGTCATTGCCGATGCGATGGCCCGCCGCGCCCTGGCGGACCGCATTCGCTAAGGTTCCTGCCCCCTGCCTCTTTCGCGGATCGCCGAGGGAAGGCGGTAATGTGATGAGCATGATTCTCCGCGCGGGGCGCCCTGTATTCCTGCTCGCGTGCCTGCTGGCGGTACCTGCCCTTGCCCCGGCTGAATCCGTTGCCGAGCGGATGTTTCGCGAAATCTCCCGCAGCTACGGCGGAGATCAATCTGGCCATTTGGTCATGCGCTCCATGATTGCAAGCAAGCAAGTCGGGGATCTGCTTCGCTACGAATCCAAACCTGGGCCGGGGCGTACCTTTCGCAACGACCCGCGCAGCGCCGTGGTGGAGTTCCAGTTTCAAAAGCAGGTCTCCCTCCTCACCCCCAGCCAGGTGAGCTTCCTCCGATTGGTGGACGAAACCGAGCGCGGCGAAGGCCAAGTGGAGCTCACCAAGCGTACGGTGGGGGCCGGGGGAATCCGGGGACTCCTGGGAATCTTTGGGATTCAGGGGCAGTACACCGGCACCAAGGATTACAAGGTTTCGATTCAGTGGAAGCGTTCGCATTTGCGCTCCCTCGACCCTAGTCGCTTGGCGACCTTGGCCAAGTTTCTTGATGAGCCCCCGATCTCGGCGCCGATTCTCGAATCCGACTTCTTCCGGGGCAAAGGCAACTACTGGGTGGTGCGGGAGACGTTCCACATAAGCGGCCTGCAGATCGCGGTCGCGACGGTCGACGGTAGCACCCTGGAGGGCGGACTCTCCATCACTTCGGCGGGGCAGGCGACGTTCCAGCAGGGCCAAGCTGGCTCGGGGAGCTACGTACTAGCGTTCCCGGATTCGGCCGAGTTTCTGGTCTCCATCAAGAGCGAACAGAAGACCTTCGGCGACATCCGCAAGTGGCTCGGCGCCCCCGAATAGTTTCGCCCTAGCCCCGCCATTCATCCGGGTAATGTGACTGATGCGTAGAGGGTGCCCTGTCGTGGGGCGCCTGAAAAATCAGGGAAAGTCCGGTGAGAATCCGGCGCTGTGCCGCAACGGTGAAAGCCCGTATGCCTGCTCTACGCGGATGACTACGTCATCGCTAACGAGCATGAGCGGATGCGGAACGGGACGGCCACGTTGGCCCTGTCGCTCTTCCCGCCCCATCTCCTTCGCGATGACCCGTCAGGGTCAAATATGGAGAACAAACACCGAGGGTTCACCCTCATCGAACTACTCGTCGTGATCGCGATTGTCGCGATCCTCGCGGCGATACTGATGCCGGTCTTCGCGCGGGCGAAAACGGCCAGCAAGAAAGCCGTCGCCCTGGTCCACCTCAAGCAGTGGCATGCGGCCTGGAGCCTCTACGCGGCCGATGCCGACGACACCGCCTGCCCCAGCTACTACTATTTAGCGGGCGAGGAGGTGGCGTGGGATTTCGCCGTGCGTCCGGGAGCTTGGCGGCTGGGTTTGCTAGGCCCGTATCACAAAGCGGCCGAACTCGCACGCGCCCCGGGGCAGACCACCGGCGCGTGGGGCCGCCCCCACACCGGCTACGCCTACAACACCTCCTACATCGGGGGTGACGCGGGGCAGGGCACCCAGCCGGTGAGCCTCAGCCGCCCGGAGAACCCCGCCGATACCGTCCTCTTTGCCACGGGCGGGTTCGGGCGCCCGGTGCGCCCCCAGAACTATTTGCGCGCCCCCAGTGATCCGCTCTTCATCGGCGGCATGGTGCATTACCGCTACGACGGCGCGGCGGTGTGGGTGGCCGTGGATGGCCACGCGGTGGCCGCCCGGCAGCGGTTCCGTTCGCCGCTGAATTCGCCCGCCCTCGGCTCCCTCTCGCTCCACGATGAGCTCTATGACCTCGACTGATTTCCAAACCTCATGAAAACCATCACCATCACTCTCGCCCTCACGCTCACCAGCCTCGCCACCGCCCAGTTCGCCACGCAGGTCACCGGGGCCAGCGCCGATCTCACGGGGTCGGGGCCGTTCAACTCGCCGCAGGCCGCTTTGGGCTCGCCGACGCGGTGGTACGACGCCTTTGGCACCCCCGCCCGCACCACGCCCATCGAGTCCGCCTTTAATGTCGGCCTCGGTGGCGAAAAGCTCCTCGTCACCCTCAACGTGGGCTCTTTCATCGAGTTGCGGTTCGATGCCCCCGTCACCGACGATCCGCTCAACCCTTACGGCCAGGATTTCCTAGTTTTCGGCAACGCGTTCTACTTCGGCGACCCGTGGCCGTTTGAAAACTACAACACCACCATGGTCACGGGCGGCCCCTTCGAGGAGCCCACCCGGGTGAGCGTGAGCCAGGACGGGGTGAACTGGACGGCGTTTACCAACGGCCCTTATGCCGATACCGCCTTCCCGACCAACGCCTACGCCTGGGATCGGGCCACCGCGAGCTGGACGAACCAGGAGAGCGACTTCACCAAACCGGTCAACCCCGCGCTCGCCGCCACCTTTGCCCAAGGCGGCATGAGTGCGGCCGACGTGATTGACGCCTACGATGGCAGCGGCGGGGGCACTGGGTTCGACCTCGCCGACGTCGGGCTGACCTGGATTCAGTACGTCCGCATCGAAGGGGTGAGCGGCCTCGCCGGAGGGGAGATTGACGCGGTGGCGGATGTCAGTGCGGTGCCCGAGCCCGCCACTATGCTTGCCCTTGGGGCCGGGCTCCTCGCCTTTGCCCGCCGACGTCGAAACCAGCGCTAAAGCTCAGCCCTGGAACTTGTAGCCGACGCCCCGGATGGTGATGATCCGTTCGGGGTGGGCCGGGTCGAGTTCCACGCGCTCGCGCAGCCACCGAATGTGGACATCCACCGTGCGGCTGCTGACGTAGGCATCCGCACCCCATACGCGGTCCAAGAGGGTTTCTCGGCTAAAGACTTGCCCCGGGTTCTGCGCCAAGAAGTAGAGCAGGGCAAACTCCTTGGGGCTCAGGGCCACCGGCTTGCCGTCCATCGTGGCCTCGTGGGTCCGGGGATTGATCACCAGGTTGCCCGTTTCCACGATCTCCAGAGTGCGGATGCTGCTGCCACTGCGGCGGAGCACACTCCGCACCCGGGCGCTAAGTTCACTCAGAGAGAACGGCTTGACCATGTAGTCATCGCCGCCAATCTCCAGGCCTGTCACGCGGTCATCTTCGCCGCCGCGCGCCGTCAGGAAGATTACGGGCACGTGACTATCCCGGCGGATAGTACGGCACATGTCGTAGCCGCTCTGTTTGGGCAGCATCACGTCCAACAACACCAGGTCGGGTCTCACCAAACGGAACAGCCGCATCCCCTCTTCGGCAGATGCGGCTGTGAATGTAGAGTATCCGTCCTTGCGGAGTCGGAGTTCGACCGTTTCGAGAATGTTAGGTTCGTCGTCAACGATCAGGATTTTCATAAGTTCGTCTAACTCGTGGCGATGATCTCCACATTGGCGCGAGGCACGGTGACTTCCTCACCTCCCTCCAAGCGGGCTCTCAGCACGCGAACCTCGGCCCCGGAACCCACCACTTGGAGTTGAGAAGGCAGCTCAGTCACCTTGCCCAGTTGTCCAAAGTAGGGTTCACGGATCACACGGATCGGCGTCCCGATTTCTAAGTAAAGCACGTCCTCACCGGCGACATGGCCCGATAGATCGCCCGTATGGGACACGATCAGCTCCGGACGGATGACCCCAGCCCGGATTTGGGTCGCTCCATTGACCGAGGCAAACTGCCCTTCCAGGCTCTTTAGAAGCTGAAAAGTGCGATCCGCCATGGGCAATCGGCCGAAGCCTTCGGTGCAGATTAAGGTTAGGTTAATTTTCTCCTGACCCGTAATGGCGACCCCGATATCGTAGCCCAAGAACTGGGTGAGGTCCACGTCGCGAACCGCGCCGACGACCAAACCGGAGACGCCCACTTCGCTGGCGCGCTCCAGGGCTTCCAGCGTCAGACTGCTGCCGCCCACCACAATCTTGCCGGCGTCGGAATCCTGAATGTGCGAGGCCTCCAGCACCGTGTTGCCGTCTGCCACCGCCACGCGGATGTGGCCCCGGCGCTCGCCGCCGACCCCAAAGATCCCCTGGACCATGGCGGCGCGGGTTTCAATGACCAAACCTTCGTCGGGGATGATCTCCACCACCTTGCCCGGGATGTAAGCGTCCATCTGCACGGGGATGGGAGCCGTGCGCACCAGCACGTTGCCGGTGATTTCGGAGATAGCCTCCACGGTGCCTTCCACTTCGGAGGTGAGAGGCGGCGTCTTGAACAGCTTGGCCAAGAAACCCGTGAATTCCCCGATCTGCTCTTCTTTGACAATGCTGTCGCCTTCGGTCTTGGGGAACTTGGCGCGAATCTGACTGGGAGAGACCCCCATCTTTTCGGAGTACTTGATCGTCAGAAGCGGGCCGGGCAACAGGGCGCGGGCCACGATCTGATCGGCGGTCACCACATCGCCATTGGCCACCATCACCTCTCCCTTAATGGGAAGGCGACGAGTTCGCTTCACAACCGTATCACGGCTGACGGTCAATCCAGGGGTATATGCGCTGCCCAAGGTTCGTGCTCCTAAGTTCTCGTTCGGCCGGGGTCGAACCCGCCCGAATTGGACCAAAAGTTTAGCATCTTTAGGCCACGCGATTTACGCAGGTACGATTCGGGCTCAATGAAGGCGATCGCGAAGACCCGTGCCGATGCTGGTCTTGATCTCATCGAAGTCAACGAACCCGAATTGCGCCCGGGCCACGTCAAACTCCGGGTCTTGGCGGGTTCGGTGTGCGGCACCGATCGCCATATTGATGTCTGGGATGCCTGGGCCGCCAGCCGCATTCGCCCGCCCCGCATCATCGGCCACGAGTTTTGCGGTGAGATCATCGAAGTTGCCGATGACGTGAAGGACCGCTTTGTGGGCCAGATTGTGGCCAGCGAAAGCCACATCGTGGACCCCAACTCCGATTGGGTGAAGCGCGGAGAAGGCCATATCGACCCGGATACCGTGATCCTGGGCGTGGACGTCGATGGTGGCTTTGCCCCCTACGCGGTGATTCCGGCGCAGAACGCCCGCCCCATTCCGGACGGCTACCCGATCGAACTCGCCTGCATGATGGACGCGCTGGGCAACGGCGTTCACACCGTCATGGATGGCCCGGTGGCGGGGCAGACGGTGCTCATTACGGGGCTTGGCCCGATTGGATTGTTCGCCGTTGCGATTTGCAAAGCGCTGGGCGCGGCCCAAATTGTGGCGACGGAAGTCTCCGAGTACCGCATTGCCCTGGGCGAAAAGCTCGGCGCGAACCACATCATCAACCCGATGAGCGACGACGCCTACGAGATGTGCCAGCGCTTGGCGCCGGGCGGCTTTGACGCTACGCTGGAAATGAGCGGCCACCCTGGCTCGCTGGACCTCGCGATTGAGGCCACCCGCCAGGGCGGGCGCGTGAGCTTGCTCGGCCTCTTCCCGGATCGTCTGCGATTTATGGACATGAACCGCGTGGTGATGAAGGGGATGCGTCTGCAAGGGATCGCGGGTCGCCGCCTGTGGGACACCTGGGATCAGATGCACGACCTGATTGTGAACAAGGGGCTCGACATCGAGCCCATCAAGACGCACGTCATGCCGTTCACGGAATACCAAGAGGCGTTCTCCACGCTGGCCTCGGGCCACGCGGGCAAGATCGTCTTGCGATTCGATTCGTGAACTAGCCGAACGCGGTGGCCACCCGGTTGACGATGGTGGCCAACGCCTGGGCTTGGTCCGTCGTGACTTCGGGGCCGAAGGAGAATCGCAGGCCCTGGCGGGCTTCTTCTTCGCTATAGCTGGCGGCCATGAGGACGTGGCTGGGTTCCAGGCTGCCGCTGCTGCACGCCGAGCCGCTGCTGGCGCACACGCCTTCGCGGTCCAGCCGGATGAGGAACGCACTCGCGTCCGCGCCGGGCAATCGCACGTGGTGATGTCCATCCAGGCGGGGGGCTGCGGGCACCGTGGGTATGAATTTCGGGTCTAGTGCCGACGCAAAGGCGTCCCGGGCGGCGCGGCGGCGGGCATCCCGGTCCGGGTCGGCTAAGGTTTGGCGCAGGGCTTCCGCCATGCCGAGGGCCAGGGCCACATTCTCGGTGCCCGCGCGCATATCCCGTTCTTGGCCGCCCCCGACCACTACCGGCTCCAGCGGCGTACCACCCCGCACATAGAGTGCGCCAATGCCCTTCGGGCCGCCGAACTTGTGCGCGCTGATGCTCACCATATCCACGCCCAGGTCACCAACTGTCCAGGTGGCTCCGTTCAGGGTGGGGAAGGCCTGCACCGCATCGGTGTGAACATAGGCCCCCACCGCCCGGGCCTGAGCCACGATCTCGGCCAGCGGCTGGATGGTGCCGAGCTCGTTGTTCGCCATCATCACGCTCACCAGCGCCACATCTTCGGTGATGATTTCGGGCAAGGCGTCGAGGCACGTGCGGCCTTCGAGGTCAATCGGGGCCCAGCGCACCTGGTAGCCCAGCCGCCTCAGCCAGCCCGCCGTGTGGGTGACGCAGTGGTGGTCGCCCGCGCCCAGCACCACAGTGCGCCGGTCGGTGGGATTGGCGAGCGCAAAGCCCAGGATGGCGAGGTTAGCGGCTTCGGTGCCGCTGCCGGTCAGCAGCACCTCCCCAAAGAGACAGCCCCAATGCTGGGCTAGCGCCTCGTGGGCTTGGTCCAGGGCCGCCCGGGCGCGACGGCCCTCGGCGTAGAGCGAACTCGCATTGCCGAACTCACGCTGATTCCATTCATCCATCACCCGGCGCGCCTCGGGGTGCAGAGGCGTGGTGGCGGCGGAATCGGCGTAATAGCGCATCAGGCCAGCAGCACCAAGCCGAGGGTAAGCACGCACGAGTTGTGCACCGCGTGCATGACGATGGCCGGCACCACGCTCCGGTACATCTGCGTCACCATCGAGGCCGCGAAGCCGACGCTCGCCAGACCCAAGATGAGCGCCGGACCCTGCGGGTGAATGGCAGCAAAGAGAAGTCCGTTCAGGATTCCGGCCCCCACGGCCCGCATCCAACGGCGTTGCGCCCCCAGCATCACGCCTCGGAATGCTAACTCCTCCCCAATCGGAGCCAAGACCCCGGCGGATAGGAACAGTAATGCGATGGTAGCGAGGGTGGGGTTGTCGCCCAGCATTTCGGTGGCCGGGTGCGACGGAGCCGGGATAAACCGGGTGAGGAGGTTGCCCACGCTGGCAAACACGATGACCAGCGGGATATTGGCAAAGAACGTCCACAGGCCCGCCTTGGCGTAGGTGCCCCACATCTCCTGCGGGCCAAGCAGGCGGGTCAGCAAGCTCGGGCCGGGGGTGGACTGCATCTTGAGGGTGGCGATGAAGCCCAAAGTCGCAAAGATCATCCCCGCAAACTGGGCGAAGCCCACATCCACCTTGGCGCCCAGCAACAGGGAGGAGAGGGCGGACCCCAGCAAGAACAGACATAAGAAGTAGAACGCCATGCGCAAGGCTAGCCGGGAGCTTTGCTCGGGTGTCTCAGCGTCCACCGGGCCCCCAATCAGTTGCCACTTGCCGCTCCGGAAGTGCGTTACGGTCAGGATCAAGAGGACAACGCCCAGCCCAATGGAAGCCATCGCGCCCATCAGCACGAGCCACGTCAGGCCAAAGCGATCCTTGGGCATCAGCTCGGCCCGCTTGGCATTCTCATCTCGCTGCTCGATGTATTGCACCTCAGCCAGGGCGCGCGGGAAACCCTTCTCGGCCTCAAGCCCGGTCATCGGGGCTTCGTTGTCCGCGTACATGCGGGCGAAGTCTGGGTTCGGCGCCTTGGAGGATTCCAAGAACTTGACGACGTCAGCATTAAGCGGCTTCTTCAGTTCCCGGTCGAGAATCAGGGCCAAACGGGCGGCTTCTACATCCTTGGTTTGGTGCGGCGTCAGCTTGGCCCGGAGTTCGCTCAGGGTTTCGGTACGCGTCTTGTCGTATCGCGCGCGGGCCTCCGCATTCCCGGCCGCATCCGCCGGCAGAATCTGGGTCGGGTCGGCCAGGTAGGCCGGGAACATCTGCGTCCGCACCTCCGAGATAGCCTTGGAGGCGGCCGGCTCCGCCGGGCGCTGGACCGCTTCGCTGTTCTGCGCGTAAATGAGAAACGCAAAGAGCACGGCCAAAATCCACCACCCCCAGGGGTGGGTGCGCAGGTCCGGCCCGGGGTTTTCGGTCGGCGGTCCGGCCACCGGCGGCGGTGTGATGGGCTCCATGAATAAAGAAGATACCGGCGACGATGCCGGGACCATGCGGGTTCCCCCGCTTGGCCTAGGCGTGGGACTCAAGAACGGGGATCGAGTTCACCAGGCTTTCGTTAAAAAACCGTAAAAGACCCAATCGAATAGGCCCCCCTCTGAATGGTCCTATACTTGGGGAACCAGAGTCTTAAGGGGGCGTCATACGCCTCGGACGGTATGTCGGTGATTGAGCGGCTCTCCAAACGTGAACTAGAGATTGTACGCCTCGCAGGTGAGGGGTACACGGACAAAAAAATATCGGCGCACCTGGAGATCGCGCCCGGCACACTGAACACCTACTGGATGCGAATCCGGGCCAAAGTGGGGCGGCACACGCGGGCCGAGATCGTGCGCTTGTATACCGAGCACACTTTTGCGCAGCGACCCCAGCCGGTTGCGGTGACCAGCGATGCCCGTCAAGAGACGGAAAGTCTCAAGAACTACGCTCGTGCCCTGGAAGCCTGCCTCTCGGCGGGCTCGGAAGAGTGGTTCGTCGCGGACGTAAATGGGAGAATCATTCGAGGGAACTTGGCCCGTTCGATCGCCCAGATTCCCGAACCGGAATGGGATGAGATTCTAAAGAAGTTGGACGGAACGGATACCGTCTGGCAGCCCTCGGCCTCGGGCTTGCCCTGGCTGATCACGCGCACCGGAACGAGTCCGTTCATTGTCGGTGCGCGTGTCGCTCGGGTCGGGGTAACCGCTTAGCGGACGATCCCTTCGGGGAACCACAGTTGCAGTTCGCGGGCGGCGGCCTCGGCGTCGCTGCTGCTGTGGGTCAGGTTGTCGTCAATCGTCAGGGCAAAGTCGCCGCGCACAGTGCCGGGGTTCGCTTCCAGCGGGTTGGTCGCTCCCATCATGGTGCGGATCGCCTTGGTGGCGTTGGTGCCGCTGACGGCCAGGGCCACGATCGGGCCGCTGGTGAGGTAGCTGACCACGTCGTTGAAGAACGGGCGCTCGCGGTGCTCATCGTAGTGAGCTTCCACCGTGCCGCGCTCGGCTTGGATCAGCTTGAGGGCGGCCACCTGGAGGCCACGGGCCTCAATGCGTCGAAGAATTTCGCCGATGAGGTTGCGCTGCACCCCACCCGGCTTGATTAAGACGAGCGTCGTTTCACTCATTGCGGCGTGAGATTACTAGAGCCGGCTTCCTCCCCCTCGGCCATTCGTTCGGCATTGCGAGTATTGACCCAGGGCTCTTGGGTCCCGCCTTCTTGGAAAAGCTCGGTCTTTTGGAACGCGATCCGCTCCTGCGCGCGCTCTTTAGTGTGGGCAATGGAGGCGAGGAACACCTTGTGCCGCCCAAATCGGGCGTTCAGCTGGTCCACGGTGTCGTCGGCAGGGTTTGTATAGGGGTCCTCAAACAGGCTGGGCGTGTGCTCGGAGGGCGCCACGAGGTCCACCAGGTTCACGCCCACCCGCAAGGGGCGGGCAAAGTCGCGTCTCTCCCAGAGTTCGTTGATAACTTTCAGCACGGCGGGGGTGCTTTGGGTGGCGGGGATGCGCCGCTCGATCTCCCAACTCCTTTCCATCCCTTTCACGTGCAATTGCACCCGTTGGGTGAGGAGGTTGTGCGAGCGCAGGCGGGCCAGCGCTTTCACCGTCAGACGCACGAGGATGGCATAGGAACCTTCGTCCGTCCGCAGGGCGGGGGAAAGCACGTTGCTGTGGCTGAGCGACTGGCGGGGCCGCTTGACTTCGACCTGCGGAGCGCCCCGAATCCACTCGTACCAACGGTCACCCACAATGCCGCCAAAGGCCTGCCGCAGCATCACCCGGTGGGCCGTCAGGAGATCCGCACTGCTGAAGATGCCCGCCGCATTCAGCCGGGCCTTCATCTTGCGGTTGATGCCCGTCCAGTCAGTGAGGGCCAGAGTCGGCAGCCTCGCTTCCCGGGTTGCGGCATCCAGAATCACCAGTCCATTGGGTTTCTCAAGTTCGGTGGCGATCTTGGCGAGGAACCCGTTGGGGGCCACCCCGACGCTGCAGCTCATGGCGGGCGAAATCTCGCGCCAGATCGTCTCCTTCATCGTCTGGGCAATG
>CALRVA020000053.1:0-15706 GCA_943371495.1 Archangium gephyra | reverse complement strand
CATGTCCTACGGCGGATTTGGTCGCAGTCAAGCCGAGCAGGACGCCGTTAATTACGCCTTCAGCCGCCAGGTCATCCCGGTGGCCGCCGCTGGCAACAATGGACTGAAGGACGTCTTGTTCTACCCGGCCGCCTTGGACAATATCCTGTCCGTCGCCGCCAGTGACGACAACGACAACCAGGCGGGCTTCACCAACTATGGTGACTGGGTTGACGTGGCCGCTCCGGGCGTCGCCACGCTCTGCACGGCGCTTGGTTCGGGCTACAGCAGCCCCAGCGGAACCTCGATGGCGAGCCCCGTAACGGCCGGCGTGGCCAGCCTGGTCTTGGGTTATTCGCCCATTGGCACCACCAACGTGCAGGTGATTGACTACATCAAGCGCGGCTCGGACAACATCGGCGACTTCATCAAGGACGGTCGCGTCAATGCCAACAAGTCGCTGCAACTAGTGCCGAAGTTCCAAGATCGAGACTACGGCATTGTGGACATCGAAACCCTGATGGGCACCCACACCGCAGGCGCCGCTCCTGACCTCGCTGACCTGGATAGCAGCGTCGCGATGTTTGCGGCGGCCAAGCAGCAGACGATGCGCAGCCCGGCGGCGTTTAACTCTCTCACCTTCGACGTGAGCGCGGATGCCAGCCAGATTGACGAACTCAAGGTCACTCTGAACACTTTCGTCAACGCCAACAAGGTCACGCAAATGATCTATGTGTGGGATCCGAGCCTGAACCGATGGCGCTTCCTCCGGGCCTTCCCGGTCAGCACGCTCTCGGCCAGCGTGGATAACGAAGCGAAGATCAGCAATGCGGCGCGCTACATTGATGGCAATGGCCACATTAAGATCGGGGTTCGTGCCTTCCAGCCGTTTGGCTCGGCCAACGAAACGTTCAACTACGTGATGGACCGCGTCGGCATCTCCGCCAAGCTCCTCATCCCGTAAACCCGACCCGATCCCTCAACCTTCGTCCCCGTTCTGGACCTGATTCCAGACGGGGACGTTTTGTTTTCGGATACAGTGAATCCATGCTTCAACCGCCTTTGCCGAATCCGGGCCGCGTCCTCCGCGACCTCATGGCGGCGGGAACCGTGGCCATGCCCGGTGCCTATAATGCGCTGACCGCGCGCCTGGCTTGGCGCTGTGGGGCGCAGGCGGGTTACCTGAGTGGCGGAGCCATGGCCAATGCTTTACTTGGTGCGCCGGATATTGCCCTGACCACGCTGGATGAAGTCAGCCGCACGGCCGCCCAGGCGTGCCAGGCCGCGCCCATTCCTCTCATTTGCGACGGCGACACGGGGTTCGGTGAGGTCTGGAACGTGCGCCGCACCGTCATCGAATATGAACGCGCAGGGCTGGCTGGGTTGCACCTGGAAGATCAAGTCTCCCCCAAGCGATGCGGACACCTGGGCGGCAAGCAGGTGGTGGAACCCGAAGCGATGTGCGAGAAGGTCCGCGCGGCGGTGGCCGCCAAGCGTGACCCTTCCTTCGTCGTGATTGCCCGGACGGATGCTTACGGCGTCGAAGGCATTGAGGGCAGCATTCGCCGCGCCCAAGCCTACATCGAATCCGGAGCGGACGCCATCTTCCCGGAAGGGCTCACTTCAGAAGAAGAGTTCCGCACCGTGCGGCGCGAGCTCGGCTCCACGCCTCTGCTGGCCAACATGACGGAGTTCGGCCGCACGCCCTTGTTCACGGTTTCGCAGTTCGCCGATTGGGGCTACCAGATGGTGATCTTCCCCGTTTCCGCCCTGCGGGTCACGCTTTTTGCCGTAGAGCGCTTCTACCAAGACCTGCTGGCCCAAGGCACGCAAGCCGAGTGGATGGAGCGCATGATGACCCGGGCAGACCTCTACGAATTGGTCAACTACGAAGAGTACGAACGCTCCGACGCCGCCTGGCGCGACTTACGTTAAGTCCTCGTCGTCGTCGTCGCGGTACATCGCGTCGTCGGGCATCGGCGTCATGTATTCGTCGTTGCCCAGCATGGCCTGCACCTGCACTTCATCCATCAGGATTTCGCGGGGGCGTGAGCCGTCTTTGGGGCCGACAATCCCGCGCTCTTCCATAGCATCCAAGAGGCGCGAGGCGCGCTGGAATCCCACCCGAAACTTGCGTTGAAGCATGCTGGTGCTGGCGGCATTGCGCTCCACCACCCAGGTGACAGCCTCGGCCCACAGCGGGTCGTCGTCCATGCCCCCGCCGCCCCCGGCGTCGCCGCCGCGTTCGCTCCCGCCTTCCGCCACGGCGATCGGTTCCAGCACGTAGCGCGGACCTTCCTGCTCGCGCCAATGGCGGCAAACCGCCGAGATTTCGCTCTCGCTCACGTAGCAGCCCTGGATACGCATCGGCTTGTGCGCGCCGATGGGGCGGAACAGCATGTCGCCGCGCCCAATTAAGTCTTCCGCGCCACTGCTATCCAGGATGGTGCGGCTGTCAATCGCGCTACTCACCGCGAAAGCAATGCGCGACGGAATATTGGCCTTGATGAGGCCGGTAATCACGTCCACGCTGGGCCGCTGGGTGGCAATGACCATATGGATGCCCGTGGCGCGCGCCAGCTGGCCAAGGCGGCAGATGCTGGATTCGACTTCGTTGGCGACCTGCATCATCAGGTCCGCCAGTTCGTCAATCACCAGGACGATGTACGGCAGACGATCTTGATAGGTGGGGGCCTTCTCGTTCCAGCCGTCAATGTTGCGCACACCCGCTTCCTTGAACTGCAGGTAGCGCCGCTCCATCTCGCGCACTAGGGCGCGTAGCACTCCGGCCGCCTCCTTCACGTCGGTCACCACCGGGCACATCAGGTGCGGCAGACCGTCGAAGAGGCTTAGTTCCACCTGCTTGGGGTCAATCAGCACCAGGCGACAATCCTTGGGCGTATTGCGCAGGATGAGCGACATGATGAGCGTGGCGAGGCCGATAGATTTCCCGCTATTCGTAGCCCCGCCCACCAGCATGTGCGGCATGCGGGTGAGGTCGGCGTAGAGCGGCGCGCCCGCCACGTCCTTGCCGAGAGCGACCAGAAGCTTCCTCTCTTGGTCGTGGAATTCCAGGCTCTCGCACATCTCGCGCAGGGTAACGGGCTGGCGGTTCTTGTTGGGCACCTCGATGCCGATGGCGTTCTTGCCCGGGATGGGAGCTTCAACGCGGATGCTGGGGGCGGCCAGGCTCATGGCCAGGTTGTCGCTGAGGTTGGTGACGCGGTTGACGCGGATGCCAGGCCCGACGCCGAGCTCGTAGCGGGTCACGGTTGGGCCGGTGGCCACTTCCATCACCTGGGCGTCCACCCCGAACTGCTCGAGCGTACTTTCCAGCACTTCGATGTTGCGTTGAACTTCCTTGGGGTCGCGCTTCGCCTTGGCCGTGGGCTCGGTTAGCAGGCCCATGCTGGGCAGCACGTAGCCCTCCTTGGGCATGGGGGCTTCGTCGGCGAGCTTGGGGAGGGCCTCGGCTTCTTGGGCGGCCGGGATGGGTCGACGGCTGCGGGTGGGACGCGGGGCCTCCTCCTCTTCGTCCATCGCCTCGGGAATGGGGCGACGCGGGCGGGCCGTGGTGTCAATCGGCAGTTCCGCCGTGCGGCGACGGCGCGGAGTTTCGATCGGCTCGTCTTCGTCCGGCTCCTCGTCGGCGTCGCGGCCCTTGCGAGTGAGCAGATCCTTCACCGGGAGGTCTACCACTAACATCAAGCCAATCAGGCAGAGCGTCACCAGCGCCACCGTGCCGCCTTGGCCAAACAAAGTGCTAAAC
Organism: Archangium gephyra; assembly: GCA_943371495.1. Lineage (GTDB taxonomy): Bacteria > Armatimonadota > Fimbriimonadia > Fimbriimonadales > Fimbriimonadaceae > JAHBTC01. The sequence goes on along the minus strand of CALRVA020000053.1, from coordinate 11,958 downwards.
ATCCACCCACCGATAGCGCCGACGTAGCCGCCCGTGGTGGTGGTGGCTTCGGGGTCAAAGTAGTCGCCCTGGATCGGGCGGGCCATCAGCCCGGTGACGCCCACCAGAAGAATGCCGAGGCCCCAGGCCAGGCGCGGGTGCGCCACGTGGGTTTTGCCGAGAATGAGGCGGACACCGCCAATCACCAGTAGGGCGGGCACCACCCAGGCCACGGGGCCGAGCATGACGCGCAAACCACCGGCCAAGGTATCGCCAAGAATGCCGGAGGAACCTAAACCGAGCGCGATGCCGACAATGACGCCGCCCCCCACCATGCCGAGCCCCCAGGCATCAATTGAGCGGGGTGATGGTGCGGATGACGCCGGGGCCAATTTGACGGCCGCCTTTGTGGGTGTTCCCTTCCGTGTTGGACCTTTTCGCAAAACCTGCCCTTCCTTGGGCATACGCGCATTTTACCAGGTTGGTTGAGGTGGGCGTTTAACGAACCGCCATCACCAAGCCCAGCATGGCCATGCAGATGATGAGCGCGGTGCCCCCGTAGCTCATGAGCGGCAGCCACAAGCCCACCACGGGCGTGACGCCAATGACCATGCCGATATTGGCAATGGTGTGGAAGGCCAAAACCCCCAAAACCCCCATCGCCACGTTTTTGGCCATCGGGCTTTGTGCCGAACGGGCGATGAGCAGCATGGTGAAAAACATGCCCAAGAAGGCGATGAGCACCAGCGCCGCCCCGAACAAACCGAACTGCTCGCCCACCGCGCTATAGATAAAGTCGGTGTCCTGGAATGGCACGTATCCAAGCTTCGTTTGCTCGCCCCGCAAGAATCCCTCACCGAAAACGCCCCCATTCGCAAAGGCAATCGCGGCTTGCGTCTGTTGATACTTGTTGCCACCCTCGTCCGGGTTCACCATGGCCAGCAGGCGATCCTTCTGGTAGCCCAACAGGAGAGTGCTCGCCATGAGGGCCAGACCCACGAAGATCAAGAGAATGTGACGCCACTTGGCCCCGGCCGCGACCGTGATGACGGCCCAGATGACCATGATCGAGGTCGCCCCACCGAGGTGTGGCTGCAAGAAAATCAGTGCGGCGATGGGCAGGGTGTGGGCCAAGGAGCCAAGCACGCTGCTGAGCTGCTTGGGGTCACGATCCGCCCGCGCCCAGTACGCCGAGAGCGTCAAGATAAAGAGAACTTTGGCCATCTCAGATGGCTGAAATTGAAGCGGCCCAATATCAATCCAGCGCGTGGCCCCGTTCCGCTCTTCCCCCATAAAGAAGATCGAAACCAGGTTGAGAAGATTGATGCCATAGAGCACCGATACAAACTGAGGAATCGCGTCCAGCCGCAGCCGTCGACACCCCACAAAGGCCACCGTCCCCACCGCGAGGAAGAGGAGCTGCTTGCTAAAGACCTGATCGCCACGGTGCGTCTGGATAGCAAACAGGCAAACCAGGCCGAACAGCAGCACCACAAACGCAAAGCCCATCACCCACCGGCGCAGGGGCCGAGGGCCATCCTCTGTTCCCAGAGTGCCTTGGCGCATGCCGGGCAGGGCGGTGGTGCTCATGGGGACTTCTTGGCAGCGGGCTCGCGGGCTGAATCAGCCCCTAGTTCACGGCGGACAATGCCGTGGTCGCGGACTAGCCAAAACTTGAGCGTGCGCTCGCGGCGGTCCTGGTCGTCCACCTTCATGGTGAGCTTGATTTCGATACGCGCGGCGTCAAACTGACCGCCCACGGTGTTGATGCGCTCGGGAGTGGCCTCAATCGTGGCCTCGCCCTCTACTTCGGTGGGGCCGGTCTTCCACTTCCCTTTCCATTCGCTGGACTTCGGCGCGGCAAACGGCAAGCTCACCAGCGGAATGGGTGGCTCGAAGCTCTCGGCGCGGGTGCCCATGAAGGCCAGCCCATCCACGCCCACGCGGTAGCGCTCTTCGTCCACTTCTTGTCCATGCACGATGAACAACAGACGACGAACGTCACCTTCCTTGATGAACTTCGTTTCCACCGGGATGGGAGTGCCCGCCAGCACCAGGGTGGCTTCCTTTTCCTTGAACTCCTCAAAGCCCAGCTCTCGGCTATCCGTAATGGAAAAGGCCGCCGGGTCTTGGCCACTGGCCTGGGGTTGGCACATGCCCGCGAATGACGCCCAAAACGCCAATACGCCGAAACCAAGTGCCGCCCGTCCGTTCATGGTGTTCTTTACGTCGGGCCGGCCTTGAATGCCGTCAGTGTCCTTGATCTTCGGGTCACATCGCGTTCGGTGCGCACCGTTTCTTGCATCGATACCAGCCCAATCCCCTTCGCGTAAACCGCCACTTGGGTCACGCGGAGGAGCAGGTCGCCCTGGCCGATCTTCATGTCCATGGTGATCTCGATGCCGGGATACTCGTTGCCCAGCACCTTCACCGAGGCCAATCGCTTGGCGGTGCCATCCAGCACAAGCCGCTCGGTGGTGCCGGACATCGGCACCAGGCCGTCGTAGCCAAACTTTTCGGTGTCCCCCTGGGGCAGCACCATGATGGGATAGGGCTCAAGGATCGGCTCGTGGCGCGAAAGGGCGCCCACGCGGATGTCCTTGTCGCTAACCATGTAGAAGGTGCGGCCCATGAAGCCCGAGCGCGTGTCGTAAGTGCCGATGGTCGGCATCATCACGCCCGGCCGCTTGTCCTCCTCCTTGGTGTCCTCAAACTCCTCTTTCTTGACCTCGTATTCGCCCTCGGCGCGGTCTTCTACTTGCAGGTTCAACCGCTCGGCCGTATCGGTGTACGACCAAGAAGTACCCTTCTGGAGCGGGAAATAGTCGGTCGCCCGCTCGGCCGCCGGAGCGGAAACGAGAGCGGACGACAAAGACGCGGCGAGGACGAGGGAGATCATGACTTCGGCAGGATGAGGTTCATCACCATGCGGGCGTTGGCCTCGTTCGGGTTCGGCATATCGAGCTTCACCATGCCCAGCCCCTTGACCAGCCAGGATTTGGCTTCACCGGTCACGGTGGAGCCGGCGCCCTCCGCCGGGGTGCTCTTCATCGTGTACTTGTTCACGATCACCAGGGCGTCGTATTCCTTGCCGTCCGAGAGCTTGATCTTCTCGATCGCCAGGGCTTCCCCGTTCATTTCGGCCTTGACCACCGAGCCGTCCGGCATCTTGAGGTCGAAGCTGGAGTTCCACTTCTTGCCCGGGGCCACGTCGCTCGGCAGTTGCAGAGCAGGCTTGGAAAGCTCGCCGCGACCCACCGATTCGGTGTAGATCCCATCCTTGCGGATGACCACCGTTTCGCTGCCCAGTTGCGCCAGTTCTCCGGCGCGCACCACGTCCACGCGGGCCTCACCATTCTCCACAGTCAAGATACGGACGCGCTCAGTGCCTTCGCCCTTCTTGTCGGCACCCCAGTTGGTTTCGAAAACCGACTCGCGGCTGCCCGTCATGCCGTAGTACTCGGCGGCGGCGGTTTTGAGTTCAGCCGGAAGCTCGACAGACGCTTCCAGTTCCGTGGAAGTGTCCGTCGAGGTGGAAGAAGATTCCTTGCTGGGTTCCTTGGCACCGGAGTCCGTGGCCGGCGCCGGAGTCGAGTTTTGGCACCCCCCAATGAGGAGGCCAAGGGCGATCAGGAGAGTCCAACTTTGAATGCGCTTCATGACTTCAAATCATAGTCCTTCAGGCGCAAGGTTTGCACGATTCGGATGCCAGAAGGCTGAACGACCACCTGACGGAATCGAACCATGCCCACGCCGGGAGACCAAAAGACCGTGCTGGTGCTGGCCACAAACGGGGGAACCGTCGGGAGGCTGGAGGAAAGCGCAGTGGCGGAATCGCCGCTCGGAGCTTCGGTGGAGGCGCTGTCGGTGCTCGACGTATCGGTCGAAGGGGAATCGGTCGAGGTCGCTTCCTCACTCGTGCCTTCCGTGCCCGTTGTGCCTTCGTTGCCGCTCGTGCCTTCCGTTTCACCGGAACCCGAGGCGGGCTCGGTCGGCGTACCGCTGGCGGCCGTGGTCACGTCCGTCACCCCGGCTTCGCGGAGCTTGGCGAGGGCCGCGCTCAGCGCTTCCACGTCATCACCCTGGGCCGGATAAAGCAAAATCGTCTGCGTGCTAAAGGCAGGCAGCGTGCCGCGCTCCGTGTCCACCTGCTGCGGCCCCAGGGCCGTGTGCCGGACGATCATGCGGCGCACCGGGATGGTGTTGTTATCGGCGCTACCCGCCGGGAGCGGGCCCGTGGTTACGAATTCCTGCTCTTCACCCTGCTTGAGGGCAAACAGAAGAGACGGCAAAGCGGGCGAGTAATTCAACAAATCGCGCGATCCGGCGGTTTGGTAGATCCCCTCGGAATTCACCATCCAGCCACTGCGGTCCGCCTTTTGCTGGCTGGCGGCTTCCGTCTTCTGGCCCGTTTCGGGGTCGATGTCGGCTTCGCGGATCACATGAATCTCGGCGCGGGTTTCGCCGCCTTCCGTCGCAATGCGTTCCACCCGGAGCGTGATGTCCTCTGTGTTCGTTTGGGTTTGGCCGTTGGGCAAGGAGATGGAAACTTGGCTTTCAAAAGTCCAAGAATTGCCCTCCTTAAGCGGGAAGACGTTGGCCTTATCCACCGTGGCGAGGTCTACGGGCTTGACTTCTTCGGCCGGTTTGGGCGAATAGCCTGAGCTTCGGTTGCCGCATCCGACAAGTCCGAGAGCCACCACGACAAAGAGAGGAGAAGCTAAGCGTGCGATCGTCATTTTGATTCCGAAGGTTGTGTGTTTCGCGTTGATGTCAAACGGTTGATGTCGTCAACCGCGTCGGCGGCCAATTGCTCCGCCCCGACCCCACGAATGGTAACGCTCTTCTCGGCAAGTTCCGTGCCAATGCGGGGAGCGGCCAGCGCCACACTGTTCACCATAAACAGCAATTGGAAGCGCGGATGTTCCCGGCTGAACTTCCACAGCCGCAAACGTCCCTCTTCGGTGAGGTTGAGCCGGACATCGGTGACCGGTTGGTTGTTGCCCCCATCGTAGGTGGACTTTGACGCCCCGGTGATCATCCCATCGTTGACCACCACGAAGGCGTTTTCTAGAACTCGGTAAGGCTGGGCTGTGAGTTCCTTGATGCGAGCCTCGCTGAAACGACTCCGCAGGGACTGCTCCAAATCTTCCTTTTGCGCCGGGATGGGGTTGCCGTCATTGTCGGTCAATTCGCCCCGGGTGCGCTTGATTTCTTCTGCGTAGGTCGCCTGCAAAGCGGCATCGGTGAGGAATTTCTCGGTCAGACGGCGGCCCGCGCGGGAGGCAAACTGGCTGTTAAAGGACTCGCGATACATCCCGTCAACCTTGGTAACCGTGCCGCCCACGTTGTATTCCATCTGAAACGGGATCTCGATGATGATGCCGTCAATCAGTCGGTCCAGATCCAGTGTGGGTAACGGCTGGCCGTCCAGCGTCATGGAGAGGGCTCGCTCCAGCTTCGGCTTCAGGTTTGCGTCGCCATTCAGGGCCCGCTCCACCTGGTCCTTCGTCCAGACTTCCGCTTCGGCCGGAAACTCGCCTTCGTTCACGTCGTTCAGGCTCATCACCAGCTTGCCGAGGGCGTCACCGTTCCCCTGAAGGGCCCCCAAGAACTCCCGGATGAGGAGCTTCTTCTTGGTGACGACATCATCTTCGTTCATTTCCGGGGAGTCCAGGTCCGAGTCGCTGAACTCGGCCAGCTGCGCCACCTGGTTGCTGACGATGATCCCGAAACCCGAACCTGGGTTGACGGCCACGATATTGACGTGCCCCGGCTTGATGGGGTCCATGGTCAGGTTGCGCAGTTGGTACTCACCAAAGGCGCGCCAACCCCCATAGCCCACGCCGACGACGGCGAGAAATCCAAGGACCAGGGCAGGCGTTTTCGCTTTCATACCAACTCTCGAGAGTTCAACATTTTACCGGGCCGGCGGGTTCCCCTCGCGGACGTTGGCAGACGCCCGGTCGGGGGCGGGGCGCAAGGTAGCATTAGAGGCGATGCGGGTCGAGGAGTTTGGCCAGAAAGTCAGGGCGGAACTCGCCAAAGCCGTGGTGGGGCAAGAGGACGCGGTCGATCTTGCTTTGGTCGCGCTTTTGGCCAACGGACATATCCTCCTGGAAGGCCTGCCCGGCCTCGCGAAAACCCTGCTGGTGAGGTCGCTGGCCCTCACATTGAACTTTGAATTTGGTCGCGTGCAGTTCACGCCCGACCTGATGCCCAGCGACGTCTTGGGCGGCAATGTCTTTGACCCGCGCACGGTGGAGTTCACCTTGCGCAAGGGGCCGATCTTCTGCGGCATCCTGCTGGCCGACGAAATCAACCGCACCCCGCCGAAGACGCAATCGGCTCTGCTGGAAGCGATGGAAGAGCGCGCGGTCACGATTGACGGCGAGCGCCACCCGCTCCCCGAGCCGTTCCTGGTCTTCGCCACCCAGAACCCGATCGACTTTGAAGGCACCTACCCCCTGCCCGAAGCCCAGCAAGACCGTTTCCTGTTCAAGGTCGTGATGGGCTACCCCGAACAGGCGGATGAACTCGCGGTGATGCGCCGGTTCCACAGCGGCTTCCGCGCCACGAGACTCGAAGACGCCGGAATGACCCCGGTGATCGGCCCGGCGGACCTTGCGGCCCTGCGCGAGCAAGTGAACGCCGTGGTCATCGAGGACAAGATTTTCGATTACATCTACAGCATCGTCAGCGCCACGCGCGGCAGCCGGCAAGTGCAAGTGGGGGCTTCCCCGCGTGCCAGCTTGGCCCTGGTGGCCGCCAGCAAAGCGATGGCGGCCTTGCGAGGGCGCGATTTCGTGATTCCGGACGATGTGAAGACGCTGGCCATCCCCATTCTCCGGCACCGCGTGCTCCTGCGGCCCGAAGCCGAAGTGGAAGGCATCGGCATCGAAACCGTCCTGCGCTCCCTCATTGACGCCCAGCCGGTGCCGCGCTAACCGCCCGACTCTATGCGCGTTCTCGCTCCTTATCGGCGACACGGTGGGGCCGTGATGATGGCCCAGGCGTGGCAAAGCGCCTTGGCTTCGCACGGCGTGACCCTGGACCTGCTCGACGTCTCGGAATGGATGCCCGACGAGACCGGCCGCAAGATTGACAAGGCGGTGAGCAAGCAGCTGAAGGAACGCGCCAAGGGCTACGACCTGGTGCATGCGCTTTCCTACCGCGTGGCGTGGGCGTGCGCCGAAGCCTTCTATATCCGCAGCCCGTGGGTCTACACCGCCTACGATGTCCCGGCCACGTTGCACAGCGAGTTCATTGACCGATTGAACGCCGCCCGCGCGGGCATCTGCAGCAGCCGCGTGGTGCGCAAGTCGTTGGATAGTGCCGATGCGCTGAACCTCACCGTGGTCACGCCGGGAGTGTTGCCCACGCCGGAAGATGCCCCCAAGGATCGCGCGCTGGCCCGGGCGCGCTTCGGCATCCCCGAAAACGCCTTTGTCTTTGGGATGGTCGGCCGGCTGGCTCGCGAACGAGGCATGGCCCGGATTATCGAATCTTGGCGCGGCGTGCGAGTGGCCGAGCCCGACAGCTACCTCCTGATTTGTGGGGAAGGGCCAGACGCCCGCTACCTCCACCGCCTGGCCCCGGAATACGGCCCGCAGATCCTTATCGAAGAAGACCTGGAGGCCCGGTGGGCCGCCTATGCCGCCAGCCAGGTGCTGGTGGTGGCCAGCGAAATCCAGGGCTACAGTTGGCCGGCTGCCGAGGCCATGATGATGTCCCGGCCGGTGGTGGTGCCCAACGAGAGCGGCCTGGAAGACATGGTGCTGGTGGGGGTGAACGGGTGGCGACACGACCCGATCAGCGACTGGACCGACACCATGCTGACCATTGCTAGCCGCCCCGAGCAGGCCGATGTTTACGGACGCGCGGCCTTGCGTGAAGCCAGCCACCGGTACGAGCTGAACGCCAGCGCTGAACGACTCACGCGAATCTACCGGGAAGCCCTAGGCGAATAGACCCGATGCCGATTGCGGCAGGATTTTAGGGTCTATGCTGAAAACGGCAGGACACCAAGGCGGGTGGTAACGGAGGACGGTGCACGGATGCACCACCTGTCATCTCTTTCCTTCACCTCCCCCTTTTTGGCATAGAACTTGCCCACAATGATCTCCACACCCTGAGTGGAGATATTGAGATGAACCCCCTGTGCCTTGTGGCTTGTGCCCTTCTTTCCCCGGCGCCGGCCAGCCCGAATGCTGCCAACGGCGTTTTGATCCCGCTCGAGCGCGAAACCTACGTGCGGCAGGTGCCTTTCACTTCCTATCGCCTGGGAGCGTACGCCTTGGGCTACGAGTTCCGCAAGGCGGACATGACCTACGTGGGTGACCCCCAAGCCCCGGGCGGCCGCCGGGCCGTGCTTCGCTTGCACTTCACCAACCCCACGGCGCGCAACTCCTTTGACATCATCCAGACTCCGCGCAGTGGCGCGCTGACCACGGAGCAATCCGTGCGCCAGGTGCTGAAGCTCAAGACTTTTGAAATCCCGAACGACGGCACGATGACGATGGTCTACCGCCGCGCGGGCAATGTTGAGATCGGCTTTGTGGGCAGCATCATCAGCGGGCCTTCGGCACAACGGGTGCTGGATGCCATGACGCCCGCCCCGCGCAATTAACGCGAGACGGGCGCCTCAACTCTTCAGCTGTGCCGCCGGTTTAGTGCGGCAATCGGCCGTTCACCGCGTCCCAGTCAATGACTTGGACGTAGGCGTCGATGTACTTCATGCGGGCCGTCTGGAAATCCAGGAAGTAGGCATGCTCGTACACGTCCATGGCCAAGAGTAGCGTGTGATTCCAGGCCGGGAACGTGTCCTGGCTGTCGCCGATGTAGGTGTGAACGCGCTCTTCGGCGTGGTCGTAGCCCAAGAACACCCAGCCGCGACCGGCCATGCCCGTGGCCTTCCAGTCCGCCAACCAGCGGTCGAAACTGCCGTAGGCGTCGTTGATGAGGTCACCCACCGCTCCGGTGGCCGGGCCGCCTTCGCCCCCGATGGTTTCGAAGTAGACGTTGTGGTTGATGAACCCGCCGTAGGCAAACGCGTAGTTCGCCTTGAGGGCGCGCATTTCGCTGTAAATCTGGTTAGCGGCCGCCGGATCAATCTCCATGTCGGCCAGCTTCTGGCGGATCTCGTTCGTCTTCTTGGCGTAGCCCTGCCAAAGGGTCAAGTGGGCGTCGTGGGTGGCCTTACTGATCCCCACTCGTTCGGTCGAATACACCTTGGCCGCATGGGCTTCGGGCACGGTCACAAGTTTCACTGCCATAAGGGTTCCTACGCCGTCATTCTACGGCAATCCGCAGGGACGAGCCCTTCTTCAGGCCCCCATGTTACAAGGCCGTACGAAATGTGGAAAAAACTCAGAGAATCAAGCCACATCCGGGGTCACTTGGGTGTAGCATGAAAGTAGGCCATGACGGAAGATATCTTTGAGGCTCTTAGTCACTCGCCCCGCATCGTGGAACGCATGCTGCGGGTTTTCCCAACCGATCGTCTGGACGACAAGATCCCCGTGGCGGATTTCTCTCCGCGACAGGCGGTGGCCATGCTGGCCGATGCGGAACAGGTGATCCTGGACCGAATTCGATCGGCGCATAACAAACCCGGCACCATCATGGAATGGTACGATGCCGAGTCTCGCAAGGACGAGCACCACTTCGACGATAAGAACGTGTTCCACGAAGCGGAGGTCTTTGAAAGCCGCCGCCAAATGACGCTGGCTTACCTGCGTGGTCTCTCCCCCGCCGACTTCGACAAAGAGATCCAGTTCACGGGTCGCGAAGCCTTCACCATTGGCGAGTACCTCTCGCTAGTGCTGGCCCACGACATCGAGTTCATCGGTCACCTTTCCACGTTCCTCGCGACGGAAGTCGCGACGGTTTCTTGAACGGTCCGTCGTCCGAAAATGCACCTTCGCCCCCTGCGGGCGGGGGTGCATTCGCTTTTTGCGTCCTCCCCTCTCCGCTCGGCCCCGTGCGGATGACCTGGGGTGTACACGGCCTGCGCAACCTGGCGTGGACGGAAGATGAGGTGACGGCCGTGCCTGCGGAGATGGCCGACCTATCGGCCCAGTGGGACGCCTACTGGGAAGGTTCTCTGCGCGACTTTGATGTGCCGCTGGAGCTGGTGGGCACCGAGTTCCAGCAGCGCGTGTGGGCTTACGTTTGTGCCATTCCTTACGGCCAAACCCGTACGTATGGGGAGCTTGCTTTGCAACTGGGTGACCGCAATCTCAGCCGCGCGGTGGGAGCCGCCAACGGCGCCAACCCCATCGCCGTGCTGGTGCCGTGCCACCGGGTGATTGGCAAATCGGGTGGCCTGACCGGCTACGCCTACGGCCTCGACCGCAAGGCCCGCCTGCTGGCCCATGAATCCGGCGAGCGCTCGCTGTTCTAAACTAACGGGGCATGCCACCACTCGTTGGGGCCTTCTTGGCCGCCTTTCTGGCCGCCATCGGCAACGCCATTTTCACTTACGGGAACAAAACCGCCCGCGCGGAAGAGTCGCCCTTCGGCTTCGTGCTCCTCACGTTCCTCATCTCGGCGGTAGCGATGGCCGCGCTGATGGTGTTCCAGCCGCCCCGCGACCCGGTGGCCTTCACCAAGCTCAACATGGGGCCGGCCCTATGGGCGGGCATCGGCACGGCCATCACCTACGTCGGGTTCTACATCCTTTACAGCAAGTTCGGGGCGTCGTTCTATGCGCTCTACGGCATGCTGGCCATACTCACCACGTCCATCTTTTTGGCCATCGTCATCCTCAAGGAGCGGTTCAACTGGTCCATTGGGGTCTCCATCGGCCTGGCCGGGTTGACGCTGGGGTTCTTCCTCTACGGCCAACTGATGAACCAAAGAGCCGCCGAGGCCCTGAAGGCCCCGACGGCTCTGGCGGGCGAACCCCCGGCTTAGCGCCCCTTGAACAGGCCGCCCAGGATGCCCCGCACCACTTGGCGGCCAATTTGGCTACCGGCGGCGCGCATGGTGCTCTTGAGTGCGGCCTGAAGCGGGTCATCGGATCGACGGCGAGTAGTCCCGCTGGGTCGCTGGCGCATCAGGCGCTCCTCTTCCTTCCGTCGCTTCTCTTCTTCCTTCAGGGCGGCTGCGCGCTGCGCTTCCTCTTCGGCCGCTCGGGCCGCTTCGTTGGCTCGCTTGCCCAGGATTTCAAAGGCCGACTCGGGGTCGATCTCGCGGTCGTACTGCGCGCCCACCGGGCTCGAGTTCAGGATCTGCTGACGCTCTTCCGGCGTGGCGGGGCCAAGGCGCGAATGCGGCGGGCGGATGAGGGTGCGCTGCACGATGTTCGGCGTGCCCTTGGCATCAAGAGTCGAGACCAGCGCTTCCCCCACGCCAAGCTCGGTGATCACGTCCTCGGTCTTGAAGTTCGGGTTCGGACGGAAGGTGTCCGCCGCGCTCCGCACCGCCTTTTGGTCACGCGGAGTGAACGCGCGTAGGGCGTGCTGTACCCGGTTGCCCAGCTGCCCCAGCACGGCATCGGGGATATCGAGCGGGTTCTGGGTGACGAAGTACACCCCCACTCCCTTACTGCGGATCAGGCGCACCACCTGCTCCACCTTTTCCACTAACGCCTTGGGGGCATCGGTGAACAGCAAGTGCGCTTCGTCAAAGAAAAAGACCAACTTCGGCTTATCCAGGTCGCCCACTTCCGGGAGCTCTTCAAAAAGCTCGCTCAGCAGCCACAGCAAGAACGTGGCGTAGGTGCGCCGGTTGTTCATCAGTTTGTCGGCGGCGAGGACATGGATCATCCCTCGCCCGTCCGGCGAAGTTCGGAGGAGGTCGCGGATATCCAGCGCGGGTTCACCAAAGAACATGTCCGCCCCTTCTTGTTCCAGCACCAATAACTGCCGCTGGATCGCCCCCACGGTCGCGCCACTCACATTGCCGTATTCGGCTTGAATCTCCTTGGCGTTCTCGCTGAGGAACTGCAGGATGGCCCGCAAGTCCTTCAGGTCC
>CALRVA020000052.1:0-15905 GCA_943371495.1 Archangium gephyra | reverse complement strand
GGCACACGCACACCCTGCTGACTGCCGGTTAGTCCGGTTCGATTTCGTGCCGATAGGGCAAAGAGGGCATGGCCCCGGATCGAGTTACGCTTAGGCTTGCGATCCGCACGGCGTAGCTCAGCGCCGCTGGGAATTCGTGGTCCTTATCGAGAGCCACCGCCAGTGCCGCGCAGAAGCTATCCCCCGCCGCGACCGTATCCACCACGTCCACCAGCGGGGCGGGCGCAAAGAACTCCTGGCCCGTGCGGCTGAGCCAGTAAGCCCCTTGGTCGCCGAGGGTGATCACCACGTGCTCAGGCCCCTTGGCCAAAAGCTCTCGGGCGGCATCGCGGGCCTCATCCACGTTGCGCACCGGGGCTTGAACGTAGAATTCGGCTTCCGTCTGGTTCGGGACGAACAGCCACGTGCGCCCCCAAATCTCCTCGGCAATGGGCGCGGCGGGGGCCGGGTTGAGGCAAAGCCGCCCGCGCTGGGCGGCCGCCAAGGTGGCCTCGGCGGGAATCTCGAGCTGGCTCAAAACTAAGTTCTCATCGGCGGTGGGCATGTGGGTGGTCACGTCGGCTCCCGTCACGCACCGGTTGGCCCCCAGATCGATGCAGATGGTGTTCTGGCCCGAGGCCTCGACGTAAATGCCCGCCGTGGCCGTGCTTACTCCGGGCACCACGCGCACGCCGTCGGCCCGGACACCGTCCTGCCGCAGGATGTCCAGAATCACGCGCCCGAACTCATCGTCGCCCACGCAACCAATGGCGGTGACTTCCGCCCCCAGTCGCGCAGCCTGCACGGCCTGATTCGCGCCTTTGCCCCCGGGAAAACGTTGAAACTTGGCCTCGGCAATGGATTGCCCCGGACGAGGGAAGGCCGGAATGCGCCAGACCAGGTCCATGGCACAGCTGACGAGCACCGTCAAGGGCATGCCAGGGTTCTACCCGGTGCGTAAGGAGGAAATGCGCGAGCGGATTGGAGCGGGAGACGAGATTCGAACTCGCGACCCTCTCGTTGGCAACGAGATGCTCTACCACTGAGCTACTCCCGCGTCGCGCCCTAGTGTTGTACCGCACTCGTGCCCTGGTGTCAAGCGGTCTAGGCCAAGCGTTCATCGGACGGGGCCAAGAGGGGTAACGTCAGGGGGCGGTGATTGACGAACAAAAGCGCGCGCAACTGGTCGAATGGGTCTACGAAGCCGGCCGACTTGCCCTTTCGTTTCGCACCGCGCTGGGCGTTCAATCCAAGGCCGACGGCAGTCTGGTGACCGCCGCCGACCGCGCCGTGGAGGCCTATCTCCGACCCTTGTTGCTCGAGCTGCAGCCCGGGGTGGTTTGGGGAGAAGAGCAGGGCTTTGCGGGCGACGAAGATGAACCGCTGTGGCTCATTGACCCGATTGATGGGACCTCGAATTTTGCCTTTGGGCAGCCTCTCTGGGGGGTGAGCGTGGGCCTGCGCATGGGTGGCAAACTCGTGCTGGGCGCGGTGTATCTGCCCGAGTTGGACGAAATGTACGCCGCACACCTGGGCGGCGGGGCCACTTGCAACGGGGGACCGCTGCCGATGCTGGATGCCTCTCCCACGCAGCCTTCAGATCTCATCGGCTACGGCGATGTGGACACCTATCACGCTTTCCGCAAGGTTTATCCCGGCAAAATGCGACACAACGGCGCGTTTGTGATTGAGGCGATGTTTATGGCCTCGGGGCGCTTGCGGGCGATGACCTCAAGCCGAGCCTGCCTTTACGATGCTGCCGCTTCCTTTGTGATTCTCACCGAACTGGGGGCCAAATACTGGACCCTGGACGGTCAGGAGTTCGATCCGGCGACGAGCCCCGTGCCGGGTCTGATGCCGCCGCTAATTGCCTCAGCTCCGGGCGTGTTCGACCTCAGTCGCCTCGGCGAGATACTTCCGGATCTCCGCCGCGCTTAGGTTATCCGCCGCATCGCGGCTCCGGTGCGCATGCACCACTTCGCCCGCCGTATTCAGGATAAATGTGCCGGGAAGTTGCCACGGGTTGCCCACGGGACGCCCCACGCCGTTGCCCTTGCCCACCGCTTGCACACCGCGCATGAAGACACGCGGGTTGAACACTTCGCCCATAGAAGCACGTTTAAGGCCAAAAAGTGCATACAAACGAGCCTCGGGGTCGCAGATGAACGGCTGCGTCACTTGCATCTTTCGCTGGAAGGCCTCGCTTTCCACCCGATCTGCCATGCTAACAAAAGCAATATTCAGGTCCGTCTCTCCGCGCAGGTCGCTCACATGCTCACGGCAGAAGGTGCAACCAAAGTGCCGCAGAAACACCAGCGCCAGGGGTCGGGTCTCGTAAAGCGAGCGGAGCAAAACGCGATCGCCACTCGAGAGCAGCACATCAACTTCGGGGGCGGTCATCCCTTTTCTTTACGCAAAAAGGTCGTCGTCCGTCTCGCTCTTGGCCTCATCGCCCCGCTTGAGGCGCCGGGCGCGCTCGGTCAATTTGCGCAAAGACTCGGTATCCCATTCAGGCTCGACCATTTGGTCCCGTAAGCCGCGCCCCTCGGCGCGCTCTCGGAGTCTCTCCATTGCCCCTTCGATCTCCTTCTCCTGGGCTTCGGGGTCGAGGAGGGAGGCCTTGTCCGCGTGCCACGCCAGGAATGACTTGAAATCTTCGTCATCGAGCGTGTGGATCCACACGCTGAGGGGCTCTTGCGGGGCGCGTTCCGGGGCCATGCGGAGGTACGCCGCGCGGAACTTCTCCGCCATCGGAGTCTCCCACAGGCTCGGTTCTCGCAAGGCCGTGTCGGCCTGAGGCACGAGGTGTGGCTCGGTGAGCGCGCTGAGGATCCGAATTTCCGCCGAGTGCAACTCCGTGAACATCCGGCGGCCCCGGGGGGACGTGGGAGCCGCACGGCGGCGCTGGCGGGCGGCGGGGGCCGGCCGATGGCTGGTCACCATCTCGCGGAGGGCGTTGCGCTTGGCCATGGCGTCCTTCACCCCCGGGAATCGGGGCGCGTACTTTTCGATCCAGGTCTCGCTTTGGAGCGGGTCGGCGTTCTTCGCAATGAGTTCTGCTAGCTCTTGCCAGAACTCTCGGCTTTCGGGGCTCTTGCGACGTTCGAGGAGCCAAAGCCGAAATTCCAGCGCGCTCTTGCCTTCTGCCACTCGCTTTTGCAGGCCGTCGGCCCCTTCTCGGCGAAGGATGGTGTCGGGGTCATCGCCGCCCGGCAGCGTGATGATGCGCGGGGCCAGCCCGGCCGGAACGAGCATCTCCATCGCCCGCTCGGCCGCCTTGAGGCCCGCTTCATCGCCATCCAGCAGGACATTGACCTGGTTGGTCCACCGCGAGAGCAGCCGCACTTGATCGTCCGTGAGGCTGGTGCCCAAGGGGGCCACGGCGGTGGTGAGCCCCGCCCGGTGGCAGGCCACCACGTCGAAATAGCCTTCCACCAGCACGGCGGGCTCGCCCTTGCTCATGGGTTCCTTGGCGCGATGAAGGCCATAGAGCAAGCGACCTTTTTGGAAAACCGGTGACTCCGCCGAGTTGATGTACTTGGGTTGGCCGTCCCCCAGGATTCGCCCACCAAAGCCTACTAACCGGCTGCGTTCGTCCCGGATGGCGACCATCAACCGGCCACGGAAGCGGTCGAAGAACGAACCCCCGGCGTCTTTATCTACCAGCGAAAGCGACTGCGCCAAGGCCAGCGAGAGCCCTTCTTTCTTGATGCGTTGGGCGAGGGCGTCCCCCAATGAGGGCGCGTAGCCCAGTTCCCAGTAGTTGCGGATTTGGCGATCGAAGCCGCGTTCCTCGCAATACTCCAGAGCGCGACTGGCCTTGTCTAGTTGCTCTCGATAGAACTTGAGCGCCAAAGCCATCAGGGCGTCTTCGGCCTCGCGCTGGCTGGGCGTAGTGCGCTCCGCGCCTTTCGTGAGCTTGATCCCTGCCATGGCGGCCAGCTCTTGCATCGCCTCGGAGAAAGTGAGGCGCTGGGTTTCCATCACCCAGTTAAAAATGTCGCCCTGCGCCCCGCAAGCCCAGCAACGATAGCGCCCAAGTTCGCGGTTGACCTGGAAACTCGGGTTCTTATCATCATGAAAGGGGCAAAGACCCTTCCAGGTCTTGCCCCTTTGCGAAAGCGTTACCTTCTGTCCGACGAGATCGACAATGTCAATACGCTGGCGTATGCGGTCGAGGTCGTCGGACAAGGTTACGAGTTCAGATTATTGTGCGGCGGCGGCCACCACGATACCGGTCACCACGTGGGTGCCGTTCGGGCGGAGTCGCTGCATGCGGAAGGCCACGCGGTCGTTCGCCAGGAAGCGGACAATCACGGTGTCTCCGATCAGTTCGTAGGAATCCGGCTCGATGTAGGCCTTGATGACCGACGAGAACGAAGAACCGAAGCTGATCGCTCGGCGCGTTCGCGGTCGGCCGTCGTTCATGCCCACGGCTTCGATCTGGACGACACGGCTGAAGCGGTCGAACACGAAGGCGTAGCGGCTAGAACCACGCTTGTAGACCCAGCGCACGATTTGCGTGCCCGAGCCACCACCGGCAGCTCCGCCACCCGGAGCGCCCGTGCCGCCAGGACCACCGGCCCCGGGTCGGCCCGCGCCACCGGCACCACGAGCTTCTTGCTCGCTCGCGCCGTCGCCCGGACGCACTTGGCGCCAAAACTCACCTTGGTTGCCGAACGGGTTGCCGTAGAGGCCACCCACGCCGGGTCGGTTTTCTTCCACGGCAGTCACGGCTTGGCCACCGCCACCGGCGGCCGTCGTGCCACCAGCGCCCGTAGCCCCCGTGCCCGGACCCCCACCGGCCGCGTTTCCTTGACCGATCGTAAGACCCTGGATTTCATCCGGCGAACCATAAAGGTTCACGACTCGAAGAGCCGTATCGTACAGAGCCACGCCCACGAGGCTCGACTCGGCCGTGCCACGTCGAGCTTGCGGGCTCGACTGGGCGAGGGCCGTTACGGCCATTCCACTCGCAAGGACAACCCCAAGGGTCACTCGCATCATCGTTTTCAATCCTGTCGCACGCATGTTGGCTTCGACTCCCGATCTACCCTGGATGTTACACCAGGGCCTTTCGGCTTGTCGAGGGTATACCCGAAGTCAATCCGCGTCGTCACCGGCGTAAGGAGAAATAAATTGCCATGGCTGATAATCTCACAATGACTGCCGATCGGTTTGATGCCGAAGTTCTCGCCTCTGATGTCCCGGTGCTCGTGGACTTTTGGGCTCCCTGGTGTGGTCCCTGCCGCATGATCGCGGGTTCGGTTGCCGAGGTGGCTACCGAAATGGAAGGCCGCGCGAAGGTCTTTAAGGTCGACGTGGACGACAACGGCGAGATCGCCAGCCGCTACGGCATCATGAGCATCCCGGCCCTCGTCGTCTTCAAGGGCGGCCAGGAAGTCGATCGCATGGTCGGCATGGGCCCCAAGGAAGCCATCAAGAACCTGGTCGAGCGCCACATCTAAGCTGGCCTGCCGGCCAAACGAACGAACGGGAGTCCCCAATTTGGGGGCTCCCGTTTGTCATAGTGTATCGCGATGAGCAACGCGACGATGCCCAATGTCGCCCGGGCGGGCTGGATCATGACGGCCAGCTTGTTGCTCAGCCGCGTGCTCGGTCTCATCCGCGAAGCGGTCATTTCGGGCCGGTTTGGCATGGGCGCGGAGACCGACGCCTACGTCCTCTCCTTCCAAATCCCCGACATCATCTTTTTTCTGATCGCGGGCGGGGCACTCAGCGCCGCGTTCATCCCGGTGTTCAGCGAGTACTTCCACACCGAGCGGGAAGAGGATGCCTGGCGGGTATTCAACAGTCTTTTTGGCATCATGAGCCTGGGGCTGCTTGTGGTCATCACGCTCGCCTGGATCTTTGCCGAGCCTCTCACCTATGTGGTGGCGATGGAAGCCACGGCCAACCGGGAAATGGTCGCCTACCTCAGCCGCATTGTGCTCCCGGCACAATATGCCTTCTTTATTGGCGGGCTCATGTTCGGCACGCTGTACGCGCGGCAGGTGTTCTCGGTCCCCGGTCTCGGCCCGAACATTTATAACGTCGGCATCATCTTTGGCGCGCTGGTGCTGGCCAATTTCACCGCGCCCAGCATCGCCGGCCTCTCGTGGGGCGCGCTGGCGGGCGCGTTCATCGGCAATATTTTTGTGCCCCTGTGGGTGCTGCGCCGCATGGGCGTGCCGTTCCGGCCCTGCCTCGATTTCAAGCATGAAGGCGTACGTAAGGTGTTCCGGCTGATGGCCCCGGTGGTGCTGGGCCTGTCCTTGCCGGGGGTCTTTGCCCTGCTCATCCAGAACTTCGGCACGCTCTACAAGAGTGAAGGCATCAACACCGCCATCAAGTACGGCAATACGCTGATGCAGGTGCCGCTCGGCATCTTTGGGCAAAGCCTGGCCATCGCCGCCTTCCCTGCCCTGGCCCAGTTCTTGGCCCAGAAGCGCCAAGACCTCTTTGATGACCAACTCGCCAAGTCGCTGCGGCTGGCGATTTTCCTTTCGGTGCCGTTTGCGGGGCTGTTCCTCGCCATGCCGCACGAGATCATCCGATCGCTGTTCGAGCACGGCAATTGGAAACCCGAGAACACCGACCTCACCGCCACCGGCCTGCGCATGTTTGCCATTGGTATCCCGGCCTGGTGCATGCAACCCATCATCATGCGCGGGTTCTATGCCGCGCAGCGCTCGGTCACGCCCATCATCTATGGCACCATCGCCACGGCGGCCTTTGGCGCGGGCGGTTACCTGGTGGCCCGCCAAGGGGGTAGCTACGACAACCTGGTGCTAGCGGGCAGCCTTGCGGCCGTGCTCTTGGCCATCCTGCTCATCGGCGGGGCCAAGAAGATCGCCCCCAGCATGGATATCAAAGGCATCCTGCTGGTGCAAGCGCAAACCCTGGTGGCGATGGCCATCCCGGCGGCGGCCCTGGCGGCGCTGATTTGGCAGTTCCCCGCCCTCACCACCTCCGGTGGCAAGCTGGGTGTGCTGGCCAGCACCGGGTTCCTAGCCTTGCTCTACGCCTGGGCGTATTACTTCATCTGCAAGGCGTTTGGCCTTAAGGAAACGGAATACGTGTCGCGGGGACTCGACCGCCGGTTGAAAAAGGGCAAGCCAGAATCCCCCGCCGGACCCGAAGAAGGCTCCTAAGTTCCGGCATACTCTAGGCCATGGACAACGTGGTCATCCTCAGTGGCGTTCGCACCCCCATCGGTGCCTTTCAAGGGGCTCTTGGTAGCCTCACGGCTCCCCAGTTGGGTGCCACGGCCATCCAGGGCGCGCTCTCTGCCGCCGGAGTGGACGCGGGCCAAGTGGACGAAGTTCTGATGGGCAATGTGCTCTCCGCCGCCATCGGCCAGGCCCCCGCTCGCCAGGCCGCCCTCGGCGCCGGTCTGCCCCAATCCGTGCCCTGCACCACCATCAACAAGGTGTGCGGCAGCGGCATGAAGGCCGTGATGATGGCCGCGCAAGCGATCGCCCTGGGTGACGCCCAAGTGGTGGTGGCCGGCGGCATGGAAAGCATGACCAACGCCCCCTACGCCCTGCCCCAGGCCCGCGCCGGCTACCGCATGGGCAACGGCAACCTGGTGGACCTCATGATTAATGACGGCCTGTGGGACCCCTACAAGAACGTCCACATGGGCACCTGCGGTGATGCCTGCGCCACCGAATACTCTTTCTCGCGGGAAGAACTGGACGCCTACAGCGCCGAGAGCTACCGCCGCGCTCTGGCCGCCCAAGCCGGGGGCCAGTTCAAGGACGAAATCGTGCCGGTGGCGGTGCCCCAGCGCAAGGGGGACCCCGTGATGGTGGACACCGACGAGGAGCCGGGCCGCGGCAACCCCGCCAAGCTTCCCGAACTCCGCCCCGCCTTCAGCAAGGACGGTGTGACCACCGCCGGCAACGCCAGCAGCATCAATGACGGCGCCGCTGCGATGGTGCTGGCCAGCGAAGCCTGGGCGCAAGCCAATGGCAAGACGGCCATCGGCCGCGTGGTGGGTTACGCTCAGCACGCCCAGGCGCCCGAGTGGTTCACCACCGCTCCGGCCGCCGCGATCCAGAAGCTCCTGGACAAGCACGGTCTGACCGTCGCCGATGTGGACCTGTTTGAAGTGAACGAAGCCTTTGCCGTGGTGGCCATGTACGCCGCCCGCGAAGTCGGTATCCCGCACGACAAGCTGAACGTGAACGGAGGCGCTGTGTCCATCGGTCACCCCATCGGGATGACCGGGGCCCGCCTGGTGCTCACTGCCCTGCACGAACTGCGCCGCCGTGGGGGTCGCTATGCGATTGCCACGCCCTGTATTGGGGGCGGAGAAGCGACGGCGGTGCTGATCGAGGCGTTGTAACGTCCCGATCATACAGTTAGATGCGGATTCTCTTTGCCAGCGCCGAAGTGGCGCCCTTTGCCAAGGTGGGGGGCCTGGCCGACGTGGCCGGTTCCCTGCCCCTCGCCCTCCAGGCCCGGGGCCACGAAGTCAAGGTCGTGATGCCCGCCTACCAGATGATCCTGGACCGGTGGTCGCCCCAGCGCAGCATTGATTTCGAAGTCCGTATGAACCCTTACTGGACAGCGCGGGCCACCCTCCACGAGGTCCACGCCGAGGGGCTGACCTTGTGGCTGATCGAGGGTTGCGGGTTTTTCTCCGGGATTCACCGGAGCCAGGAGGTCTACACCCCTGGCCGGGATGCGTACCTTTTCTTTGCCCAGGCGGCGCTGGAAGCCTGCCTGGCCACTGAGTGGACGCCCGACATCGTGCACGCCCACGACTGGCACATGGGCTTCTTGCCCGTGCTGATGCGCGAGACGCGCGGCGGGCGATGGGAAGGCGTGGCCAGCTGCATCACCATCCACAACTTGGCGTACCAAGGCGAGTTTGGGCCAGACACGCTAGACGTGGCGGGGCTGCCGAAGTCGCTCTACAACATGCACGCTTTAGAGACTTACGGCTCGGTAAACTTCCTCAAATCGGGGTGTGTTTATGCCGATCAGGTCAATACGGTGAGCCCCAACTATGCTCAAGAAATCCAAACCGGTGAGTACGGCTGCCGCCTGGATGGGCTGATGGGTTACCTCTACGACCAAGGCCGGTTGCGCGGGATTTTGAACGGCATCAACGTGCACCATCACAACCCGGCCACCGACCCGGATCTACCGGCCAACTTCTCGGTGGATGACCTCAGCGGCAAGGCCGCGAGCCGCACGCAACTGATGGAAGAGTTGGGCTTGGATTCGGACACCAACGCGCCTTTGCTAGGCGTCGTCAGTCGCTTGAGCAATCAAAAAGGCTTCGACCTCATGATCGGGGCGGCCGACCGCATTCTGGGCATGGGGGCGCGCTGGATCGTGCTGGGCACGGGTGACCCGTGGGCGGCGGGCGAGCTCCGCCGACTGGAAGCTCAGTATCCCGGCCGCGTGAGATTTATAGAGGATTTTGACGTTGAACTAGCCCAAAGAATCTACGGCGGATGCGACATCTTCTTGATGCCCAGCGCGTTCGAGCCCTGCGGGCTCGGCCAGATGTTTGCCATGCGCTACGGAACGGTGCCGGTGGTGCGCCAAACCGGCGGCCTGGCGGACACGGTGAAAGAGGGCGAAACGGGCTTCGTCTTCACCGAGCGCACGGCGACTGAGTTTGGAGATGCGACGGCGCGGGCGATTGCCGCCTTCCGCGAACCCGAAACTTGGCAGAAGTTGGTCCACACCTGAATGACGCAGGACTTCTCTTGGTCATCCAGTGCGCAAGCCTACGAAGCGATGTACGCGGACGCCGTGGCGCACCGTTCAAACGCGCGCATCGCGCATCCGCCGAGCGCGTCGGGCGTGACCTCTTAGGCCGTCGTAGCCCGCACGTCGCACCGGCGATCCCGCCGTCAAGGTGTCCCAGGCTTCCGGGGTGAGGTTCGCAAGTTCCTCCACCGAAGGCCAGGGGCGGGCACCGAAGTCTTCCAGCGTGAGCACCGGGGCGCGCCCGGGCTGGCTGGGGCGCACAGTGTTGAAGGGGCACACCTCCTGGCAGATGTCGCACCCGAACACCCACTCCCCCATCTTGGCTTCGCGATCCGGGTCAATCTCCCCTCGGTGCTCGATGGTGAGATAGCTAATGCACTCGCGGGCATCCACTTGCCACCGGCCGTGGCGGTGAACAATGGCACCCGAGGGGCACGCGTCAATGCAGGCGCGGCAGGTGCCACACCCGCCCTGCGCGGGGGCATCGGGAGCTAGATTGCGCGTGGTTAACAAGAGACCGATGACGAACCAACTCCCCGCGTGGGT
The DNA here is from genome assembly GCA_943371495.1 of Archangium gephyra. Taxonomy (GTDB): domain Bacteria; phylum Armatimonadota; class Fimbriimonadia; order Fimbriimonadales; family Fimbriimonadaceae; genus JAHBTC01. Next base: position 5,645 of record CALRVA020000052.1, on the reverse strand, counting down.
GTTGATCAGCATCGTGTTCTTGCCGTACCACCCCAGGCCCGCCCGGTGGGCGTACTCCCGCTCCAACACCGGGGCACTATCCACGCAGATCCGCCCTTGCCCCTCCTCGGCGTGCAACCAGCGGTCCAGCGTGCGCAGGCGCCCGCGCAACACCTTATGGTAGTCGCGGCCCAGGGCATAGCGAGCGATCTTTGGGTGATCTGCAGGGGGCTCTTCGGGTTGCCGGTAGAACGCCCCCACCGCCACCACGCTCTGCACGCCGGGGAGCAGGGTGTTCAGGTCGGCCCGCAGTTCATGGGATCGGGCCATGTAGCTCATCGTGCCGTGGTGGCCGTCAGCGACCCACTGTCGGTATGCCTCGTAGCTCAGCGGCGGGGCGGCATCGGTGATCCCCACCAGCCCAAACCCCAGGTCGCGGGCTTTGGCCTTCAGTTCGCTTTCGAGTGACTCCATAGCGTTTGCCACTCGGCTTCGGTGAGTTGGTGCGGACGGATGGAGGCAGCCAGGCCCGCCGCTTCAATCAGCGCTGCCCCGCCCCGTTCGCGCAGATTGTTCGCGAGTGTTTTGCGCGGCTGCCGGAATCCGGCATGAACAAACTCCGCCCAGCCCGCAGGCAGCACCGCCCGGGGCGTGAATTCCAGCACTGCACTCTGTACCTTGGGCGGCGGCGCAAAGGCCCCCGGCGGCACGGTTTGCTGCCACTTGACAATGAACTGCCCTTGCATCACCACCGAGAGCGCGCCGCGCTTCGCATCGCCCGCCGGGGCTATGATCCGGTCGGCCACCTCCTTCTGCATCATCAGCACCAGGCGTTCCACCTGTCCGGCCTGGGCCGAGAAAACGGCCAGCAACGGCCCGGTGATGTTGTACGGCATGTTGCTGACAATGGCGCGGGGGGCGGGGAGAGCCTCGAGGTGCGCGGCCAGGTCGGCCTGCAAGGCATCTTGGTAGATCACCTCCACATCGGGGCAGTAGCAAGCGAGCAAGTCGCGCCACCGTTCATCGAGCTCGATAGCCAGAACGGGGTGAGCAAGGCTCAACGGGAGGGTGATGGCCCCCGGGCCCGGGCCAACTTCGAGAATGCCCCCCATGTCCGCCACGCTCGCGGTGATGCGACGGACGGCCCCTTCCGAAACCAAAAAGTGCTGACCCAAGGCTTTGTCGGCTCGAATGCCGAACCGACGAAGCCGTTCCGAAACGGGTGCGATTACCGCGTGATCCGTTCCTTGAAGACGTGAATCCGGACGTTCCGTCGTCCCCAAATGCGGGCGGTTCGATTCGTCGTGACGCACACGTCGATCTTATTCCCTTTGATGGCTCCGCCCGTATCGCAGGCTAGGGCCAGGCCGTAACCTTCCACAAACACCAAGGTGTTAAGCGGAATCACGCGCGGGTCCACCGCAATCACGCCGAACTCGGCGCGGCGGCCGGTGGCCGTGCGGAAGGTGGCGCGGCTGCCAAGGCCGGCATCGGGGGTGTAGGCCGTGGATTCCACGGTCATCGTCCGCGCCAGCGTCAGTTGCTTGTGCGGCACATCGAAGCCAATCGAAGAGATGCGCTTGCTACCGGGAATGGCCGGGATTTCGCGCTCAGACACGATGGTTTCGGACTTCATTTCACCTTCGACCCACAGACGGGCCACGGTGCGCTCCACAAAACCGGGGACGCCGCCGCCGCCATCGACAATCTTGCCGACCGGGAGGCTGTCATCCAGCACATAGGTGTTGGGAGCCGGGGCCGCCGCTTGGGTGGCCACCGAGTAAGTAATTCTTTCGGCAAAAACGTTCGGCATGAGCTTGCCGTTCGCATCTGCACTTTCTATCATCGCAAGGGCCACCAGGACCCCGACGAATGTAAGTTCACGCCGCATAACTGGGTGGTTCGGGCCACGCGGAAACGCCGCCCGAGCGAAAAGACGCTACCCCCTGGTTTGTTGGCCGTGCACCGACTTTTCCCCACCTCGGGCCCTGCGGACCCAGACCAAGGGACCCTTTTTTCCCTCGATCCCTTACCCAATGCCATGATTCTTGCGGCAAACGCCGCAAGAAATCACGGTTCGAGCGGAATGATGGCAAAGAGAGCGGGTCGGCCTTCGCTCCCCGAGATCAGCGCACTGGAGGACCGGTTGTAGCAAATTGCCTCGCCTTGCCTCTCCACCGGGAGTTCTACCGTGACGTGCGGTTGCTTAAACCAATCGCGTCGGTTGGCGGGCACCGGGTATTCACGCGCCCCGGAATAGGTGCGTACCACCACATTCTTGCCGTCGTGGCTCCAGTCGGCCGCCGTCACCAAATTGCCGCCCAGACCACCGGTGGCGATGGGCAGATCACCGAGCTTGTTCAGGCGATAGCCCCCGCTCCGCGCAGGTGCCGGCAGGTGATACACGGAGCTCCCGGTCGCCGCTTTGCTGACGATGTAGAAATCCCCGTTGCGCGGATCCACCAAGAACGCCTCGGCATCGCGAGGGCCGTCGGGGTACTTCAGCCGGTAGGTTTCGAAGGTGAGGCTACGCGACGTCACGCCGGCTTCGGGTTCGCGGGTGCGGTAGATCACAACATCCGCTCGCTGACGGTTGTTGTCGCCGATGTCGGCCAAATACACCCAGCCGCGCCCGGCGATGTTGACCACCGCCATGTCTTCCCAGTCCTTGGCCGTCGCCCCGGTGAGGGTGAAGGTGGCCGTGATGCGGCCCTCGCGGCTCATACGGAAGAAGCGCGCCGTATCCCCACTATCGTTGTGGCCGTAGAACACGCCGTCCTGGAACGGGCTGCTGCCCAAACCGCTCAGCTCGGTGAGACGCGAATCGTCCACCTGCATAAAATCTTGGGGGATGCCGTAGTTGCGCGCCGACTGCATTGCCATTGCGCCGAGAACCAGAGCGGTGAGGGACATACAGATATTGTACGTCTAACCTGGGCGCAGGTTCTCCTGGAAAAGCAACTGCTGAGCCCAAGCGGCATGCGGGCCAAAGCGCTGGCGCAGGGCGTCGCCCACCAAGTTCATTCGGGCGGGGGTGAGAGAGACGCCGGACCATTCGGGGAAATAGCGCCGCACCACCTGCTGCCACACGTGGGTGTCCACGGGCACGGCGGCGGTGTGGTGCAGGGCAAAAAGCGCGATGCAATCGGCCAGTTTTGGCCCCACCCCGGGCAGCGAGAGCAGGTACGCCTTGGCTTCTTCGTAGGGGGCTTGGCGGAGTTGCAGAAGGTGGGCAGCCCCTCCATCGGCGGCCAGTTGGGCGGCGGCGCGGGGGATGGTGACGGCGCGGTAGCCAAAACGGGCTTGTCTCAGTTCGCTTTCTGAAAGGCTGGCGATGACATCAAGGTCCGGGAAGGCATGCCCCGGCGTGCGGGCAGCCAGCCATCGCACCATCGGCACAATGCGGTGGAGGCTGTTGTTGCTGGTGCACAGGAAGCCGATGGTGGCCTCTACGGGGTCAAGGGGGCGAAGCAAGCGGAAGCCTGGACGGGCGTCCCAGCACGCGGCGAGGTCGGGGTCGGCGGTGGCGATGGCCTGGCGCACGGCTTCTAAATCCTCATCCAGGCGGAGCAACGAACGCAAAGCGTCGGCGTCGCCGTGGTGGAGTTCGATGCGGTCCGGGTGCCATTGCAGCCGCCATTCGTGCGGACCATCCGCGCCGTGCCACTCTCCGGGGGCAGTTTCCGCCCACCGGAACACCATGCCGCTCGTCACGCACTGCGGCAAGTCCAGCGACCCGGGTGCAAACTCAATGACCGTCACGGCGATTCGAGCGGGCGGTACTGCTCGCAGAATTCGGCTTCGGTCATCAGCGGCACGCCCAGTTGCTCCGCCTTGGCCAGCTTGCTCCCAGCGCCCGGCCCGTAGACCACCAGGTTCGTCTTTTTGCTCACGCTCCCGGCGGGGGTGCCCCCGTGGCGGCGGACGTAGGCTTCGGCTTCCTCGCGGGTCATGGTCTCGAGCTTGCCGGTGAACACCACGGTTTGCCCCGCGAACTGGTCGCCCAGGGGATCCAGGTCGGCCAGAGTGGGGTTCACATGGGCTTTCAGGCGAGCCAACAGCGTTTGGTTCTCGGCGTCGGCAAACCAGGTCACGATCTCGGCGGCCGTGCGCTCCCCGATGTCGGGCACCGCTTGCAATCGTGCCTCGTCGGCCTCAGCCAAGGCGTCGAGATTGCCGAAGGCGGTGGCGAGGTCGATCGAAGTCTTCTCACCCACAAACCGGATGCCCAAACCGATGATGACCCGCGAGAGAGGTCGCGACTTGCTCTCCTCGATCGCCGCGAGGATGTTGTCCACGCTCTGCTGGCCCAGGCCGGGCTCGTTCACCATGGCCTCTCGGTGCGGACCGAGTTCATAAAGGCTCGGAATGTCGCTGATCCAGCCCTTATCGAGGAAGAACTGAATCTGCTTTTCGCCCAGGCCCGCAATGTCCATGGCTCCGCGTGAAACGAAGTGGATGATGCCCGCCAGGAGCTGCGCCGGACACGCCCGCTTGTTGGAGCACCGAAGCAGGATGTCGCCGTCCCCGTAGACCAGGGGCGTTCCGCACACCGGGCATTCGGTGGGGATGGGCACGGGTTCGGTGCCTTCCGGGCGACGTTCCAGCACCGGCCCCACCACCTCGGGGATGACGTCTCCGGCTCGTTGGACGATCACCGTGTCGCCCACGCGCACGTCCTTGCGGCGGAGTTCACTGGGGTTGTGCAGGGTCGCGCGGCTGATGGTGACCCCGCCGACATATATCGGATCCAGCTCAGCCACCGGCACCACCAGCCCCGTGCGCCCCACTTGCCAGGTGATGGCGTGCAGGCGGGTCATGGCCTGCTCGGCCGGGAACTTGTAAGCAATCGCCCAGCGCGGTCCCCGGGCGGTGTCGCCCAGGCGTTCTCGCAGGGCACCATCGGCCACCTTGATAACCACCCCGTCAATGTCGAACGGCAAGTCAGGCCGTTGCGCTTGCACCCGCGCAATGGCTTGGATCACCGCCTCAATGTCCGGGCACTCCTCCGCGTGGGCGGCCACCGGCACCCCCATTTCGCGCAGCCAGGCCAGGCGGGCGCCTTGGTCTTCCGGCACCGCCGGCCCCTCAATCGCCCCGAAGGTGTAGCCAAAGAACCGCAACCGCCGCTCTCTCGTTAAACGGCTGTCGAGTTGCCGCAACCCCCCGCTGGCGGCATTGCGCGGGTTCACAAAGGGCGTTTCTCCCCGGGCCAGCTTTTCTTCATTGAGCCGGGCGAAGTCGGCGCGGGTCATCAAGACCTCTCCCCGAATCTCGATCAACCCCGGGGCCGCTCCGGCCAGGCGCAGGGGCACACCGCGTACCGTGCGGGCGTTGGCCGTCACCATCTCGCCGGTGGTGCCGTCCCCGCGTGTGGCGGCTTGGGTCAGCAGGCCATCTTCGTAGGTTAGGCTCAGGCTCACCCCGTCGAGCTTGAGTTCCACCACGTACCGCACGGGCTCGTCTTGGCCCAAAAATCTGCGCACTCGCTGGTCGAAAGCTTGGAGTTCAGCTTCGTCAAAGGCGTTGTCCAGCGAGAGCATCGGCACCCGGTGCCGCACTTCACCAAACGCGGCCACCGGTGCGACCCCCACGGTTTGGGTGGGGCTGTCGGGGGTCAGCAACTCCGGGTGAGCCGTTTCCAGATCCATCAGTTCACGCAGGAG
>CALRVA020000051.1:0-16459 GCA_943371495.1 Archangium gephyra | reverse complement strand
TACCAACGTCAGCGCATCGGCAAGCAACCGCCCATGGCGAGTGCGGGGAGTTTTTTCAAGAACGTGGAGGACAAGACCCTTGCCGAGAGCCTCGACACTTTGCCGGCCGGGCTCAAGGCGGCCGGGGTGGTGCCCGCGGGCTACCTTATCGAGCAGGTCGGTTTGAAAGGTGCCCGCTATGAAGGTGCGATGCTGGGGGCGCGGCACGCCAACTTCCTGCTGAATGTGGGCAAGGCCAGCGCGAGTTCACTCCGCCGCTTGGCCGAGCACGCCCAGGCTCTCGTGCACGAGCGCTTTGGTGTGATGCTGGAGCCCGAAGTGCTTTACTTCGGGGACTGGAGCCACTGGGAGCCGATGGGCCGGCTCAATCTCGACGCTGCGAACTAGTCGATCTCAAGCGAACTGAACCGCTTTTCGACTTCGGAAGCGTGGCGAGACAGAAACTTGAACGCCCAATCCACACGCGCCCGCAAAGCAGCGGCCACGTTGCTTTCCGGGGACCCTTCAGGGAACTTGCCGGGTCGGCTCCGCTTTTCCAGCTTCTCGTACGCCTTGCGGATGGTGGGGAAGTCGGCATCCGGCTCCACCCCAAGAATGGCCCGCGCCTGGCGGTCCAGCTCTTCTTCGGAGAGGGCCGAGCCGCGGGCGGCGGCGGGAGCGCTCCCGCTGGGTACCGACGGAGGGGAAGCGGGGGGTTGCCCGCCGGGCGTGGCCGTGGCTTCGTTCAGTTCATCCCGCGCCAGCTGCTTTTCGATCTCCTTGACGCGCTCCCATTCGCGGCCGATGTACGACCGGAGCACATTTACCACTCGTTGCGCGTCTTTCATGCCTCTATTGTAGTGGGTTTAGAACCGGATCGTCATCCCGAATCCGCCTTGGAGGGCCAATCCTCCCTCCAAGCGGGTGAAGACGCGATAAACAATGCCACTTTCGGCGGGGGCGTCCACTTCCAAAGTGAAGATCGCATTGCGCTGATCCCAGCGGCGATGGAAGCCCATGGTGATGCCCCACTGCGACACCGGCGGCCCGGCACGGAGGGAAATGTCGGTGAGAGCGTAGCTGCGTTGCCCGGGGCTCGGGTTGAGGAAGAGCACATGCTCAGCGGTGCCCTGCATGCCCCCGTAGCGGAAGCTGGCATCCCCGCCGAGAATCAGGTCGTGCCCGGCTCCGAGGCGAACCTCGCTCGGGTCCCGCTCGATAAAGGGCTGGGAAGTCGGCTGCATCCCCAGATCCGTCCCGGCCATCAGCGAGATCCCCACCTCCTCGCCCACGCGAATTCCGGCCCCGGTGGCCCGGCCTCGCCCTTCATCGAAGGCGTAGACCGAGGCATTCACCCCAAAGGCCAGGCGCGTATCGTAACGGCCGCCCCACAGGCTCTCATTCACCACTTGGCGTTGGCCAAAGGGCATCCGCTGGCGACCGATACGCCACTCGCCCCTTCGCTCGATGAAGGCCTCGTCGATGAGTTCGCGGTCCACTTCGCCCGGCAATCGGGCCAGCCGCTGGGCAAAGCGCACCCGGGTGCCGTTCGGCAGTACCCCGCGCAGGCCCACCAGGCTACTTTGGTAGCGTTGGTCAAACCACTCGAAGCTCGTCCGTTCCGAGGTGGCAATCACGGTCGGGCGGATCTCCAGGAACGGCGCGATGTCAGCGTTTTGGGCAAGGGCGGAGGCCGCCAGCACGCCACCCACCAGAGCAACGGCCCCGCGAGCGATCATGCGCCCACCATGGCCGCAATGTCACTCTGCGGAACCAGTCGTTGTTCGCCAGTGGCGAGATTCTTGAGCGTGGCCTGGCCGGCGGCCAGTTCGTCGGTGCCCAAAATCACCGCCCACTGCGACCGCATCCGGTCGGCCTGCTTCATTTGGCCCTTCAGATTCTTGCCTTCCACATCGTATTGAACGCTGAGACCGGCCGACCGCAACGCCCGGCACATGGTTCGCACGGTGGGCCAGGCATCCTCGGTGGCGGCGACGACAAAGGCGTTCAGCCCCGGCATCGGCGGCAGATCGCCTTGCGCCTCCAGCACGATGTAGGCGCGCTCGACCCCCATCCCGACGCCGACGCCCGGGGTCTCCGGTCCGCCAACCTCCTTCACCAAGTTGTCGTAGCGCCCGCCGCCGCACAGCGCCCCTTGGGCGCCCAGCAGGGTGCTGTGGACCTCAAACACGGTGTCGGTGTAGTAGTCCAGGCCGCGTACGATTTCGGGGCGAAGTTCATAGCCCACCCCGGCTTCGGTCAGCAACGCCTGCAAGGTGTCAAAGTGAGCGCGGCTGGCGTCTTCCAGGTGGTCGGTCACCACCGGTGCCCCGGCCATGAACTCGTTCACTTTGGGATCCTTTTGGTCGAACAAGCGCAGCGGATTCCGGTCAGCCAGCATCTTGATCTCCTCCGATTGATCCGGCAGCCAAGGTGCCAGGTAGGACGCCAACGCCTCCCGGAAACGAGCCCGAGATTCCGTCCGGCCAATGCAGTTCAGCAATACCACGGTATCGCGCAGGCCAATGGCACGATAGAACTGGATGGTGGCCTCGATGATCTCGGCGTCCGCATCCGGCTTGCTACTGCCGAAGAGCTCCAAGCCGAACTGGTGCGCCTGCCGGTAGCGCCCCTTTTGGGGACGTTCATAGCGGAAGATCGCGGTTTGGTAGCAGAGGCGCGTCACGCCCCCTTGGGCGCCCAGCTTGGCGTCCAGGTAGGCGCGCACCGCCGGGGCGGTGCCCTCAGGCTTGAGCGTCACCGAGCGGTCACCCTTATCGGTGAACGAATACATCTGCTTGTTCACCACCTCGCTGGTATCGCCGCTGGTGCGGCTGAACAGTTCCGTGTGCTCAAACATCGGGGTGCGGACTTCGCCGTAGCCGTAGCGGGCCATCACGGCAAAGAAATGGTCTTCAAGCCAATGCAAAACATCGCTCCGAAACGTGGCATTTTCGTTCGGAGTGGCGTCGTAGGTTCCGCGCGGGGCTTGAGTGATCATAGGTTTCCGTTTAAGTATTGTTGAGCGAGAGGCGCAAAGACGTCGTCGGGCAGGGGCTTGGCCCCGCCTAACTGGTGAGCGACGAGAAGGACTTGGGCGACCCGTTCCAGGGTTTCCATCCGGTGGCAGGCGTCCGCCACGGTAGCCCCCAAAACGGTGGCACCGTGGTGGGCCAGCAAAAAGGTCTTGTGAGCGGCCAGATAAGGCTCTAGCGCCTGCCCCAGGGCGGGCGTGCCCGTGAGCCCGAACGGCACGTGCGCCACCGGCCCCAGCACCATCACGGCTTCGGGCATCACATTAGCCGGAATCGGCTCATCCGCCACCGCATACGAGGTCGCGACGGGCGGGTGCGCGTGAATCACGGCCTGCACATCCGGGCGATGGCGGTAGATCACGGCGTGGTGTTCCCATTCCGAGGAAGGTCGACCCGTCGGATTCGCATCGGCCAGGGTGCCATCCAGGCGCAGCAAGATAACGTCTTTTACGCACAAATGGCCCTTAGAGCGGCCGCTTGATGTGATCAAAAAGTGTCCATCATCCCAGCGGGCCGAGAGGTTGCCTTCGGTCGCGCCCACGAGGTTTCGTTCCCACAATCGGCGGCCGTATTCCACCAACTCTTGAGCAAGTTCCTCCCTCCGCGACATGGAGCGTATTTTTACACACCTGAACCTTGGGCACTGGCTGATAGGCTTGGGTTAGAATCACACGATGCGTGCAATGACGTTGGGCGTGCTCGCCCTCATGACCGTTGGGGCTATGGCGCAGCTTGCCCCGCCTTCTGAGGACTCGATTCTGGGTGCTCGCAGTCTGGCTCTCAGCCCGGACGGAACGCGCCTTGCGTTTAGCTACCGGGGCGACATCTGGGTGGTGCCCAGCACGGGTGGCCGCGCCATCCCGGTGACGACTCACGTGGAGATGGACGACAACCCGGTGTGGTCGCCCGACGGCAAGTGGATTGCCTTCAACAGCAACCGCGAAGGCGGCACCGACATCTACGTGGTGCCCAGCGACGGCGGCCGCACCAAGCGGCTGACGTGGTACCCCGGCGGCGACCTTGCGACCGACTGGTCTCCGGACGGCAAGCACTTGCTCTTCCGCGCCAACCGCGAGGGAATTGATAACGGCCTATACCGACTGGATGTGAACACGGGCCGGTTCGTGGAGTTCTATCGCGACTTCATGGCCGTGGGCACCCCGAAGATCAGCGGCGATGGCCAATACGTAGCGTTCAACCGGATGGGCTTCCCCAACGTCCGCCCGCGCTACCAAGGCTCGGCCGCTTCGCAACTCTGGGTGCAAGACACCCGCAGCGGCCAGTCCAAGGCGTTGCGCAATAACGGCTTCCAGCACCTGTGGCAAGCCTTCGGGCCGAACTCGTCGCTGTTCTGCATCACCGTGACCGAAGTCACGCCGAGCAGCTACCGCCTTGGCGAAACCCCGGCGCCCTACGTGGACAATGCGGCGAAGACCCCGAACGTCTACCGCGTGGACATGAACGGCCGGGCCGACCGCCTGACCAACTTTGTGGGCGCGGCGGTCCGCTACCTCACGGTGGCCCGTGGCAACGGCTTGATGGCCTTTGAACGGGACGGGGTTGTGTACCGCATGCGAGCCGGTGAAGAGCCCCAAACGCTCAACATCGTGGCCGTGGTGGACGACAAGACCACCCGGTACCAGCGCCAAGCTGTGACCGCCGCCAACCAGGGCGCGCTGAGCCCCGATGGCGAAACCTACGTCTTTGTGGCCAACAACGAGCTCTGGATGGTGAAGACCAAGCAGGGAAGCCGCCCCAATGACCGCGTGGCCGTGCAACTGACGGACTGGCCGGGCCTGGACCGTGAGCCGATCTTTGGTACCGACAACAAGGTGGTCTATTTCACCAGCGACCGGGACGACTCCGAAGCGCTGTACGAAATGAACCTGGACACCAAGGAAGTGCGCCGGGTTTCGCAGGCTCAGCGCGATGTGCTGGAGCTCCACACCACCCCGGACGGCAAGGCCATCACCTATTGGCAAACCGGCAAGGATGGCGGGTTGTTCCGCTTGGATCTGGCCACCAAGGCCGTGACCAAGGTCTTCGACTTCCCGCGCCAGCACCGCTTCGAAACCGACCCGGCCTACGCCTGGTCGCCGGACATGAAGTGGTTTGCGTACAGCAAGGGCACGCAGGGCTTTGCCAACACCAACATCTACCTGCGCAACATGGCCACGGGCGAGGAAACCAACGTGACCCGCCTGGCGAGCTTCCACGATGCGCCGGTGTTCTCGGCCGATGGCAAGTACTTGCTGTTCAACGCGGATCGCGGCCAAGCGGGTCTCTACATTCTGCCGCTGGTGCCGCCGGAAAATCGACCCGAAGATTACGACCGCGAGTACAAAGCGCCGGAAGGCGTGCCCAACGTGGACGTGGACCTGGTCAATATCCATCGCCGGGTGGAGCGGCTCCGCGCTGAAGGGGGACGAAACCTGCGCTTCGATAAGAAGGACGGCTTCGTGCTCTACCTCAATGGGGGCGATATCGTCCGCGCCAACCTCAAAGGCGACCGCTTTGAGCGCCTGACCGGCGGCGGCGGCGTGGGTTCCTTCGAGTTCACGCCCGATGGCGACCACCTGGTGTACGTCGAAGGGGGCGCCCTGCGCAAGATGAACCTGCGCGCCAACAACCGACCCGTGGCCACCACGCCGTTTACGGCCGAGTGGGTGCGCGACGTGGTGGGCGAGCGGCAGGCCGCGTTCAGCCAGTTCTGGCGAGAATACAACCGGTCGTTCTACGATCCGTTCTTCCACCGCCGCGACTGGTACGCCATCCGCAAGCGCTACGAGCCGCTGCTGGATTCGGTGGGCCACCCCAACGAGTTCGCTACGGTTCTGAATCAGATGGTGGGCGAACTGGAAGCCTCGCACGCCGAGGTCAGCTCCGCCCCCAGCGGTCCGCCGAGCTTCAGCGTGGCGCACCTGGGCTTTGAGATTGACTGGCGCCACACCGGCAAGGGCCTCAAGGTCGGCCGCGTGATTGATGGCTCTCCGGGGTCGTTTGCGCGCACCAAGATCAATCCGGGCGAGTTCGTCATGGAGATTGACGGCATGGCTGTGGAAGCCAACGAAGCCCTGTGGACGGAGGTGCTGCAAGGCAAGGCCGGACGCGACATCACCCTGACGGTGAACTCCACCGAGAGCATGGAAGGTGCCCGCAAGGTCACCTACCGCGCCATGAACGCCGGTCAGTTCCGTGGATTGCTCTACGAGCACCAGGTGAACGAGCGTCGCCGCATGGTGGATGAACTCAGCAACGGGCAACTCGCTTACGTGCACATCAGCGGCATGGGCGGGGCGCAACTCGCCCGGTTCAACCTCGAAGTCTGGGAGTACCTGCAAGGCAAGAAGGGCGTGATTGTGGACGTGCGATGGAACGGCGGCGGCAACATCAGCGATGACCTCATCGACCTGATCGAGCGCAAGCCGAACTACTACACGGTGCAACGCGACCGACCGGCCTTCACCTCACCCGACTACAGCTGGGATAAGCCGACGGCCGTTCTGGCCGCCGAGACGAGCTTCAGCAACGCGGAAATGTTCCCCTACAGCATGAGCGCGCGCAAGCTCGCCACGTTTGTGGGTCAGCGCACGCCGGGCTACGTCATCTGGACGTGGGGTCTCGGCCTGGTGGATGGCACCGGGGCGCGCATGCCAAGTGCGGGCGTCTACCGCATGGACGGTCGACCGCTGGAGAATGACGGTATCGAACCGGACATCGAAGTGGCCTGGAGCAACGAGCAGTACATGGCCGGCGAGGACCCGCAGCTGAAGCGGGCCGTGCAGGAAGTGCTGAAGAAGATCCGCTAAGCCAAGCGACCAACTACGCGGCGGTCTGGGCCAGCGACTGAATTTGGGAAACAAATTCGACGTCGGCCTGGGCCGCCACTTCGTTATAAGCCACCACCGGGAGGGCCGGCAGGTGCCGATCCAGCAAGCGCCGCATGGCCAGCCGCAGGGCCGCGCCGCACAGCAGCACGGGCGTGTGGCCTTCATCCTGGGCGCGAATGTAGCTCTGTTCAATCTCATCCAAGAACTGCCGCTGGCGCTCGGGCTCAATAGCAATGACCGGTCCGGCCGTGGTCTGCTGGATGGACTCCTGCAGAACGCGCTCGGTGGCCGCGCTGAGCGTGATGCACGTGAGCTTGAGGTCTTGGTTGCTGAACTGCCGCGTGATGGTGCGGCTGATGGCCGCGCGCACGAGTTCGCCCAGTTGGTCGGTGTCCTTGACCCGGCTGCCGTAGTCGGCGACCGTTTCCAAAATCGTGACGAGGTCCCGGATGGGGATGCGCTCGCGCAGCAAGTGCTGCAGCACCTTTTGCACGTCGCCCAGGGGCAGGGCTTCGGCGCCCAGGGCCGTCACCACGGCCTCGTGGGTCTGCTTCAGGTTGTCCAGCAGGCGTTGCACGTCCTGGCGGGTCAGCAGTTCGGCGGCGTACGTCTTCACCACTTCGCCCAGGTGCGTGGCCAGGGCGGCCGGCGGTTCCACCACGGTGCAGCCTTGTTGCTCGGCGGCGCCGCGTTGGCCTTCGTCAATCCACAGGGCATCCAGGCCAAAGACGGGGTCCTTGGCGGCAGTGCCGGTGATGCCAGAAATCGGATAGCCCGGCAGAATACAAAGGAGTTCATCCGGGAAGCAGCGCGCCCGCGCCACTTCTTCGCCGCGCACCTTGATGACGTATTCGTTGGGGTCCAGCATTGCGTTGTCGCGGATGCGGACGCTGGGCATCACGAAGCCCATGTCGGTCGCCAATTGGGCGCGGCTGGTGGCAATCCGCTCGGGCAGGTCGCCACCCACGCGGGCGTCGGCCAGCTTGGTGAGGCTGTAGCCCACTTCGATCTCCAGGGCGTCTACGCTCAGCAGCGGCAGCACCGCATCCGGGCTGCCCGGGGGCGGACCCTGCGGCTCCTCGGTCTTGGGGATGTCTTCTTCCTTGACCTTCGGCGTCAAGAGGGCGGAGATAATGTCGGGGTTGTTCTTGGAGAACTGGCTGAGCGCTGCCATCAACCCGGCGATGAGCAAGAAGATGATGGTGGGGAAGCCCGGCACAAAAGCAAACACCGCCATGGCGACGGCCGTGGCCATAAACACGCGCGGACGACTGAGCACCTGTCCGAACACCGTGCCGCCCATGCCGGCCTCCTGGCCATTACGAGTGACAAGCAAACCGGCGGAGGTGCTGACGAGCAAGGCGGGAATTTGCGAGACCAGACCCTCACCCACGGTGAGAATCGCGTACTTTTGAGCGACATCGCCGATGCTGCCCTGGCCGTTCACCATGCCCATCACAATCCCGCCGAGGAGGTTGACCACGACGATGAGGATGCTGGCGATGGCGTCGCCTTTCACAAACTTGCTGGCACCATCCATGGAGCCGTAGAAGTCGGCTTCCTGCTTGATGGCTTTGCGACGCGCGCGGGCTTGTCCTTCGTCAATCAGGCCGGCGGCGAGGTCGGCGTCAATCGCCATCTGCTTACCCGGCATGGCGTCCAAGGTGAAGCGGGCAACGACTTCGGAGACGCGCGTGGCACCATTGGTGATGACCACAAACTGCACGATCATCAGGATGAGGAACGCCACAAACCCGACGACGATGTTGCCGCCGAGAACGAAGTTGCCGAAGGTGGTGATGACCTGGCCACCTTCGCCGGTGCCCAAAATGAGCTTGACCGCGACAATACTGAGCGCGAGCCGGAAGAGCGTGGTGATGAGCAGGAGCGAGGGGAAAACGCTGAACTGCAGCGGCTCGTCCACGTTCACGGCGGTGAGCAGGATGAGGATGGACGCCCCGATGGCCATGACCAGCCCGAGGTCCAAAATGAAGTGGGGCAGAGGCATGATCAACATGCCCACCACGAGCAGAAGCCCGAAGCCGACCATGAGGTCGGTGTGACGCAGCATCTTGGTGAAGGTGTTCATGCCCAATCAGGCACACGTGGTGCCTATCGGATGTATCGGCAATTCTGCGGGCGTTCCTCAGTCCCGTCTTGCACGGTGGGTCCGGGCCGGTGCCGGGTATAACGTCGTTTCGCGCGCGCTCGTAGCTCAGTGGATAGAGCATCAGCTTGCGGAGCTGGGGGTCGGAGGTTCGAGTCCTCTCGAGCGCGCCAAAGCGACACTGCTCCAACGGTGTCCATTAAGTCGAGGCATGACTACGCGCACTTGACCCTCTGAGTACAGAAGTGCCGAAGTGGCACCCGACCCAGCCAACGGTCTTATCTCTACATAGGCCAATTCATGGAATTCCTGCGGCAAGTTGCCTGGATTACGGACACAGTGAATTAGATATAGCCCGATCTCCAAAACGTTGATCAGGATTGACGGTCTTCAGTTTCAGGCATCAATAAACTAGCAGCTATGTCAGATTGCCTCAGGAATTGTTCGGCTTTATCTTTGGCTTTAATCATTCCCGCCAAGGCAGGTACGCCGATAATGTTTAACTGTTTACAAAGAACATATAGCTCATCATCTTCACTGAGCTCTGATACGCGGACAGGACGATGAGCACTGTGACTTCTTGGAAACTTCGATTGTCGCTCGCGTAAAATTTCAATGATCCTATTCCGCGCTAAATTATCATTTTGGTACATGACAAGTGGGTAAGCACTTTCAACTGCAAGATACGTGGAGAAGCTCGCATCATTGATTCCCCATGAGACTCTAAGAGGGCTAAGATTTAGCTTTGGCTTGCCTTCCTGCTGACTCGCCCCCTTGCTCGTCTTCCTGGTCGACGGAAAGGTTCTTCGAAGTGAGACACTCGCATCATAAAGTTCAAAATGCGATCGTACAACGGCTGGCGTCACGGTGCCCTCGTAATTCACTGCAGTGAGGACTTTTTTGACGCGTGGCAACAAAACAAGCTCGTAATACCTTTCTGGATTCAGGCCGTGCAATGACATTAGAAAGAGCAGATTCCCGAAGTTGATACTTTGAGTCTCGAGTATTTGCTTCGCTCTACGTTCTGAAGCATGCCGCGCAATGTAGAATGCAGCGAAGTACTCCTGAAAGCTACGGTGAAGGAACCTGAATGTCAGACCGTCACGTACGAACAAGCACACACACGTCTCGCAGTCATACAGATAATCGTCGACTGAACATTGGAATCCGAGTCCAGAAATTGCTAAGGACATGTCTTGACGAAGCTGTGTCTCGTCAAAGGAACTGCGACCGATAATCTGAGTGCTGGCAGAAAAGTATGAAAATAGCAACCTGAAGTCGTCAATATCTAGTCCCGACCGATGCTGTCGCTTATACCCACCCTTCTTCTTGGCATCATGCTTAGAATACAATATCATAAACGCCTGATCATAAAACTGATGCCACTTGATTGGTATGTCGGCATTCGCCTCATATATCATAAGCATTAGCGTAAGGAGCAAGGGATTTGAAGCAAATGTGGAATGAGAAGTGAAGAGTTGAGTGCGTAGGATGTGCAAGAATTTCTCGCGGGCTTCCTCATCATCAAACGGGACCCGAGTTATCAGTTCTACTGATTGCTCAAGCTTCATTGGCTGAACATTCAGGACAGTAAAATCTTCCCAGGACTGGAAGTCCGGAGATGGTCTCGAAGAGACAACGACTAGGCTATCCGGAAAATCTGCAGAAAATTCTTGGATTGCCTTGACTGTTGTAGGGAAGTATTCGTCATGCACTTCATCTAGTCCGTCCAGGAACAAAGCAATAAGCCCATGCTTTGCAGCAATACGTAGATGATCGGCTGTTAGTGTCCCTTTACCTACATTCACTGTACGCAGAATAAGGTCGATGAGGCTTCCAGAGAGGTCATTTATTTCGCGCAATGGAACAAGGATAGGAACTGTTCTCGTTAGCCCCAACTCCTCAAGAAAGTACATTCTAAAAGCTGTTGATTTACCGCTTCCCGCAGTGCCAGCTAAAATGAGCTTGTCGCCATATGGGGCTAAATCGCTCCACTTGCAGTCGCTTAGAGTCTTTGAACCGATTGACAAATCTAGAGGGACGTAAATGTCTCTTATGGGGACAGGCGCATCACTCAAGAATGTCTTGCCACGTGAAACCTGACTAACGGCAATTTGGAGATAATCTGTGAATGCGTGTCCAGATTCAGCTAGTCTCTTGCGATTTGCGTGGCTGATGGACCTGCCAAGTTTATGTAACGTAGCTTCAAAGTAGTGCCTAAAAATTCCGATGGCTACTTCAGCAATGACTTTGTTGTAGTCAAAATCAGGACTCACCTTGCGATAATACCTCCTTCGAGATTTGTCGCGGTTGGAGGCTGAGTGTGAACTTTGGGGGGTCTCATTGTGACTTGATGAAGGGCCATTTGGCTGCCCTCTTGCCATGACAGGGAGAGTGGGAGGCTGGCGAATCCAGGGGCCAGATCAAGGCTACCGACCGCAAAGCCACCGAAGGAGGCGTGCAACGCACCCTCACCAGCGGCAATCGGCTCCTGGTCGGCACGTTCTACGCCGCCGAACGGCTCCTGGAGGTCAAGGGCGTCTTCTTTGAAGTCGACCCCGCGCTCAGCGAAGCCTTGGCGAAAGCCCAGTAGCCAAGGACGAGAAGCGCCGATGCCCGGTATAGTGCCCGCATGGAAATGATTCCGCCGGGCCGCCTGGGATGGCTCGACCTCACTGTCGATGCGGCCCCCGAAGTGCGTGATTTCTACTCGCGCGTCATTGGCTGGAAGCCCGAAGGCGTGGAGATGGACGGCTACGACGACTTCAACATGCTGGATGACACGGGCGAGCCCGTCGCGGGCATCTGCCACCGCAAGGGCATGAACGCCGCCATCCCGCCGGTGTGGATCCCTTACTTCATCGTGGAAGACATCGAAACTGCCACCAAGCAAGCGGTGCGCAACGGCGGGGAAGAAGTCGAACTCCGCCGCGAAGAAGACGGCACGCTGGTGCTCTCGATCTTGAAGGACCCGGCGGGTGCCGTGTTCGCTCTCTTCCAAAGCGAAGAGATGGACGACGAAGAAGACGACGACTAATTAGTCGTTCTTAGGTCGGCCGGCGCGGCTGAAGGGCAACCAGATGATCTCGCACCGGCCGACAATCTTATCGCGGGGCACCAGACCCCAGGCGCGGCTGTCGTAGCTGCCGTTGCGGTTGTCACCCATCATCATGTAGTAGCCCGGCGGGATGGCCGCTGCGGGCAACGCCATCAGGCGCTTCATTTCGGCGGGGTCGCTAATCTGGTAGGTCGGCGCGGTGAGCGGGCTCGCATTGGCAAAGTCGCCCATGATGGTGAGCGGAATGTACTTGCCGTTGTCGTTCACCAGCTTGTAATCCGGCAGCGGATAATCGCCGTAGTTGGCCTTGGGCACGGGCTGCGTCGCCATTTGGGTGGTGCGCATTTCGTAGGGCTCGTCCACGGCCACGCCATTGCGATAAAGCTTGGAATCGCGGATTTCGATCACTTCGCCCGGCACACCCACGCACCGTTTGATGTAGTCCGCGTTGGGGGTGCGCTCATCCACGCCGGCGGCGGGCGGCGAAAACACCACGATCTCGCCCACCTTGGGGTCGGCGGTTCGGTACACCCACTTGTTGGCCACGATGGCGTCGCCCACATTGAGCGTATCCACCATAGAAGGCGTGGGAATGGTGAACGTCTGGATGGCAAACGGACGTACGAGCAGGAACACCAGAATGGCGGCGTAAACCAGCGCGTCGCCGGATTCGTTCAGGAACTTGAGAAACTTGTAGGATCCGCCCCGGCGGTGAGGGGGAGTCTTGGCAAGGGTCGGGCTTACGGCCAGGCGCACCAAGGTGCAAATCCCTGCGAAGATGAGAATCTGGCTCATGGGCGTTCGCGCCAAACGGTCGATGGTTTCGACCGTCGGCGAGACTTGAGCCAGATAAATGCCGGGGAGTCCGAACACGTTTAGCGGCGTTCTCGGATGCGCGCGGCCTTACCGACCTTATCGCGCAGGTAGTACAGCTTGGCGCGGCGCACGCGACCGTGGCGCAGCACTTCGAACTTGGCTACGTTGGGGCTGTGCAGGGGCAGGGTGCGTTCCACGCCCACACCGTTGCTCATCTTGCGAAGGGTCACGTTCTTGGCGATGCCGCCGTTGCGGACGGCAATGGCCAGGCCTTCAAAAAGCTGAATGCGTTCTTTGCCGCCTTCGCGCACCTTTACGTGGGCACGCACGGTGTCACCCGGGCGGATTTCGGGCAGGTCGTCCTTCATATAGGCTTGGGCGACGCTGGTCAGGATAGCTTGCTTGTTCATCGTGTTCGACTCCCCAGAGATCTTCCCGGAGAACATCCCGGATAATGATCGGTCAGTAACAGGCTAGGGTAGCAGATCGAGGTCGCTCTTCGTAAGGTCTGCGCGTGCAAATAGGTCCGGGCGTAGGTCGCGAGTCACCCTGAGCTGCTCTTGGCGGCGCCAGCGGGCCACCGCCGGGTGGTTCCCGCTTCGCAGAACTTCGGGCACGGTTTCGCCCTCAAAGTCCAGCGGGCGGGTGTAAAGCGGGTGCCCCAGCAGACCATCGTGACTAAAGCTGTCGTCCTGGTGGCTCTCGGGGTCGCCCAGCACGCCGGGGAGTAGGCGCGTGATGGCGTCGGCCATCATCAGGGCGGGCAGTTCGCCTCCCGTCAGCACAAAGTCGCCGATGCTGCGGGTGCAGGTGGCCAGGTGGGTGCGCACGCGCTCGTCCACCCCTTCATAGTGCCCGCAGATGAAGAGGACGTGCCCGTGCTGGCTCCAGTCCTCGGCGTCGGCTTGGGTGAATCGGGGTCCGCGCGGGTCGGTCAGCACCACCACGGCCTCTTGGTGGCCGGGCAGGCTCCGCAGGGCATCGGCCACGCGGTCCACGCGCAGCACCATGCCGGGGCCGCCGCCGTAGGGCGAGTCGTCCACCGTGCGGTGCGCATCGGAGGCGAAATCGCGAGGGTTAGCGCACTGAAATTGAACCGCGTCCGAACCGGCGGCGCGCGCCATCATGCTATGCGAAAGCGCCTCCTGGATCATCTCCGGAAACAAGGTCACGAAATCAATCCGCACCCGTGAAGTGTGGCGCATAGGCAAAGGTATTCTCTGGTCCGTGAACGTCCCCGGCGATCTGAAGTACACGAAGTCTCACGAATGGGTCCGCATTGAAGGCGATACCGCCACCATCGGCATTACTGACCACGCGCAGAGCGAACTCGGCGACATCGTATTTGTGGACTTGCCCAACGAAGGCCGCCAACTGGGTGCCGAAGAAGTTTTCGGGTCCGTGGAGTCCGTCAAGGCCGTGAGCGACATCTATTGCCCGGTGAACGGGGAAGTGGTGGAAGCCAACGGCACCCTGGGTGCGCAAAGTGAACTCGTGAATAGCGACCCCTACGGCCAGGGCTGGCTCATCAAGGTGAAGCTGAGCGGCGAACCTGAGGGCTTGCTCTCCGCCAGCGAATACGAAGCCACTCTCTAAGGTTTCCGGGGCCTCCCCGGGGAGGCCCAAATTGTCCGGGTGCGGCCAACGCCCGCCATGCAAAATCGTAGGGGAAGCAGGGTCGAGTTTCGGCCCTCACCGAGCGATTCAATGACCTACGTACCGCATACCGATGCTGATGTGCGTGAGATGCTGGCGACCATTGGGGTCAACAGCATTGACGAGCTCTTTGTGGATATCCCCGAAGATCTCCGCCTGAAAGGCGAACTCCGCATCCCCAGCCGACTCGACGAGCATCAATTGATGCGGCACATGGCGGGTCTCGCCGCCCAAAACCTCGACCTGAGCCAGGTCACGTGCTTCCTGGGCGCGGGCATCTACGATCGCTATATCCCCGCCACGGTGGGCGCGGTGATCAGCCGGGGCGAATTCCTGACGGCATACACCCCGTACCAGCCCGAAGTCAGCCAGGGCTACCTGCAGACGATTTACGAGTTCCAATCCATGATTGCGGAGCTCTACGGGTGTGACCTCGCCAACGCGAGCATGTACGACGGCCCGACCAGCCTGGCCGAAGCCGCTCTGATGGCCTGTTCGCTCAAGCGCAAGGACATTGTGGTGATGAGCGAAGGCATCCACCCGCACGCTCGGCAGGTGATGGAAACCTACGCGTGGTCGAACGACGTGGAAGTGCGCACCCTCCCGCTCAAGGACGGCCAAACCGACCTGAGCCAGATGCCGGAAGGCGCGGTGCTCCTCATCCAGAACCCCAACTTTTACGGCGTGATTGAAGACCTCGCCGCCGCCCGCGCCGCCGCCGATGGACACAACGCCATGCTGGTGGTGAGCGCCGACCCGACGGCCTGCGGCCTGCTGAAGGCCCCCGGTCACTACGGCGCGGATGTGGTGGTGGGCGAAGGCCAACCGCTCGGCATCCCGATGGGCCTCGGCGGACCGATGCTCGGTCTGTTTGCCTGCAAGCAGGAATATGTCCGCTCCATCCCGGGTCGCATTGTGGGCCGCACCCACGACGCGCAGGGTCGCCCGGGCTTTACGATGACGCTCCGCACCCGCGAGCAAGACATCCGCCGCGAGAAGGCCACCAGCAACATCTGCACCAACGAAGCCCTGATGGCCCTGGCCAGCACGGTCTACATGAGTGCGGTGGGCAAGAACGGCATCCGCAGCGTGGCCACCAGCACGGTGCAAAACACGCAGTACGCCATCCGGGTGCTGACGGAAGCGGGAGGGAAGCTCAAGTTCCCGAATGCCCGGGTGTTCGGCGAGTTCGTGCTCACCCTGCCCAAGCCGGCGGCGGAGGTGCGCGACGCTCTGCTCTCGCACGGAATCCTGGCGGGCTTGCCGCTCGGCCCGTACCTGGCGGGAGGTGAGAACGACCTTCTGGTCGCCGTCACCGAGATTCGTACTCAAGAAGAAATTGACGACTATGCCCGTGCGCTGCGCGAGGTGCTGAACGGATGAAACCAATCCCCCTGATCTTCGAAAAATCCCGCTCGGGCCGCATCGGCTGCAACTTGCCGAAGGCCGACACGCCCGAAGTGGACGTGCAGGCCATCCTCGGCGAAACCCGCGAGGCGGTGGCCTGGCCGGAAGTGGGTGAACTGGAGCTGCTGCGCCACTTCACCAACCTCAGCCATCGCAACTACGGGATCGAAATCGGCTTCTACCCCCTGGGTAGCTGCACGATGAAATACAACCCCAAGATCAACGAGCGCACGGCGGGCCTCACGGGATTCACGCACACCCACCCGATGCAACCGGAGGAGACCATTGGGGGCTTCTTGGAAGTCTACGCCTCGTGCATGGACATCCTCAAGGAGATCACGGGCTTCGATGACATCACGATGCAGCCGGTGGCCGGCGCCCACGGCGAACTGGCCTGCTTGATGCTGATCAAGGCGTATCACGCCAGCCGAGGCGAGGGTGCCCAGCGCCGCGTGGTGCTGGTACCGGACTCGGCCCACGGCACCAACCCGGCCAGCGCGGCCCGGTGCGGCTACGTGGTGAAAACGATCCCCACCGCCGAAGATGGCAACACCGACCTGGAGGCTCTGGC
>CALRVA020000050.1:0-16931 GCA_943371495.1 Archangium gephyra | reverse complement strand
TTGGGACACCGAGTACGGCCCGTTCGTTCACACCAAGGGTACGCCCGGGGTGACCTTCGAAGAACTCCGGGCACTGGGGGCAGGCGGCAAAGGGGGCACAGTGCGGGTGTTTCAGGACTTCGCGCCGTCCATCCCGCCCACCTGGGAGTGGGATGACCTGCCGTTTGCCTATGCGGGGCGCATCTCCGCCTGGGGCGTCAACAACCAGCGCTTTGAGGTCTTTGCCGAAAAAGGCGCGATCCTGCCCCTGGACCCGGCGCTCAGCCAGATGCGGGTCGTGCGCGGGGCACCAACGGGGACGCTCACCACTCGCCTCGACCTCTTCACCCGGCGGTTGTACGTCAGCGGGGCTTTGCCGCAGGCCAGAACCTCGATTGGACGATTTGCCATCCCCGACCCGCAACTGGCCGCTACCGAGGCGTTCAGGCCCGGCGCGGTGTTCGTCACCACCAACGCCGCACCTCCGGCCCGCGAGCCGGATCGGGTGTTCCGCACGCCGCCGCTCAGCGAACTCGCCAAGTTTTGCCTGGAGGACAGCGACAACATCTATGCCGAGCAACTTCTCCTGATGGCAGCCGGGCACAGAGAGCCCCTTGCGCCCGGGGCCGAATACGCCCAGGCCACCGCCCGGATGCAGGAGTTTTACGCGCAGCAACTCGGACTCACCCCCGACGACATGAAGCCGATGGACGGCAGCGGCATGAGCCGCCGCAACTTTGTCACCCCCCATGCGCTGACCAAGGTGCTGCATTGGGCGAAAAACCGCCCAAATTTCCCCGTATTTGAACGAGCTTTACCGAAATCGGGGGAAGGAACGCTCTCCAACCGTTTACTATCCGTGCCCTTTACGGGGAAAACTGGCACACTAACTGCAGTAACGTGTCTCAGCGGTTATGTAAAGCGACCCGACGGCGAGACGTGGACAGTGAGTTTGATGACGAACCACAACATCCGGCCCGCCAGTGAGGTGAGACAGGTGCATGACCAGATCATCAGGAGTTTAAGTAATGACCAATAACGTTCCGGGCGACAACACCAACGAAGTGAAGAATTGGATGGAAGACCCCTGGGCGGATGAGGCGGAAACCACCGAGGTTGCGGAGGAAATTGCCCCCGCTCCTCAGAGCTGGTACGCCCGCATGGGCTTCCCGACGCGGGCCCTGCTTCTGCTCCTCGGCATCGGATTTGTGGACCTGGTGATGACGGCCGTGCTGCACGCCGGCGGACACATCACCGAACTCAACCCGCTCATGAAGCCGGTGATCGAGACCAGTGAGTGGCTCTTCGCCTTGGTGAAGGGGATGACGCTGGTGGGAGCTTGGCTGGTGATGCTCAAGTACTCCGAGACGCACCTATCCTTTATTCGCCGCGCCTGCCTCGCAGGTTCGGCCGCTTACGTCGTGATTTGGACGGGCTGGTTTGTCTCGTCGCTTTGAATCCCGTCTTCGCCGAGGACTCCGTTCTCCAGTACCCCCGTCTCTTCGGCGCGCTGTGCCGCCACGAGGGCGGCGATGGCTACTTCGGAGTGAGCGTCGTTCGGTTCAGCGGTCGTAATTAACTGCGTCGCAAGGCCGGGGGCCAGGGCAATCTTGACCCAGGCCGCATTCTTCATCTTGCCCGCCAGGCGGATGAGTTCGTAGCTCACGCCCGCCACCACCGGCATCATCGCGAGTTCCACCGGTAACCGCGTGAGCGCCAGCATCCACGTGGGGCTCGTCAGCGGCACAAAGAGGTCGCGCGGGATCAGCGGCTGAAGCAGGAACGACACCACGAACACAATGATCACGAAGTTGGTGCCGCAGCGCGGGTGCAGGCGCGTGCACTTCTGCACATTGGGCACGGTGAGTTCGTCGCCATCTTCCAAGCAGTTGATCGCCTTGTGCTCGGCGCCGTGGTAGCGGAACACCTCACGGATCGGCGGATAGAAGCTGATCGCGGCCAGGTAGCCAATGATGAAGACCAGCTTCACCGTCTCGGCCACGTAGTTGGTCAGCAGGCCATTCTTGTTGGTGGCGAGGTCCCCACCCATCCACCGCACGATCAGTTCGGAAACGAATTGAGGGGCGGCGTTAAAGAGCGCAAAGCCGAGCGCCAACGACGTGACCAAGGTGAGCCCGATGGCAAAGTTGGAAACCGTGCCCGGCCCCTTCCCTTCCGCTGACTTGGCCTTGTCTTCGGCAGTGGCGTATTCCGGGTCGGTCTGGATATTGGCGGCAAAGTTCATGGCGCGGATGCCAAAGACCATGGTGTCCAGCATCGCGAAGGTGCCCCGCAGGAAGGGCTTGAGGAGCCACTTTTGGCGACCCAGCCAGGTCTTCTCGATGGGCTCAGTTTTGAGCACAATGCGGCCATCGGGAGCGCGGCAGGCCACGGAAAAGAAGCCCGGTGATCGCATCATCACCCCCTCGACGACGGCCATTCCACCGTACGTTTTGGGTGTGTTCTCTGCCATACCTCTAGTGTACCGTCCGGGCCTTTTTTCACTAAGTTCCGTTTGGCCCGATTCTTTCGGGAACAATAGGGCGGGATGATTCGTCAATCCCGCTGGGGGTAACCCCAGGGAGCAAAAAACCACCTATGGATACACATGGACGGTTGGAGCTCACCGAGGAGGAGGCCTTTGCTTTGCTTTCGCTCACGATGATGAGTCACGGCAAGCTAGACCGAATCTCAGAACAGGCACTTCATAAGCTGGCGGATTATTGCCGTCATCATTTATCGGAAAGTCATCATAAACGATCAAATGCCTGTGAGCTCACGGAGGCGGGTTAATCCCGCCTTCCAACCTTCTCTCCCCTTCCTTCTCTAGCTCGGTGCTAACCTATGGCCATGCTGCGCGTGGCTGATATCACGGATTACCTGGAGTCCATTGCCCCTCGGCGTTGGGCGTTCGATTGGGATCCAGTCGGTCTTCAACTTGGACACGCTTCCGCACCGGCGGATCGCATCTTAGTGGCGCTCGACGTCAACGAGAACAGCTTGGCCCTGGCCGAGGAGCGCGAGTCGCAGCTCTTGGTGATTCACCACCCGCTGATCTGGAAGCCCATCGCCCACGTCCGCGACGGGGGCCATGTGGAGGGCAAGGTCGCGCGACTGATTCGCGGCGAGCGCAGCTTGTTTGGCATTCACACCAATTGGGATGCCGCCCCGGGAGGCATCTCGGAGACGCTAGCGGCTCGCCTCGGCGTGACCGACCTGGAACCCATTGGCAGCGGGGCCACCGTGGAGCAAGTGAAGATTGTCGTCTTTGCGCCGAGTGAAGTCCGCAACGCGCTGATTGACGCCATGAGTGCGGCCGGGGCCGGACGCATCGGCAACTACGAGCGGTGCGCATTCTGGACCAGCGGCACGGGCACCTTTGTGGGCAATGCGAATGCCAACCCGGCCGTGGGGCGAGCCGAACAAGTCGAATCCGTGGCCGAAACCCGCATCGAAATGGTGGTGGACGTGGCCCACGTGGCCGCCGTGGTGAAAGCTCTGCGAGAGGTGCACCCCTACGAAACACCCGCGTATGACCTCGTGACCCTGCGCCCGACCGTGCCGCAGCCGCTCAGCCGTATCGGCAATATCAATCCCATGACGGCGCGCGAACTGGTGGCCTGGGCCGATGAACAGCTAGGCACAAAAACGTGGCTCTACGGCGACCCTGATCGACGCATTGAGCGACTTGCCGTGAGTGGCGGCGCGGCCGGGGGCGAGTGGGTAGCCGCCCAAGCAGCGGGAGCGGATGCCTTCCTTACGGGCGAGTTCCGGCACGATGAAGGCGTGGCGGGCGTGGATCAAGGCTTTGTGATGATGGCCAGTGGCCACCGCGAAACCGAGCACCCGGGCATGGAAGCCTTGGCCCTCCGCCTCCAGGAGAGATTCCCGGAAGCGGAGGTCGTGGTCGCGTTACCGTGACCCAGCGCCGCTGGTCTTGAGGCGATCCGCGAACTTCTCGCGGAACTTCAGCACCTTGGGCGAGATGACGGCATTGCAGT
Organism: Archangium gephyra; assembly: GCA_943371495.1. GTDB lineage: Bacteria > Armatimonadota > Fimbriimonadia > Fimbriimonadales > Fimbriimonadaceae > JAHBTC01. The sequence goes on along the minus strand of CALRVA020000050.1, from coordinate 12,951 downwards.
AGCCCGCATTCATGTTGGCGCGCTCGGCTTCGGTGGCCGTTTCGTACTTGGCGTAGTAGTCTTGGTGATACTCCTCGGCCCGCGTGTAGTTCTTCAGCGGCTCCAGGGTCGTCACCAGGGGTCGCTCCCAGATGTCGGCCTTGGTGATCTCTTCCATGATGGCCAGCGCGCGCACCTTGTCGGCGTCGTTCTCAAAGAAGATGGCCGACCGGTATTGCGGGCCGACGTCGCCGCCTTGGCGATCCTTCGTGGTGGGGTCGTGGACGGTGAAGAAGATGCGCAGCAGGTCTTCGGCAGGAATCACCTTGGGGTCGTAGACGATCCGGATGACCTCCGCGTGACCAGTCGTGCCCGTCCCGATTTCCCGGTAGGTCACGCCCGCTTTGTCCCCGCCGGCGTAGCCGTTCTCAACGAACGTGACGCCCTTGAGTTCTTCAAAAAGGACTTCGATGCACCAGAAGCAGCCGCCCCCCAGGACGAGAGCTTGCTGACCTTCGGGGATGGCGCGGGGCGGATTGGATTCGACGGAGTTCATGCTGGAAGCGGGCGGGGCTACCGAGGCGACACATCCCCATGCGCTGACGGCAAGGGCACTGACGAGGGCCGCTAAAGTGGCAAACCGCATGACTTATCATACGTTCGCACCTTGGCCCTGTGCGCAACTCTAGGCCCCGCCTCCAGGTAATTTGTTTCCGTGAGCCTTGCGTTCTTGCTCGTCCTCAGCGGGGCGATCCCTGCGCCGACCTCGACGGCCCCGACGGCAGCCGTGTCCCGGGCCGAATTGGCGGTGATTGAATTCAGCCGCGAGCACCAGGTGGTGGGCATGTCGGTGGCGGTGATGGACAAGGGGAAACTGGTCTTCGATTACCAAACCGGCTTCGCCGACCGAGAACAGGAGAAGCGCGTGCAGCCGGAGACGCGGTTCCGCCTGGCCAGCATTAGCAAGCCGATTACGGCGGTGGGGGCCATGCGCCTGGCTGAGCGGGGCAAGCTGGACCTGGACGCGGATAGCCGCAAGTACGTGCCCGAGTGGCCGGCCAGCACCGCCCCGGTGACGGTGGCGCAACTGCTGAGCCACACGGCTGGCTTCCGACACTATGCCGGGGGCATCAACCCGGATGGCCGCACGCACTTTTCCACCGCCCGCGAGGCCAATGCCGTGCTCATCAAGAGCCCCCTGGTGTGGGAGCCCAACACGCGCTATATGTACAGCACCCACGCCTTCACGGTGGTGGCGCGGGCCATGGAAACCGCTTCGGGCCGCGACTTTGTGAGCTACATGCGGCGTGAAGTGTTCGCGCCCGCCGGGGGCGAGTTGGACGTGGAAGACCAGAGCCTGGCGACCCCGCGCAACCGGATTTACGAGCAGAATGGCCTGGGCGTGCCGCGCCTGAACACCTTCCGCGATGACCTAAGCTGGAAGTACGGGGGCGGCGGCATGGAGAGCACCGCCCGGGGGCTGGCCCGCTGGGGCGAGACGGTGCGGACCGGCAAACTCGTGACACCCGAAAGCCTGAAACTGATGGGCACGCCTCGCACGCTCAAGAACGGCACCCAGACGGAGTACGGTTTGGGCTGGGATTTGGGCGAGGCCAATGTGCTGCAGCACGGGGGCAGCCAACCCGGGGCGCGCACCCACCTGATGATTGACCTTGCGAATGAGCGGGTGGTGGTGGTGCTGGGCAACACCACCGGAACCTATAACCCGGCCGCGCTGGGCCGCACCCTCAACGCGCTGGACTGGTGATTTCGAGTTCGAGCTCGAAGTCAATCACGATGCGGTCGCCGGGGTAGAGCTTGCGGCCGCGCCGGTTGTCCAGCTCGTCGTTGACCTTGATGTCCGCCTGCGAGAGGAACCACTTCACATCGCCGCCGGATTGCACCACGTCGGCCGCTTTGAGCAGTTGGCCGAGCGTGATGAACTCGCTGTGAATGCGAAAGGTCTCGAAGGTCATGCCCCCCAGCTTACCGGGGCGGCAAAAGGCGCGCGGGAATGGGGTTTCGCGTGTCGGCCGGGCGATAGAGAATGGACTGGATGTACCACCGGCCCTTGTTGTAGTAGAGCTGAATCATGTTGACCCCGCGCTGGAACCGCTGGGCAGGAGCTTCGCCAATCGTGGTTTCGTAGCTCGAAGTCACGTGAGCAATCTCCCCGTAGACCGTGGTCTCGCGGCCCAGTTCACGCTCGGTGAAGGCGGTGCGCTCCAGCACACTCGCGTTTTGCGCCTTGTATTCGTCCGGGCTGAGGCTGGCGTAGTACGATCGAGCCGGGTCTTGGTCGGCCATTCCGTTCACCACAATGCGCGCATGCGGATCGAAGAGGTTCTTGAATCGATCCCAATCACGAGTCCCCGGCGTGGGGCGGCTGATGACCGCGTAAAGCTCCTTGATCGTGCCATCGATCGTTGTCAGGTCCGGCGCTGCCGGGGCGACCGGGGCGGTTTGTGCGTTTGCGGCCAGCATCGCCGCCGAGGCGATCAGAGTGGCAAGTCCCATCTCACGATCATACCAACCGGGGGTGCGCATCCTCTCCCCGTGATCGTGCGTCTCATCCGTGATGGTTTGGGTGGAGATTCTGATTCTCTTTTTGGTGTCGGCCCTCATCTCCGCCGCCGAGATGGCCACCTTCAGTGCCCGGGTGGAGCGCATGCGGCAAGCCCACGAGGCCGGCAATCCCAGTGGCCGGCTCGTGTTGGTCTACCAGCGGTCCCCGGTCGCCTTCTTGGCCGCCGGGCAGGTGCTGGCTACGGCCGCGAACTTCCTCCTCGGGGCCATCATCAGCAACCAACTCACTCCCAGCGTCACGCAGTGGTTCTTGGCGCAGTCATGGATTCAGCAAGCCCATGCCCAGCCCGTGGCAGGCGGCCTGACCTTGGTCGTGATGACCATTGCGGCCCTCATTGTCACCAATGTCATCCCGAAGCAGATTGGGTTTGACCATGCGGACGCCATCGCCCTTTGGTTTGCCCGGCCGTTCTATTGGCTCATCCGCATCACTCGGCCGCTCGCGTGGCTAGTGAGCCGGACCAGCAAGATCGCCGAAGGTGCCGTGAATCGTCGGGCACGCTTGGGAGCCCGCGTGACCGAGCAGGACTTGCTCACCTTGATTCGCGAGGGCATCCGGAGTGGGGCCATTGATAAGCGGGAGAGCGAGTTTGTGCAGAACGCCTTCCAACTCAGCGAACGTACCTGCGGCGAAGTGATGACCCCCATTGATCAGATTGAAGCGATTGACCTGAACTGGGATCGCAAGCGCATGGAGGAGGCCATCCGCCACTCATCCCACTCGTATCTGCCCGTATATCGGGGCGGCTGGGAACAAACCGCCGGTCTCTTGCGCGTGCGCGACTGGTACTGCGGAGAGGAAGTGCCCCTGACGAATCTGCTCTCTGAACTACCCCGCTTGCGTGCCGACCAATCGGCCATTGACCTCTTTGAAACCCTCCGCGCCAAGGAGACCAAGATGACCCTGGTGGAAGACGAGAACCACGCGGTGGTCGGTGTCATCACGCTCAACGATGCCGTCAGCCTGGTGGCCGGCGAAATGAAAAGCCTCGAGGCCTAATGCTTGGGGGATGAGGCCCCGGTAGTTCGGCCCCGCCTCCCGGAGGTGCTCTTCCTCGGGGCCGTAGACTAGACAGGCGAGCGCATGAGGACCCCTGGCCGACCCCAAATTGATGACCTGCGGATTGCGGGAATCCGCGAGTTAGCCCCCCCGGCCCACCTTGTGCGTGAGTTCCAGGTGACAGAAGCGAACGCGGCTTTCATCGCCGAATCCCGCGCCACCATCATCCGCATCCTGCAGCGCGAGGACCCGCGCTTGCTCGTCATTAGTGGCCCGTGCAGCATCCACGACATGGACGCGGCTTTGGAATACGCCCAGCGGCTGGCCGCAGTGCGCAAGCAGATGGCCGGACGAATTGAATTGGTGATGAGGGTGTACTTCGAGAAGCCGCGCACCACCGTGGGCTGGAAGGGGTTCATCAACGACCCGCACCTCGATGGCTCGTTCGATATCAACTACGGTCTGCGGCAGGCGCGGCGCCTGCTGATGGAGATCACGGAAATGGGCATGCCCGTGGCCACCGAGTTCCTCGATATGATTTCGCCGCAATACGTGGCGGACCTGGTGAGTTGGGGGGCCATCGGCGCGCGCACCACGGAAAGCCAAGTGCACCGTGAGCTCGCCAGCGGGCTGAGCTGCCCGGTGGGGTTCAAGAACGGCACCAACGGCAACCTGGATATCGCGGTGGATGCGATCCTGGCGGCCCAACACCCGCACTCGTTCCTCTCCGTCACCAAGGGTGGGCACAGCGCGATTGTGGAGACGCGCGGCAACCGGGATTGCCACATCATTCTGCGCGGGGGCAAGACACCGAACTACGACGAGAAGTCGGTGAGTGATGCGGCGGGCAAGCTGCGCAAAGCCGGCTTGCCGGAGCGCGTGATGGTGGACCTCAGCCACGCCAACAGCCGCCGCGACCCCGAACGCCAGCCAGAGATTGCCGCCGACGTCGTGCGGCAACGGGCCACGGGCACCTCGCCCATCATCGGCGTGATGATGGAAAGCAACCTGGTGGGCGGCAAGCAATCCCTGGAAACCGGGCAGCCCCTGGTTTACGGGCAGAGCATCACCGATGGCTGCCTGAGCTGGGAGCGCACCCTGGAAACGCTCGAAACCCTCGCCTGAGATGGGCGAGGGTCTCGTCGTTGTGCGTTCAGCCGTGAGTTACGGGCGAACGACCATGTCCGCGCCGGACGGAATCCGCTCGTCCAGCAGGTGCTGGGCGAAGTATTCAAACATCCGCTGCGTGAAGTAAGGGTTCATGTCCCCGAAGCCGTGGGCTTGCCCCGGCAGGAACATCATCTCGAACCGCTTGTTGGCGCGAATGAGCGCGTTGATGAGTCGGACCGTGCCCACCGGGTGGACGTTGTTGTCCATGTCCCCGTGCACCAGCATCAGGTTGCCCTTGAGGTTGGCGGCGAGTTCAGCGTTGGTCGGCACTTTGATCTCAAACTTGGTGCCCGTGCCGGTTTGCTCCTGCGGTGCTTCGTCCGCGAACAGCTCTTCCGGAGCCGTGCGACCCGTGGCCGCGCCTTGGCCCGCTTGCCCCTGACCTTGGGTCACCGGCACTTCGCGCAGACCGTGGTGCTGCTCGCTCCAGTTGCTGTTGTAGACGTTGTTGTCGTGGTTGCCCGCGCTACTTACGCCGACCTTGAAGAACTCATTGAACGGGGGCAACAGCAGGGCCGCCGCCGTCATGAATCCCCCGCCCGAGTGACCGTAGATCCCCGTGCGCGAAATGTCGATGAAGCTGTGGCGCGCGGCCAGTTGCTCCATGCCCGCCTTCTTATCGGCCAGGCCGTAGTCGCGCAGGTTGTAGTAACCGTAGGAGTGGTAGGCGTTGGATCGGGCCGGGTTTCCACCTCGGTTCCCAATCTGGATGACGATGAAGCCCAGTTGCGCCAGGCGCTGCATGCCGATGGTCGGCGAGAAGTTGGCCGTCACGCTCTCCGTTTGCGGACCCGGATAAACGTAGGTGATGATCGGATACTTCTTGCGCGCGTCAAAGTCGAACGGCTTCCACATGTTACCGTAGATATCCGTCACGCCGTCGGCAGCCTTCACCTTAAAGGATTCCGGCATCTTCCAGCCCGTTTCGTACAGGCGAGAGAGGTCAGCCTTCTCCAGTTCCATGATCACCTTGCCACTGCGATCGCGCACCACGGCCTCGGGGGCCATGTCAATGCGGCTGTAAACGCTGACGGCAAAGTTCTTGCTGGGGGTGAGCGTGGTGCTCTGGTCGGCATTGCCCGGATCGAGCAAAGTAAGGCCGGAACCATCCAGGTTTACCCGGTAATTATGCCGGTAATAGGGGTTCTCATTGGCTTCGCGACCAAAGGAGGCCAGGAAGATCTCGTTCTTCTTGTCATCAAAGTCCGTGAGGCCCTCGACGCGCCACGGCCCGCTGGTGATGGCGTGCTTCAGTTTCCCGTCGTTGGAATACAGGTAGAGGTGGCCCCAACCCGTGCGCTCGCTCCACCAAATGAAGTCGCCGCCGGGCTTGATGTAGCGCACCGGGCGACGTTCGAGGTAGGCGTTCTCCACGGACTCGGTGAGCAGAACCTTGACCTCATTGGTATTCAGGTCCAGTTCAATGAGTTCCATCTCGCGCTGAAGGCGATTGCGGCGGACGATTCGCAGAGCATCACTGGTGGTCTCTTGCCAGTGAATGTCAAACATCTGCTGATCTTTGTACTTATCCACCTTGGCCCGCGCCAATTCCTTCTTTGACGTGGTGAAGACGTGCAGTTCTTGCTGCGTCACTTCCGGTTCGCCCGGCATCTCGTACTTGTAAGTGAGGAGGGTGGGGCGCGGCATGGCCAGCGAGTTGACCAACCACAGATCCTTGACCTTGCGACGGTCGAACCGCATGGTGTAGAAGCGCGCACTGTCTTGGCTCCAGGTCACGCCCGGGCGGGTGCGGCGTTCGCGGCCCTGGCCCTGCTGTTCACCCTGCTGACCACCGCCAAAGCGGCCGCCTCCGCCAAAGCTGTACTCTTCCTCACCATCTTTGCTGAGTTGAACCGGCTCGGTTTCCTTGCCATCCACAATCTCCACATAGTAGAGGTTGTGATCCAGGGCATAAACGTATCGCTTCTTGTCCGGGGCGTAGTTGCCAAACGGACGGTTGGTCACGTCTTCCGCTGGCGGGGTCTGGTTGCCCACGCGTTGGCCATCTTGATTCCGGCCAAAGCGGTTGACGGCCGCGCCACCCTGTTGGGGCGGGCGAACGGGGCCAAGCGACTTGAGAATCTCCTTTTCCGTGTCGTATTCAAACCGCTCTTCGCCGATCACAAACCGGATCACGGTCGTGCTCTTATCCACAAAGGTGATCTGCTGGAGATCAAGGTTGCTGGTGTCGTACGGCTTGCGGCTGACTTCCGACAGTTGGGCGGCCAGTTTGACGCTGTCCACCAGCGGGCGCTTGGTGCGCTTTTCTGGGTGCACACGCCAGTAGCGGTAGCCATCACTCGAACGCCAGGCGTACCAAAACTCGTCTGTCTCTTGAATGAACGAGGGTGCCAGCGAGAGGCTGTAGATGGAAGGACGGAGGTAATCGGTTGTGTACCGATTCACCAACTCCCAGTTGGCTTGAGCTGGAGCAGTAGCGCCCGCCATCACGGCGAGTGCCGCGAGCAAGGCTCCTTTACGCGATAAGAAATGCATGATGGTGCGTCGTCCCCTTCGGAGATCGTTTTTCCGAAGGGGACATTACCCCCAGGGGTTATTACCGACGCACGGGGCAGTTGAAGTTCCGGCGAAACCGAGGTTAGTTGCCGGTGGCGGGGGCCGCGTCGGCCTTCTCGCCTTCTGACTTCACCATGCCGGCCGAGAGGGTGACTTCCGTCTCCGCACTTCCCTTGGTGCGCAAAGCCGTAAGGGCGATCTTCTTGCCGCTGGGCAGGGTCTTGTTCATCAAGAATCCTTCCTTTTCGGCGGTATTGAGCGGCCCAAACGTGGCGTCGGCGAACTTCTCCTTATAGAAGGCTTCAACCTTGCTCGGCTCATCACCGGTGGTGTAAACGACGCTGTAGTTCTCCTCCGAGGGGGTCACAACCTCAAACGCCGAGCCGGCCTTGAGAACGCCGCCCGGATAGAACGGCATTTCAAGCTCGGCTTCGGTGACTTCGGTGCCGCCGGCCACCGGCTCGCTCGGGGTGTTGGGGGTGGTGGTGCCGCCCGTCGTGGTGCCCGTGGCAGCGGTCGGGGGAACACCCGTGGGTTCCTGCGCGCCGCAACCGACGAGAACAATGAGGGAAACAACCATGAGGGCAGAGATGCCAATCTTCACGCAGGCAAGTTTACCAAGTGGGCTTGGTATGCTCCGGGGGTGCTCTCGGGAATCGCGCTTTGCTTGGCCACTTCGGTGCCCTCGGCGAGTTCAAATTCCCCGAACATCATCCTTATCGTGAGTGATGACCACGCCCGGGCTGCGATCTCGGCCTACGGTTCCCCGCACATCCAAACCCCCCACCTGGACAAGCTGGCCCGCGAAGGCGTCCGGTTCGATCGGCACTACACCCCCAACCCGCTTTGCGCCCCCAGCCGGGCCGCCATCTTGACCGGCAAACACGCCCATCTGAACGGCCACCGCGACAACACCACCACCTTCGACGGTGACCAGCCGACCTTCCCCAAGGCGTTGCAGACGGCGGGTTACGAAACGGCCGTCATCGGCAAGTGGCACCTGCAAAGCGACCCCACCGGCTTCGATGATTTCGACGTGCTGCCCGGGCAGGGCGCGTATTACGACCCCGTCTTCATCTCCCGCGAAGGCCGCATCACCGCCCCGGGCTATGTGACCGAGATCATCACGGAGAAGTCACTTGCTTGGATGCGCCGCCCCCGCACCAAGCCGTTCTTTTTGATGGTGGGGCACAAGGCCCCGCACCGCAACTTCATCCCCTCGCCGTCGACGTGGTCACTATTCCTGGACAAAACCTACGCCGAGCCCCCCACCCTGCGCACCGACTACGCGGGCCTGAACTCGATGGCCCCGCAAGTGAGCATGCGGATTGACCGGCACATGCGCCTGCAAGAGGACCTGATGGTGCAATACGCGCCCCCGGCCCTTGAGGGCGACCGACTGGCGCAATGGCAAGCCGCCTGGGCGCCGCAAGACCAAGCCTATGCCGCGCAATTGGAAGCTAGCAACGACCTCCTGGCCACCAACTACCAGCGATACCTGCGCAACTACATGCGCTGTGTGAAGAGCGTGGATGACGGCGTGGGCGCCCTGATGGAGGAACTCCGGCGCACCGGCCAGGACAAGAACACCGTGGTGATTTACACCTCGGACCAGGGGTTCTTCCTCGGTGAAAACGGCTGGTACGACAAGCGCTGGTTCTACGAGCCCTCGGCGGGCACGCCGCTCATTGTGCGCCGCCCCGGGTTGCGGCCGGCCGTGGCCACCGCCCTCACCAGCAACGTGGACTTGGCCCCAACGATCTTGGAAGCGGCGGGCGTGCCGGTGCCGACGGATATGCAGGGGCGCTCTCTGTGGCCTGTCACCCAGCGCCCGTCAGACCTGACCAACCGGAACCTAACTTACGGCCATTTCTACGAAAGCAATGACCCCGACCACCGGGTGCCCCGGTGGGTGGGCATTGCCACGCAGCGCAACAAACTGATCTACTACTACGACTTAAAGGAGTGGGAACTGTTTGATGTGGTGGCCGACCCGCACGAACAGAAGAACCTTTGGCCGCTCGGCCCGACCGCGGACCGCGCCGAACTTACCCGCAAACTGGTGGCGGAAATGCGGCGATTGAAAGAGGATCCTGACCTCATTTTTCAGGTGAACCTGGCCATATCTCGGGGCTGACCCCGGGTCTTTACGCGGGCACATTGGCACGGGTGCCCACCTTCAGTTCAACTGAACCTGTCACAATATCCCTTGCCGACGCTGTGGAGCTTCGGTCTTTTCATGCCTACGATTTCCCTCACCCTCGGCTTCGATCAACTCGGCCTCTCCCCCAAATTTCTTGCCAAGGTTTCGGCGCTCAAGTTCGAATCCCCCACCCCGATTCAATCCGGGGCCATCCCCATCGCCCTGAAGGGTGTGGACGTGATCGGGATTGCCCAGACGGGCACCGGCAAGACGCTCGCTTTTAGCCTGCCCATGTTGGAGCGACTTCGCCCCACCGAATTTGGCCTCGTCCTCGCCCCGACCCGCGAACTGGCCATGCAGATTGAAGAAACGCTGCACAAGCTCGGCGTGACCACGGCCCTCATCATTGGGGGCGCCAGCATCAATCAGCAAGTGCACGCCCTGCGCGCCCGCCCGGAAGTGGTGGTCGCCACCCCTGGCCGCCTGATTGACCACATGGATCGCCGCTCGGTGAACCTGCGCCACGCCGGCATTGTGGTGCTGGACGAAGCGGACCGCATGCTGGATATGGGCTTTGCTCCGGCCATCCGCCGCATCCTGGCCGCCACGCCGCCGCGCCGCCAAACCATGATGTTCTCGGCCACCATGCCGCCGGAAGTGCGCAAGCTTTCTGACGAGTTCATGGAATACCCGGAGACGGTGGAAGTCACTCCCGCCGGCACCCCGGTGGAGAGCATCAAGCAGGAAGTCACCTACATCCCGCACGCCAACAAGCCGGACGCGCTGAACTACCTGCTGGAAGAGCACGCCGGCACGGTGCTGGTTTTTGCCCGCACGCGCCACGGTGCCCGCAAGGTCGCCAAGGCCCTGAAAACGGCGAACCACTCGGCTTGCGAAATCCACTCCGACCGCACCATGGCCCAACGTAAGGATGCCCTCACCGGATTCAAGACGGGTCGCTACCGCGTGATGGTCGCCACGGACATTGCCGCTCGCGGGATTGACGTGAAGGAGATTGAGCTGGTGGTGAACTACGACCTGCCGGATAACCCCGAGGACTACGTGCACCGCATCGGCCGCACGGGCCGCGCGGGCCACACCGGCCGGGCGATCACCCTGGCCACGCCGGAGCAGTCGAAGGAAGTCCGCGCCATCGAGCGCGTGCTGAAGCAGCCGATCCCGGTGACCAACCCGGACGCCGCCCCGCCGGCCCCGGTGGTGCACATGCCTCGCGCTTACCCCGCGCGCAATGCTCGCCAAAACTTCGTCTTCCAGTCCCAGCGAAGCGGATCCCGTAACGGCCGCCGAGGCTAACCGCACTAAACTAGCGGGATGAACAGCAAGCCCGTCGTGGTGGTGGGGGCCGGAGCCGCCGGCATCATGGCGGCTTGGCGCGCCGCCACCCTGGGGGCGCCGGTCATCCTGCTGGAGAAGACCAACCGCCTGGGCACCAAGATTCTCATCTCAGGCGGGGGCAAGTGCAACATCACGCACGATGGCCCACTGGAAGATGTGCTGCGTGCCTTCCGCCCGCACGAAGCCCGGTTCATCCGCCCGGCGTGCTACCGCTTCCCCAACCACGTGATCGTGGACATGTTGACCTCCCGGGGCCTGGAGGTTTACACCCGTCCGGATGGGCGCATCTTCCCCACCCACGGCACCGCCAAGGATGTCGTCGCCATCCTGCGTTCGTACTTGCGAGAGGCGGGCGTGGACATCCGCCTTGAGTGCCCGGTGACCGGGTTTGAACGGGCTGGCTCCGAGATCAGCCACGTGCTGACCGAGCAAGGCCCGGTGGAAGCCGGGGCGGTGGTGCTGTGCACCGGGGGCTCGTCTTATCCGAACTCCGGTACGACCGGCGACGGCTGGCCGTGGGCGCGGTCCTTGGGGCACCGGATTGTGACCACACTGGCCGCCCTCGCCCCGATTCACTTGCGAGAGATGCGAGAAGACTGGGCCGGGATTGCGCTGCGTGACTGCGTGCTGCGCGGGCGGCAAAGCAAGACATTTACCCAGTGGCGAGGCGACCTCCTCTTTACGCACCGGGGCATCAGCGGGCCGTGCTGCCTGGGCATTAGCCGCGAAGTCAGCGAACACATCTCCCAAGCTCCGGTGACGCTGGAGGTGGACGTGGTGCCGGACCTAAGCTTTGAAGAATTGACGGAGCGGTTCTTGGCCTATGCCAAGGAAAATCCCCGGCGGCAAGTCGCGACGTGGCTAGAAGACTTTGGGCCGGAACGGTTCTTGGAAGGGCTGCTCTTTGAGCTCGAGATTCCCGCGAACACACCCATGGCGCAAACCCCGACCAAGGTGCGCAATCGCCTGCTGAACGGCTTGAAAGGGTTCCCCTTAGGTGCCGTGCGCGAAGTGATTTTGCCGAAGGGCGAAGTGGTGGCCGGGGGCGTGAGCCTGGAGGAAGTGAACCCGCAGACCATGCAGAGTCAGTTCGTTTCGAACCTCTTTTTGTGCGGCGAGATTCTGGATATCGCGGGGCCGGTGGGTGGCTACAACCTGCAGGCGGCCTTCGCCACCGGGTTTGTGGCGGGCGAATCAGCTTTCGAGCACGTCCGCTAAACTTGGGGGACCGTGATGGAAATCCCCTTTGAGGCGGTGGCATTCGAGTGGCGCGGCCCCGCGCCGTTCCTCTTTGCCCGCCTGCCGGAGGATGCAGCCGCGCAAGTGCGGGCCGTAGCCCGGGAGTTGAGCTACGGCTGGGGATGCATCACCTGCTCGGTGACCGTGGGAGACACGACGGTCAAGACCAGCCTGATGCCCAAGGACGGGGGCTATCTCGTGCCGCTCAAAGTGGACCTGCAACGTGCCGAGAACCTGACCGTGGATTCGGTGGTGGTGGGCACGGTGCGGCTCGGTTCGGGCTGAAACCTAAACGGCCCCGGAGGCCAAAACCCCCGGGGCCGCCTAAGTCCGCGCGCTTAGCGGGCGACGTCGAAGCGGTCCAGGTTCATCACCTTGGTCCACGCCTGGATGAAATCCTGCATGAACTTCGGCTGACCATCCGCACTGCCGTAGACCTCGGCCAGCGCCCGCAGCACCGAGTTGGAACCAAACACCAGGTCGGCTCGCGTAGCTGTCCACCGCACCGCTCCAGTCTGGCGATCGCGGCCCTCATAGTGGCCGGGCATGTCGGCGGTTTCCGTCCAGGTGGTGTCCATGCTCAACAGGTTCACGAAGAAGTCGTTGGTCAGGGCTCCCGGCCGCTGCGTGAACACGCCGTGCTGGCTGCCATCCGCGTTGATGTTGATGGCACGCAGGCCACCCACCAACACCGTCATTTCGGGCGCAGTGATCGTGAGCAGTTGCGCTTTGTCCAGCAGCAGGGCTTCGGCGGGCACGGCAAAGGCCGTGCGCTGGTAGTTGCGGAAGCCATCGGCCTGGGGTTCCAGCACCGCAAACGATTCGACATCGGTCTGCTCTTGGGTGGCGTCGGTGCGGCCCGGCGTGAACGGCACACTGACCTTTTCACCCGCTGCCGCCGCCGCGAGTTCGATGCCGGCGTTACCTGCCAGCACGATGAGGTCGGCCAGGCTGACCCGCT
>CALRVA020000049.1:0-17011 GCA_943371495.1 Archangium gephyra | reverse complement strand
TGGAAGAGCTCTCGAATCCGAATCTGCGACGTATGCTCGAACGGATGTCACGCGGGTGAAGAAGCGCCGCCGCCTCAGCCCCGATACGGTCTGGTTGATCCTCGCCCTCGTGATGGGCCTGGCCCTGGGGCGCATGCAAACCGTGGCCCGGAGCAATCAGTCTGTGGACCCGCTCACCCGCACCGTGCGGACTATCTTTTTGCCGATGGGCGCAGGTCTGCGGCCGATGATCGAAGGGCCGGGGATGTTCTTCAGCGGCATTGGTTCGGCCGGCGCGGTGGCCCAGCAGCGACGCACCATCGCCCAATTGCAATCGGCCATGGAACTCTACGCGGCCGAGGCCGCCGAGTGGCAACGCAGCTACGAATCGTTGGCGAAACAGCAGCAAGGGCCCAACTACGGGCGCACCCGCGTTCCGGCGCAGATTCTGCTGTATTCGCCCTACCGGGCCACCATCACCCTCAGCAAGGGGCGGGATCACGGAGTGGTGGTCGGCCAGGGCGTGGTCGCCGATGGGGGCTTGCTGGCCGTGGTGACCCAAGTGGATGCGGCGCGGTGCCAAGCCGCGCTTATCACCAGCAATAGCCAAGCTGTAGGGGCCGCCTTGCGCGGAGAGCCCCCGGCCGTGGGCCTGGTGCGTGGTGAATCCTCGCAACGGTTGATTTTTGAATACACCCAACCCGTGGCCATCAAGCCGGGCTCGGTGATTGTGACGTCGGGTTTCTCCGAGCACATCCCGCCGGGCGTACCGATTGGGTTTGTGACCGAATCGAGCAAGGATCGCGATTTTGGCTCCTTGCGCGCGTTCTTGGTGCCCCGAGCCAAGGTGGACCGTGTCCGGGAGGCTTGGATTCTCAAATGAACCCGAACATCGGCTGGGTGCTGCACAGCATCATGTGGTTTTTGGCGGGCTTGCTCATGGTGGCGTGGCCGGGGGGTGCGATGCTCCCCGGAGGGTTAGCCGATCCGCTTCTGGTGCTCACGCTCCTCATCGCCACGTTCTGTCGGCCCGGCCAAGCCGCGCTGTGGGGTTTGGCCAGTGGCGTCATTGCCGGGGGGATTTCGGGCGGGGACATGGCGGGGCTTTGCCTCAGCCGGATTGTTTTGGCGTTTGCGCTTTCCATGCTTGCGCAGCGCGATACGGCCCTCAACAAGGCTCAACGCAGCCTGCTCGTAGGTACGGCGGCCCTGCTGGCTTCGATTCTTCTGATCCTAGTCTCCCCACCGGCAGAACTTGGGCGCGTTTTTCAGGCTACACTCTTGGCGGCCTTGATCAATGTTGCTCTGGCGTTTGGGTTCACCCATATCCTGCAATATTGGTTTGTGCGTCGGGTGTTCTAAAACGACATGAGCGGTCATCGCGTTCTTCAAATGGCGCGCCAGCAACTGGCGATGGCGTCCCAGTATCTTAATTTGGATGAAGGCCTGCACCAGGTCCTTGCCCATCCCGTCCGGCAGGTCATCACGGCCTTCCCGGTGGTGATGGACAGTGGCGAGGTGCGAGTTTTCGAAGGCTATCGGGTTCAACATAACCTGAGCCGAGGCCCCACGAAGGGGGGCATTCGCTACCACCCCGAAGTGGACGTCGAAGAAGTGACCGCGCTGGCGATGTGGATGACGTGGAAGTGTGCCGTCGTCAACATCCCCTACGGCGGGGCCAAGGGCGCCGTCAAGGTCAACACCAAGCGCCTCAGCAAGCGTGAACTCGAGAAGCTGACGCGCCGCTACGCCACCTCCATCAACAACATCATGGGCGAGCGGAGCGACATCCCCGCCCCCGATATCGGCACCAATGCCGAAGTGATGGGCTGGATCATGGACACCTACTCCATGCAGGCCGGCTACACCGTGCCGGGCGTGGTGACGGGCAAGCCGCTGGAACTGGGCGGTTCTGAGGGTCGTGTGGAAGCCACCGGTCGGGGCGTCGTCGTCACGGCCGCCGAAGGCTGCAAGAGCTTGGGCACCAGCCTCAACGGCGCCAAGGTGGTGGTGCAAGGTTTTGGGAACGTGGGCTCTGTGGCCGCGCGCCTGGCCGAGCAAGAAGGGGCCATCGTGGTCGCCGTCAGCGACGCGGTGGGAGGCATCTACAACCCGAAGGGCTTGCCGATCAACGAGCTGTACCACCGGTACAGCGGCGTGGAAGGTGGGGTGCGCAACTACACCGAGTGCGAGCAGATCAGCAACGAGCAACTGCTGGAACTGGACTGCGACGTGCTGATGCCGTCCGCCATCCAAGAGCAGATCACCGTGGCCAACGCCGACAAGATCAAGGCGAAGCTGGTGGTGGAAGGCGCGAACGGCCCGACCACGCCGGAAGCGGACAAGATCATGTACGACAAGGGCATTCTGGTCATCCCCGACATCCTGGCCAACGCCGGGGGCGTTGTCACCAGCTACTTCGAGTGGGTGCAAGACCTGCAGAACTACTTCTGGGAAGAAGAGCAGGTCAACGATCGCCTCAGCAACATCATGCGGCGCAGCTACCACGCGGTGTACGACACGATGACCAAGCACAACGTGGACATGCGCACCGCCGCCATGATCATTGCGGTGCAACGGGTGGCCGAAGCCACCACCATGCGCGGCATCTTCCCCTAAGGGGTCGAGGTCACGCGATTAGCCCGGTGCTTCTGGCAAGCATCGGGCTTTTTCTTTGCTTGCCTGGCGCGTGGTAAAACGCCCTTGTCATGTCCACGCCTTTGGCTCCGTCGCAGTTGTTCCTTCTCAAGCGACAGGTCTTCAAATTGATCGGGTCGAACTTCCGGATCTATGATTCGGGCGGAAATCTGGTCGTGTTTTGTCACCAAAAGGGGTTCAAGCTCCGCGAGGACATCACGCTCTACGCCGACGAGGCGATGCAGCGCCCGTGGATCGGCATCAAGGCGCGCACCATCATGGACTTCAGCGCCGCCTACGACGTGGTGGACCTGACGACCAACGAGAAGCTGGGCGCCTACAAGCGCAAGGGGTGGTCGTCCATCATCCGCGACGAGTGGATTGTGATGGACCCCCACGACAACGAGATCGGGCGCATAACCGAGGACAACCAAGCCCTGGCCCTGGTGCGGCGCTTCCTCACGGCCCTCATCCCGCAGAACTTTGACCTCCGGCTGAACAACGGTCAGCGGGTAGTGGACCTGCGGCAGCGATTTAATCCGTTTGTTTACAACCTGGAGATTGACTTCCGGGAGAACACGAACAACGCCTTCGATATGCGCATGGGGTTTGCGGCGGCTTCGCTCATCGCGGCGATTGAAGGGCGGCAAGCGGGCGGCTAGGCGGAGTCCTAGTCGTCTTTGAACTCGGGTATCATCTTGCTTCCCGGTTGCGCAGGTGGTGAAATTGGTAGACACGCTACCTTGAGGTGGTAGTGCTCACAAGGCGTGAAGGTTCGAGTCCTTTCCTGCGCACCAAGTCTTGTTCCGCATCATGACAAGCATTCCCTTGGTCCATGCGGATATCCGCCAGGCTCACACCCCTGATAAGCGGCTTTACACCGATCCCGGTGTATTCCAACAGATTCTGGAGCGCGTGTTTGTGCCCAGCTGGCAGTGGGTGGGCGATGCCGACCACGTGAAGGTGCCCGACGCGGTGTGGCCCTGCACTCTCCTTGAGGGCAGCCTGGATGAGCCCATCGTCTTCACCCGCGACCGCCAAGACCAGGTGCACTGCCTCAGCAACGTCTGCACGCACCGGGGCATGGTGGTGTGCGAGGCGGCGGGGCACGAGCGCTTCTTGCGGTGCCGCTACCACGGCCGGCGCTTTGGGCTGGACGGGCAGTTCCAGTTCATGCCCGAGTTCGAGCAAGTCGCCGACTTCCCGAGTGAGGCCGATCACCTCCCGAGGGTATCCCACGCGACCTGGGGGCGACATCTGTTCGCTTCGCTCCGGCCCGAGGCCCCCTTTGCCGAAGTGATGCGCGAGATGCAGGAGTTGGTGGGGTGGATGGACCTGCGCGAGTTTGTGCCTGAGCCCACCCGCACGCGGGATTACCTGGTGCGGGCGAATTGGGCGCTGTACGTGGACAACTATCTGGAAGGCTTCCACATCCCGTTCGTCCATGCCGATCTTAACGCGGTGCTGGACTACGGCGCTTACCAAGTGGAGCGGTTCCCCTACGGCGTGCTGCAGGTGGCCATTGGCAATGAAGGGGAGGATTGCTTTGACCTTCCGGCAGGTCACCGCTTTGCGGGCCAGCGGGTGGCGGCGTTCTACTTCTGGGTGTTCCCCAACCTCATGTTCAATTTCTATCCGTGGGGGCTCAGCCTGAATGTGGTGCGCCCGCTGGGCGTGGACCGCACGCGGGTGTCGTTCATCGGCTATGTGCGAGATGCCAGCCGCATGGACGTGGGGGCCGGCGCGGCCCTGGACCGGGTGGAGCGCGAGGACGAGGTGGTGGTGGAACTGGTCCATCGCGGGCTCAAGAGTCGCAACTACCAACACGGCCGCTACAGCCCGACGCAGGAAGTGGGGATTCACCACTTCCACCAGCTTCTCACGGCGCGGCTGCAGGGCTAGTTCTTAAAGATCCAGCCTTCGTGGTCTTGGCGGTGCATGGGCTGGACGGGGCCGGGTTCGGCTTCCAGAATCAGTTGCTCCAGCATCGGGAGCATGGTGCTCAGCCTCTCCAGGGTGTCGGTCATCTCCAGCAAATACTGCTTTTGCCGGTCGTCCACGTGCAGCAGGCTCGCGACCTGGAAGGAGAGCACGGTCGGGTCCTCGTGCAGGCGCACTTCGGCCACTCGCATATCGAACTGCGCGAAATGGCCCTCGAAATATTGCTTGAGGTACTCGCGGGTTTTCAGGACGAGCGCATCGCAACGGGGGCTGTCTTCCACCTCCATCTCCACCACGCGCTCCACTTGCCCGACCAGGTAAGAACGGTCGTCGTCGAATCGGCGGATCCGGAATCGACGCTGCCCCACCACCTGCACGGCCAGGGTGCCGTCGGTATTTGTTCGGACATCAACAATGCGCACGGCCGTGCCCACCATGTAGGGTTCTGCCTCGCCGCCGACCTCGGCGCCCTGCCGAATCAAAACAATTCCAAACCCCGTATCTTCTTCGGAGCAATATTGGATCAGTTCTCGGTATCTACTCTCGAAGACGTGCAATTGCAGGGGTGCATATGGAAAAAGCACCGTATGGAGAGGAAACAGCGGCAACGGTTCCAAGTGGCCGCCCATGGACCCCAATATACCGCCAGGGAACCTGGCCCGAAGCAATCCCGTCTGGCAGGTATGATGAAGGCCCCGCTCGGGCTTTTCTCAGCCACGGAGAGGAATGAACACGGACGCCATGACTGACGATCGCGACGCGCTGCTACAGCGAATCCATGACTTGGAATCGCAACTCGCCCAGGGAAGCCCGAGTTCGGCCACAACCTCCTCATCGCAGTCCAATTCGGAAACGCCCATGGAAGTGGCGCCGCTTCAAGACGGCGAATCCACCCTCCGTCGCCTGGTACAGCGCATTGCGATGATTCTGCAGGCGGAGAAGATCGTGGTCATGTTCTTCGATCAAGAGCAAGGGGAACTGATCGCCATCCCGCCCAGCCACGGCGTTGACCTCGACAAGCTGAACCTGTTCCGCGTGCGGGCCACCCAAGGGGTGTCGGGCGAAGTGTTCCGGTCCGGCGAGCCGCTGTTGTTCCACGACGCGCCGAACGATAACCGCACCAAGAAGGACTTGGTGTCGCTGCTGCACGTCACCAACGGGATCACCGTACCGCTCATTATTGAAAAGCGAGACGAAGAGAATCGCGTGGTGGAGCGCAACACCATCGGGGTTCTGCACGCCTTTAACAAGCGCCACGGAGACGACTTTAACGACGAAGACGTGCGCCTGCTGGAGCGCATGGCCAAGAACGTTGGCTCCATCATCGCCAACCTTCAGCTCTACCGCGAGGTGGTGGAAGAGCGCGAAGAGCTCCTCCAGACCTTCGAGTCGATTTCCACGGGCCTGATCCTGGTCTCCCCGCAAGAGAAGATCAGCCAAATGAACTCGGCGGCTCGTCACCTCTTCGGCATCGAGACCGACGACGTATTGGGCAAGTCCATCCACGACATCATCCCGAGTGAAGAGGTCTGCAAGTTCCTCAAGGACGGGGTGAACGGTTCGGCGCAAGAGATTTCTGAGGTGACCGTTATGCCCCAGGGCGTCGAGCGGCACTACACCATCCAGGGCGCGGCGGTGAAGAACGAGGAGGGCAAGAGCCTCGGCTACGTCACTATCCTCAACGACATCACCGACCAGAAGAACCTGGACCGCATGAAGTCCTCGTTCGTCGCCATGGCCTCGCATGAACTGCGCACGCCACTCACCGCCATCAAGGGCTTTACGTCCACGTTGCTGATGGATGACGACTTCACTCGCGAAGAGCAGAAGGAGTTCCTCAGCATCATCGAGCAGGAGTGCGACCGCCTCCGCCGCCTGATTGACGACTTGCTGAACACGGCGCGCATTGAAAGCGGCCAGTCCCTCAAGCCGGACTATTCGCGCTTCGCGCTCGGCGAAATGCTTGAGAAGGTGGTGATGGTGCAGCGGCAAGCCAGCATGAAGCACCACGTCTTCGGCAAGTTCAACGAGAATCTGCCCGAAACCATCGTGGGCGACCGCGACAAGTTCGACCAGATCCTGACCAACCTGCTCAACAACGCCATCAAGTACTCGCCCGAGGGTGGGGACGTGGTGGTGCACGCCTTCCGCGATGGCGATGAGATTGAAGTGTGGGTGGAAGACCAAGGCATCGGGATTCCGGCCGAGCACCTGCACAAGGTGTTTGAAAAGTTCCACCGCGTGAACAACGAAGACAACCGCAAGATCTACGGGACCGGCCTCGGCTTGTTCTTGGTCAAGCACCTGGTGGATGACGTCCACCTGGGCCGCATTTGGGTGGAATCCGAAGTCGGCAAGGGCTCGTTCTTCAAGTTCCGCATGCCGATCGAGCTCGACATCGAAAAGGCTAAGGCTCACAACGACTGATGCCGCGCTACCAAGGGGTCGTCTTTGATTTTGACGGCCTCATCTTGGATACCGAGTCGCGGGAGTTCGATTCGTGGAGTGAGACGTTCGCGTTTCTTGGCGCCAAGCTGGAGCACAGGGCGTGGATCCAATGCGTCGGGGCACCCCCGGGCAGTTGGGACGTTTTTGCTCACCTGGAGGAGCTCGTCGGCCCGTACGATCGCCCGTTGATTGAGCATCAGCGCATGATGCGCTTCCACGAACTGATCGGCAACCCGCCGGAGCCCCGGGAGGGCGTGAGAGAACTCATCGAGGGCCTGCAAGAAGCCGGCATGCCGCTCGCCATTGCCAGCAACAGCGTGTTTGCGTGGATTGATGGTTTCTTGCGACGGATGGGTTTGCGGGAAGTCTTCCCGGTCATCATGTCGCGCGATGTGGTGGGAGTGTGCAAGCCTGATCCCGCCAGCTACCTGGCGGCGTGCCGCGCGTTAGGGTTTGCCCCGTCAGCGGTGCTTGCCTTTGAAGACAGCCAGAACGGCGCGCTCGCGGCCCGGGCCGCGGGGATGGATGTGGTGGTGGTGCCGAACCCCATCACCGAAGGCACGATTGTCGGATTTGAACCGCGCCCGAGCTTCCCGGCTGCCGCCGAGATCCTAGGCGACTAGGGTACGCGGGCCAGTTCGGCCTTCAGCGTATCAATGGATTTGATGGCGGTCGGGTCTTCCTGGCCCAGGGCGGCCAGGTCCAATGAAAGCCAATCCCCAATGTATGCCAAGCCCACCATGCGCTCAAACAGGGTCTGGCCGGGGGCACAAAGCTCGTAGGTAGCCATCGTGCCTTCGGTGAGGCGGGCGGTGACCTGGCTACGGGTCAGCATCTTGGCCGAGACTTCACTGACGTAAAGTGCCACGGTGGCCCACTGCGCGGCCTGATGGTGGGCGCCTTCGCGGCCCACGATGTCGTTGTGACAAAGCTCCGGCTGGGCGCTGGCAAAGGCCATGCGCTTGGCGTTCTCGTTGATCTGACCCTTCACGCGGTTGGCGACGCGGGCGGCGGCGGCCCCTTGGCCGTCCAACAAGATTAAGCTGTTGTAAAGATTTTGGGCGAGCGCGGCGGTGGGGCTGGCTTCGTTCTCCGGACCGCACTGGGTGCGCACACCATCCAGCACGGCAAAGAACGCATCCCAATCCACGGGCGAAAGTAAGCCAAAGTGCGCGCACACGTGGACGATGGGCACCAGGAGATAGCCCAGCGCGCTGCGCGGCGGCTGGCCGCCGGGAATGGTGATGAGGGGGAAACCTTCCTGACGGGCAATCTCGCTGATTTGGCCACCGCTGCTGATGACGAACGGCATGGCCCCGCGCCGGCGTAAGTCCGCAAAGGCCGCAAGGGTCTCCTCGGTTTGGCCGCTGTAGGAGCAGACGAAGGCGAGGGTGCCCGGCCCGACCCAGTTCGGCACGCTGTAATCGCGATTGACCTGGCACGGCACGCGCCCTTGGTCATCAAAGAGAGCGGCCACAAAGTCGCCGCCGGCGGCGCTGCCGCCCATCCCGGTCACCAGGATGTTATCGGGCCGAGGTTGGCCCGGGGGGAGAGGGGTGGATTGAGCAATCGCGAGCGCCCGACGGCACTGATCCGGAAAATCTTCGACCAGTCCCACCATGTTGTGGGGGTCGTGCGCCGTCAGGAACTCGCGACGAGACATGCTATTCGAGGTCCGTGTTTATTCGTCTTCGAACGGATCGAAGTCGTCTTCCGACGGAGCCGGGCCACGCGAATTGCCGCTGGTGCGCGCCGGGGTGGCGCGACCGCCGCTGCCGCTGCCCGCATCGCCGCCTTCTTCACGCGGACGATCGAGGCCCTGCACGTTGTCGGCAATGATGCTGATTGCTTCGCGGTTGTTGCCGTCCCGATCCTGGTACTTGCGGTGCTCCAGGCGTCCGTCCACGGCCACCAAGCGACCCTTGGAGAGGTACTGGCTCACGTACTCAGCGGTTTGACCGAAAGCGGAGATGCGAAACCAGTTCGGTTCCTGCTCTTCGTCCCGCTTGCCGCGGCGCTTGTCCACCGCGAGGGTGAAGTCCACCACTTGCATGCCGGTGTTGGTCTGGCGCAGTTCGGGGTCGCGGGCCAGCCGTCCAATCAGGACGACTCGGTTGATGCTCACACGGCCTCCATCAAGAAGATGCGGAGGCGCAGGATGTCATCGGAGATCATCATTTGGCGCTTGAGCTCGTGCTGAATCGCGGGGGTGCCCGAGAACTTCATCAAGATGTAAGTGCCGTCGCGGTGGTTCTTGATTTCAAACTCCAGGCGTCGGGTTTCCCACTTGCCAGCTTCTTCCACGGTGCCGCCGAGCTTCTCGGTGACTTCCTTCCAGCGGTTGGCAATGGCGGACACTTGGTCATCGGTCAGGTTGGCCGCAACGATATAAAGCGCTTCGTAGTTTCGCATGTATGCTCCCTCTGGGCTTTCTCAGGTCGCCGGAGCGGCCATAGAGGACGGCGATTCTGGTCGCCGCAGAGAGCCCGTTCGAATCCGTTAGGATACCAACCTCTGCCGAAGGGTGCGGGGCCTAGCCCAAAACGGTACCGTTGACCCGCAACCGGAAGGTGTAGCCAAAGGTTTCGCATGACCGGCG
This sequence comes from Archangium gephyra, assembly GCA_943371495.1. Taxonomy (GTDB): domain Bacteria; phylum Armatimonadota; class Fimbriimonadia; order Fimbriimonadales; family Fimbriimonadaceae; genus JAHBTC01. Next base: position 7,407 of record CALRVA020000049.1, on the reverse strand, counting down.
GCACATGATCATGCGGCTCAGGAAGATCTCGAAATATTCCATCACGGTGGCGAAAGTGGCGTCAATTTCGAGGGTGAGCTCGATGGTCTTGTCCTCGTTCAGCATTTCCACGCGGCTGCGCTGCACGGCGTAGTTCACGCGGTCGTGGATGTCGAAGGTCTCCAGCATCGGATTCTGAACCCGCGAGTAGTGCACATCGCTCTTGTCGGCCACGATGAGGGCAGCGCTCATCACGCTCACGGGTTGCCCTACGAGTTCTTCGTGATTGCCGATGGCTCCCAGGATCGGCGCGATCTCGACAGCTTCCATGCCCATCTCATTGAGCAGGGTGAAGGCGATGTTGGCCCCGCTGATCGGGTGATCGTGGCGGTTGATGACGTTGCCGATGTCGTGGAGGTGGGCGGCAATCATGCCGAGTTCAACCTCGCGGGAGGGGCGGCCGAGGCCCTTGAGGATGGACTTGGTGATGCCGGCGACAATGCCGACGTGCCGGTGCCCGTGCTCGGTGTAGCCCATGGACTTCAGGAGCTCGTTGGCGCCATCAATCAGGGTGCGCACCTTGGGGTTGGCTTTCACGTCTTCCAGCGTGAGCGGGCGGGCGGTGCCTTGCGACGTGGGAGTCACGGTGTCCATGTGTGTTCAGACTACTTGAAAACGGGAAGTGTTGTGCGCGGGCAGGGTGCCGGACAAAAGAATGGAGCCCTCGACGGGAATTGAACCCGTGACCTCCTCTTTACCAAAGAGGTGCTCTACCTCTGAGCTACGAGGGCTTGCGCGGGGGAGAGGATACCTGCAACCCCTGGCGGATGGGCCAACCTGGTCCCGTGGAGGATTATTGGCTCAGAGCGGGCCAAACTCGATTCTCGTCAGGACTTGAGGAGAATAGGAGGCGTAATCTCCTCACGAACCTTCGCGGACAATTTGAAGACGCATGCTTTCCAAGTCAAATGCGTGAGCAATTCAGGCTTGAGCAGCGGCAGGTCAGGAACGATGGTGGGGAGTGCAGGATTCGAACCTGCGAAGGCTCTCGCCGACAGATTTACAGTCTGTTCCCATTGGCCGCTCGGGCAACTCCCCAGACCTGAACGCGAATCATACCTGCCATGGCGTAGGGCGGACGGTCGGATAGGGCCAAACCCCGCCATAATGCAGGTATGCCAGAGTCCACGCTCACGCTTCTCTACGCACTACACCGGGTGGATGAGCGTTTGCTAGACCTCCAATCTCAGGCAAACAACCTCGACACCGGGCAAAAAGAACTCGCCCAAGCCAAGACCGAACAGAAGGCCCTGGAAGCCCTGACGGCCCAGCGCGACCAAGCCAAAGCCAAGCTGCACGAGCTGGAAGAAACCGCGCGCCAGCGCCGCGCCCACGCCGAAAAGCAGGAGAAGGAGCTTTACGACGGCAAGGTGGACGCCCGGCAGATTTCGGCGGTGCAAATCGACATCGAGCACAGCCGCGAACTGGCCGACAAGGCGACATCGGAAGCCGAGCCCTTGCGGGCGGAAGTGGCAGAACTGACAACTCAAGTCGAAGCCGCCACGACGGCCCTGGACGAGATCAAGAAAGCCATCCTCCGCAAGCGTAAGAAAGCCCAGGCGGTGCACGTCGAGATCGAAGCCGCGTTCAAAGAGGCGCAAGGCCATCGGGCGCCGCGCGCTTCCGTCATCCCCGCTGATGTTTTGGCCAAGTACAACGCCATCCGCAAGCGAACCGGAGGCACCGCCATGGCCGTCCTGACTCCGAACCAAACGTGCGGAACGTGCGGCATGTCGGTGGCCGAACGCCTGCGCGATGCCATTCACCGAGACCAAATCACGACATGCGAATCCTGCCAACGCATCCTCATCTTCCCGCTTTCGGATTCGCTGCTGTCGTAGCGGTCAGCCTGGGGCTGAGCGGGTGCGCCAAGTATCCCGACAGTGCCGGGCCAAGCACGGGCACGCGCATCACGGTGCGGTTCCGCACGGATGGCCCCATCCGCACGGGCCTGGAGCCGGGGAGCCCGGGGCTGCCCTACGTGTACATCGTTGCCTTGCGTCTCAGCGAGGACGTCTCGCCCACGACGGACGGGCCGCTGCCGGTCGTCACGCCGGGGGGCAACGGCTTTGTGGCTGGCAACGCCACCCACTACATCCTGTGGAACCCCCTGGGGTCGCCGCAGTACCAAATCTATCAGTTCCGCGATGCCACGCTGAACGAATGGACGCTGACCGGTACGCCGGTGGACACGATTCCGGTGGAAGTGGGTAACCAGGAAATCGGATTTAGTGTGGACATGAGCCAATTGGTGCCCCTCGCCGACCTCAACCGGTACCGGTCGGTGCAGATCAACTTGCTGACCATGAACAACACCAATCCCAGCGGTACGGGCCGCCTGTGGGATGCCCTGGGTGATGGGCGGATTCCGAGCCAGACCAACCGCTTCTTAACCCTAAGGTTAGATGCCGACCGAGTCTATAACAACATCTCCGAAGGCAACTTGGAGCCGGTGGGCGACCAGGCCGACCCCAGCCTGGACATCGCCGACTTCACGGTTGCGATTCGTCCCGAATAACTATGCCGCGCGTCTCCATTCTCCTGACCTGTTTTAACCATTTGGATTACATTCAGGAGGCGTGGGACTCCATTCAGGCGCAAACCTACCGCGACTTTGAGGTCATTGCCCTGGATGACGGCAGCACCGACGGTACTCGGGAGTGGCTGACGGAGAACGCCGCCGGAGCGCGCATTGAGTTCAATCCGCAAAACCTCGGCACCTATGCCACTCTCAACCGGGGGCTAGAACTTGCCGAAGGGGAGTTCATCGCCGTGTTCAACGATGACGATGTGTGGGGGCCGGAAAAGCTCCAGCGGCAGGTCGAGGCGCTCGACAAGAACCCCCGCGTGGGGTTAGTCCACACGAGCGGCTGGTTCATCAACGGCCGGAGTGAACGGCACCCCGACCCGGCTCCGCTGGGCTTCCCGTGGCCCAAAACGGGCAATGGTGACCAACTCGCCACGCTGGTGGACCACAACCAGATCATCACCAGCAGCGTGCTGTTCCGGCAGGCCTGCGCCGAGCAAAGCGGTCCGTTCGATCCTCAGTTTTACGGCTGCGGCGACTGGCAGATGTGGCTGCGCATCGCAAGGGGGTGGGAGGTGGCCCACGTGGACGAGCCGCTGACGTTCTACCGCGTGCACGACACCAACGCCGCCCGCAACACCACCAAGATGGACGAGGACAGCTGGCGGATTCGGGAGTGGATCACCACCTGGGAAAGCACAGAGGACAAGTCGCGCCCCGGGCTGGACAACGCCTTTGCCCACAACTGGGTGTGCCTGGGCACCGAGCGCGCGCTGCGCGGCGACCTGAAGGGGGCGCGCCAAGCGTACAAAGAAGCCATCCGCCGCCGGCCCACCCGGGCCAAATCGTACGCTCGCTACCTGGCGACGCTGCTCACGCCGAAGGTCGCTCGTCAGTGGCGTTAGCGTTCAGGCCAAATCGCGAGAAGAACGTCAGGTAAGCGGCCAGCAGAATCGTCCCCACCACCACCTTGAGCGACTGGGGTACGGCGGGGGAAAAGCTAAAGAAGCCTTCAATGGGGGCGGCCGTGAAGATCAACGTGAGCCCCACAAGAAGGAGAGTGAAGGCGTCCTTGCCGGCTTCCTTAAGGGCATCCACGCGGCGACGGTTGCCCGGCCGGATGAACGCCCATCCCAGGCAAAAACCGGATGCGGCGGTAATGAAAATGCCACCGATTTCGGGCACCCCGTGCGGGTAGATGGAGCTGAGCATGTAGCCCAGGCGGCCCACTTGGTTGGTCTCGTAGGCCAGTGCTCCGATGACCAAGCCGTTCTGCCACATGGCCGCAATCGTCATCAGGCCGCCGGAAGCCAGCCCCAGGCTCGCCGAGGCCACCCCGACCCGCGGGTTATTGGTGGCGTAGAACGCGCTCATCGCCATGCTCTCGCTGAAGGTGCGGGCTTCCAGGTCGCCGGAGGTCCAGGCCTCGAAGGCTGCCTCCATCTCGGGCGGCACCAGCAACGGGCGCAAGTCGGGCCGAGCCCCAATGAGGAAGAAAGCGGCGATCCAGCCGGCGAAAAAGAGGGCGGCAGCCAAGCCGATGAAGCCCGCGCGGCGGCGGACGGTGTCGGCTCCCGTCACCAGTCCTTCGCGGATCATTTGCCACCAACGGCGCTGGGGCGCACGATAGAGGACCGCATAGGCCCTCGAGACCGCGCTGTTGAGGAAGTTGACAACGTCCGGGTTGGTGGGGCGGGCGGCCAAGAAGGCCAAGTCGCCCGAAGCCTGGCGGTAAAGCCGCACAAACTCCACCATCTCTTCGCTGCTTAGGCTTTTGAAGCCGACGTCGGCCTTGGCCGTCAGGGCGGCCAACCGCTGCCACTCGGGGAGGCGCCTCTGAATCAGAACTTCTTCAGTCATGGCACCCAGGGGAAGGATACCAAATCACGCCATCAGGCCCGCTTCGGGGGCATCCCTGCATCCGGCAGGGGGGCCAGAGCATAAGAAGCCATAATAGGCAGACTTCATGCCGAAATCAAGGCAGGAATCCTCCGGGGACATGCCCAGCTATCTGGGAAATCTCACGCGTGCACCGCTTCTCAGCTATGAGGAGGAAGTCAGTCTTGCGCGCGCCTCCCGGGCCGGAGATGAAGCGGCCCGGAAGCGACTCATCGAGTCGAACATGCGCCTGGTGATCAATATCGCCCGTACCTACATGAACGGCGCGGTGCCGCTCGAAGATCTCATCCAGGAGGGTGCCCTCGGCCTCATGCGGGCGGTGGAGCGGTTTGATATTGAGCGGGGATTCCGGTTCTCCACCTATGCCACCCACTGGATTCGGCAATCCATCCTCCGGGCCTTGGACAACAAAGGCAAAACCATCCGGGTGCCGGCCCATGTGCAGCAAACGCTGCGGCGAATCGAACGGGAGCGCGACCATTATCTGGCCCAGATGGGGCACGAGATCTCGCCCGAGCTCTTGGCCGAACGCATGGGCATGGACGTGGAGAAGATCCGGACCCTGCTGAATAACCAGACTGAACTCCTGAGCCTAGATGCCCGCACCAAGGGCGGCGAGGGCATCACTTTGGGCGCGACCATCCCGGACGAAGAGATCAATAGCCCCGATTACTTGCTGCTCAGCGAAGACCTGTGGGCGCAGTTCGAAGAGTGCCTCAACGAGCTGACTGAGCGCGAGGCCGAAGTCATCCGCATGCGCATGAACAACGGCAACTCGGTGCATTTTCGAGAAGAGATGGCCCGGCATCTGCGTCTCAGCCAAGAGCGGGTGCGCCAACTCGAGATCACGGCCATTCAAAAATTGAGAATGATCGCTCGCCAGCGTCGGTTGGCGGAGTTTCTGCCCGATACCGGGATACAATCGCTCTAGAAATGGCTTGCGCGCTTGACATCAACGCGATCATGAAGGTGTTGCCGCACCGCTATCCCATTTTGCTGGTCGACCGCATTTTGGAAGTCGAGCCGGGGGTGCGTTGCGTGGGCATCAAGAATGTCACGATCAACGAGGGGTTCTTCCAGGGCCACTATCCGGGTCAGCCGATTATGCCGGGGGTGCTCATCGTGGAATCCCTGGCCCAGTGCGGCGCGGTCATTCTGCTCAGTCAGGATTCGTATCGGGGCATGGTGCCCGTGATCGGAGCCATTGATAATGTCAAATTCAAGCGCCAGGTGGTGCCCGGCGATCAGCTGCGACTCGAGATTGAGTTGCTGTGGATCAAGAGCAGCATTGGCCGCATCAAAGGGGTAGCCACGGTGGATGGCCAGCTTGCCGCCCAAATGGAGATGACATTCAAACTGATTTCCAATGGGGGCAGCGAGTCTGGTGGCTAATCTCCACCCGACCTCGGTCATCGATCCGAACGCACAAATCGCCGCTGATGTCGAAATCGGGCCTTATTGTGTGGTCCACGCCAACGTCAAGATCGGGGCGGGGTCGCGTCTGGCCAGCAACGTCACGGTCATTGGGGGCACCACGATTGGCGAGCGCAATGTCATCGAACAAGGGGCGGTGCTAGGCGGAGACCCCCAAGACCGAAAGTACGCGGGCGAACCCACTTATCTGGTGATCGGGGACGACAATGTCATCCGCGAGTACGTCACCATTCACCGCGCGACCGGCGAAGGCAACACGACCACCATTGGTGACCGCAACTATCTGATGGCCTTTGTGCACGTCGGGCACAACTGCACCCTCCACAACGACATCACCCTGGCCAACAACGTGGGCTGTAGCGGCCACGTGACGATCGAGAACAATGTGACCGTCGGCGGGCTGACCGGCCTGCACCAGTGGGTGCGCGTGGGCCGTGCCGCCATGGTGGGGGGCATGAGCCGCATTGTGCGCGACGTGCCGCCTTTCATGATTACTGAGGGCATTGACCAGAAGGTGCGGGACATTAACGCCGTGGGTCTGCGCCGGCTGGGCATTACGCAAGAAGGACGGCTTGCCCTGCACAAGGCCGCCAAGCTGTTGTTCCGAAGCCAGATTCCGCTGAGCGAAGCCCTGGAAATCGTCCAGCGCGAAGTCAAAATCACCCCGGAAGTCCAAGAGCTCATCACGTTCCTAGAACGGCTTTATAAGGGCAAGATGGGGCGCGGCGACCAGCCGTAAGGGGGCGCGCAAGGTGTCGGAGATTGGCACCCTGGCCGCCGTCCAGCACGCCGGGGCCGACGCCCTGGACCAGGTGGGCGTAGGCGCCCATGCGCGGGTCTTCTTTAGTGCCGGGGAAGCCAGTGGCGATGCCTATGCCGCCGAACTCGCTTCGCGCATCCGCGAAGCCCGGCCCGATGTGGACCTGGAAGGCGTGGGCGGCCAGCTCAGCCAGGGGGCCGGAGTGCACCTTGTGGCGTCATCCCAGGATTGGGGTGCGGTCGGCATCATCGAGAGCCTCAAGGTCGTGCCGCAAGTGTGGCAGGGCTACCGCGCGGCGCTGGCGCATCTTCGGCGAGGGCGGCCGGGCATTTTCGTGCCCATTGACTACGGTTATCTCAATATCAAGCTGTGCCGCCAGGCGCGCGCCTTGGGCTGGCGGGTGGTCTATTTCATTCCGCCGGGCTCGTGGCGGCGCACCAAGCAGGGTGCCGACCTTCCGGGCTTGACCGACGCCATTATTACTCCCTTTTCTTGGAGCGCGACGATGCTGCAAGACATGGGGGCCAACGCGCACTGGTTTGGCCACCCGCTGCGGCAGATGCTCAAGCAGGTGGAGGCGCCCCAGGTGCGATCGGGCATTGCGGTGCTGCCGGGCAGTCGCCACCACGAGATTGAATACAACCTGCGAGCCATCGCCCCCGCGCTGGCGGGGCTAAATGTGCCGATCCGATTGGCCCCAGCCCCCAACGTGACCAGCGACGAAGTGACCCAAGCCTGGGTGCGCGCG
>CALRVA020000048.1:0-17048 GCA_943371495.1 Archangium gephyra | reverse complement strand
AGGTAGCGGCGCGTCATCTGTTCGAGCTTGATGGCCCCTTGACCGCCGAAGTTGAAGAGCGGCACGACCCCGTTACCCTGGGCCATGGGGGTGGCGTTGGTGACGTCTCCCCCTTCAAGCAGGAGGTCCCAACCCTCAATCATCTGCTCGTATTCGGCATCGCCCGGCTTGATGGTTTCGCCGGTGCGCTTGGTGAACGGGATGAAGGGCGCATTCGATTCGCCTTCTTGCCCGCCGGGGCTATAGCGCCCGAGGTCCACGCTGCGAGCATGGAAGACTTGCACCTTGGCCGTCGAACCTAGCGTTTCGCGGGCGCGCTCAATATCGGTGAAGCCGGGCAGCTCAATAATGATTTGGTCGGTGCCCTTCTTGGCCACCGACCCTTCTTGAACGCCCAGGGCCGCGCCAGCGCGGTTCTCCATGATCTTGACCAGGTCTTGCTGGATCATGGCGGGGTTGGCGTCTTTGAGCTTGGCCAACTCCTCCGGGTCCATTTGGAAGGTCAAACGGGCACCACCCTTGACGTCCAAGCCTAATCGATAAGGCGTGGACTGGTGCGCCCAGACCGCAAGGCCCGTGACGATGGCAACGATGATGAGAAAAAGTGAACTCCGCGACAAGTGAGACTTCGCCTCCGCGAACCCGGGATTGTACCGCGTTGGCCGCTTAGTCTCTGGCCCAGAACATGGGGCCCGCCGGGTCTTGAATCACGACCTCTTTGAGCAAGGACACGGCCTTGGCCAGCCCTTCATCCGAAGTCATAAGCCCGTCTTCATGTTCAATGCTCAGAACATAGTCATAGCCCACTTTGCGCAGCATGCTCACAAAGTCGTTCCACCACTTGGCATCGTGGCCATAGCCGACACTGCGGAATGCCCAACTTCGGCCGAGGTGGTCGCCGTAGGACTTGGTGTCGAGGTTGCCATTGCGGCCCGAGTTATGGGGGTCTATGAGCGTGTCCTTGGCGTGGACATGGAAGATGGCGCCGGCCTCGCCGAGCTCTCTCACGGCCAGGAGGGGATCGATGCCCTGCCACCAGAGGTGGCTGGGGTCGAAGTTGGCGCCGATTCGATGGCCGTGTTCGCCGGTGCTGTGGCGCAGGCGCAGCAGCGTTTCGTTGTTGTAGACCACGAAGCCGGGATGCATCTCGATGGCGAAGTTGACGTTGTGCTCGCTCAGGAAGTGGGATTGCGCGGTCCAATAGGGGATGACCACTTCGTTCCACTGCCATTCGAGGATGTCGCGATACTCATCCGGCCAAGCGCAAGTCACCCAGTTCGGGTTGACGGCGCCGGGGTGGTCACCAGGGCAGCCGCTGAAGCCATTGACTACCGGGATACCGAGTGCGGAGGCGAGCTTGACCCCGCGGATGAAGGCATCATGGTGCGCTTGGGCCGTCTCTTTGTTGGGGTGGATCGGGTTGCCGTGGACGCTAAGGGCGCTGACGATAAGGCCGTGGTCTTGGATTTGCCCGAGGAACCTATCCCGGGCTTCGGCGCTGACTAGGAGCTCGTCGGGATTGATGTGGGATTGGCCCGGATAAGCACCGACACCGATCTCGATGGCCTGGAGCCCCTGCGCGGCCAACTTGGCCAAAACTTCTTGCAGCGGGAGATGCCCATAGAGCGCCGAAAACAACCCGATCTTCACAGGCTCTATTTTGCCTCAGTTTCGGGAGCGAGGGTGGAGGGACCGGGGACGAGTGGGTGTCCCCGGCCTAGGTGATCTTTAGAGTGACTTGATGGCTTCGGCCAGAGCAGCGAAGTTCGGGAGATCGCCGGGGGTGGCGGTTTCTTCGCTGTACTGGATGGTGCCATCTTGAGCGACCAGGAAAGCGGCGCGCTTCGAACCCGGGCCGAGACCGGCCAGGTCGGGCAGAACCACATCAAAGGCCTGCGCGGCGGCGCGCTGGTAGTCACTCAGGAGAGTGGTGGTGATCCCTTCTTGCTTGGCCCAGGCGGCTTGCGAGAAAGGAGCGTCCGGGCTGATGCCATAGACCTTGATGTCGCCGAAGCCAGGCAGGCCCTTCGAGATGTCGCACATTTCTTGCGTGCAAACACCGGTGAAGGCGGCCGGGAAGAACAGCACGACGAACGGGGACTGGCCCACGTGGCTGCGGAGGGAGACATCCACCAACCCTTCGGCCGAGAGCGTTTTGAGCGTGATGTCAGGAACTTGGGATCCAATGGACAGAGCCATGCCTCTAGGATACGAAAGTTGGGAGGGACAAACAAAAAAAAGACCCTACCGAAGTAGGGCCTTTCTGAAAATGTATCTCCGCGCAACGTCCCTATCTCCCGGGCAGTCTCCCACCAAGTACTTCCGGCGCTGAGGGGCTTAACGGCCGTGTTCGGAATGAGAACGGGTGTGACCCCCTCGCTATGGTCACGCAAAGATAACTCTATTGTGCTTTGTTGCCTTATGCTTCAAGCACTTTGAAAGCTACATGCGTACGTAGACTGCCTAGTAAAGGACCGAGTGTAAGTGTTGCTAACTTACGACCAATTAGTATCACTTAGCTTAACGCGTTACCACGCTTACACCTGTGACCTATCAACCTTGTAGTCTTCAAGGGATCTTCAAAGAAAATTCATCTTGGGGTGGGCTTGGCGCTTATATGCTTTCAGCGCTTATCCCTTCCCGACTTGGCTACCCAGCGTATGCCCCTGGCGGGACAACTGGTACACCATAGGTCAGTTCACTCCGGTCCTCTCGTACTAGGAGCGACTCCCCTCAATTTTCTAACGCGCACAGTGGATAGAGACCGAACTGGCTTACGCCGTTCTGAACCCAGCTCGCGTGCCACTTTAATCCGTGAACTCCGGAACCCTTGGGACCTTGTGCAGCCCCAGGATGTGACGAGCCGACATCGAGGTGCCAAACCATGCCGTCGCTATGATCGCTCGGGCAAGATCAGCCTGTTATCCCCGGGGTAGCTTTTATCCGTTGAACCCTGACGTGCCCACGCACAATCAGAGGGTCACTTAGACCTGCTTTCGCACCTGCTCGACTTGTTTGTCTCACAGTCAACCACACTCTATACCTATACGCTCAACGGCTGATTTCTGACCAGCCTGAGTGTAGCTTTGTACGCCTCCGTTACCTTTTAGGAGGCGACCGCCCCAGTCAAACTACCCGCCACAGAATGTTCGCAATCCCGATAAGGGACCACGTTAGTCGTTCAGATGCAAAAGGGTGGTGTTCCATTGGTGCCGAAGCTCCCACCTACGCTCTACATCTACACCCAAACGACAATCTGAAGCTGTAGTAAAGCTCCACGGGGTCTTTTCGTCCTACTGCGCGTAACCCGCATCTTCACGGGTACTACAATTTCACCGAGCTTCTCGTTGAGACAGTGCCCAAGTCGTTACGCCTTTCATGCGGGTCGGTATTTAGCCGACAAGGAATTTCGCTACCTTAGGACCGTTAGAGTTACGGCCGCCATTCACCAGGACTTCACCTCGATGCTTTGGATTGCTCCTAACAACTCAGATTAATCTACTGGCATTGGGCAGGCGTCAGCCCCTATACATCGGTTTTCACCTTAGCAGAGACCTGTGTTTTTGGTAAACAGTCGCCTGGGCTGCTTCGCTGCGACCATCAAAGATGGTGTCCCTTCTCCCTAAGTTACGGGACCCGTTTGCCTAGTTCCTTAACGAGAGTTCTCTCGAACGCCTTAGTCTCCTCGACTCACCTACCTGTGTCGGTTTGCAGTACGGTCGACAGTTGCTGAAGCTTTTGGAGTTTTTCTCGGCCCTTCTCAACCCTGAGTACCTTGCCCGAAGGCGCGGATCACAACAACCAACGGTGTGTCCAAAGTATCGAAAAGCGTCATCCATCGCACAACTGCCGGGGTGGGAATATCAACCCACTGTCCATCGGCTACGCCTTCTGGCCTGGCCTTAGGACCGCCTAACCTCCGTCTGACGAACATAGCCGGAGAAACCTTAGGTTTTCGGCGTAGAAGATTCTCACTTCTATTAGCGCTACTCATGCCTGCATTCTCACTCGAATACGCTCCACCTGTGCTTACGCTCAAGCTTCTCTGCATATCCGACGCTCCCCTACCGCCCATATTTGGACTCGAAGCTTCGGAAGACGATTTTAGCCCCCTTACATTTTCCGCGCAAGATCACATTCGGCCAGTAAGCTATTACGCACTTTTTAAAGGATGGCTGCTTCCAAGCCAACCTCCTGGCTGTTTATGCGATCTCACATCGTTTCACACTTAATCGTCGTTTAGGGCCCTTAGCTGTCGATCTGGGCTGTTTCCCTTTTGACCACGGGGCTTATCCCTCGCAGTCTCACTGCTGGCTTAATCATATGGTATTCGGAGTTTGGTTGGGTTCGGTAAGCGGGTAAGCCCCCTAGCCCATTCAGTGCTCTACCCCCACATGACAACAGCCAACGCTGCACCTCAATGCATTTCGGGGAGAACCAGCTATCTCTGCGTTCGATTGGCATTTCACCGGACTAACCACAGTTCTTCCCGAGATTTTTCAACATCAATGAGTTCGGTCCTCCATGTGGTGTCACCCACACTTCAACCTGACCATGGCTAGATCACGCAGTTTCGGGTCTGCAGATAATGACTCGACGCCCTATTCAGACTCGGTTTCCCTTCGGCTTCGCGTCTCAAACGCTTAACCTTGCCATTACCTACAACTCGCAGGCTCATTCTGCAAAAGGCACGCCGTCGCACTTGAAGGGATCGCTCCCCACATGGTGCTCCGACTGTTTGTAGATGTCGCGGTTTCAGGTTCTATTTCACTCCCCTCCCGGGGTTCTTTTCACCTTTCCCTCACGGTACTGGATGCACTATCGGTGACAAGTCGTACTTAGCCTTACCCGGTGGTCCGGGCAGATTCACGCGGAATTCCTCGTGATCCGCGCTACTCGGGTACCTCTTGAATCTGAGTTTGATTTAGAATACGGGGCTGTCACCCTCTATGGCCAGACTTTCCAATCTGTTCTTTTATCTCTCTCTAGTCTTCTTTTCTCAACCTCGCTGAGAGAACCGGATGGCTCTCTCAGGGAGGTTAAGTTAGAGGCCCCACAACCCCAACCGGCATGCCGGCTGGTTTAGGCTGGTCCGTGTTCGCTCGCCGCTACTGACGGAGTCTCTTCGATTTCTTTTCCACGGGTTACTTAGATGTTTCAGTTCACCCGGTGCCCTCCACACTCCCTATGTGTTCAGGAGTGGGTACCAAGGCATTACCCTTGGTGGGTTTCCCCATTCGGAAATCTCCGGATCAAAGCATTTGTGCTGCTCCCCGGAGCGTTTCGCCGCTTACGCGTCCTTCGTCGGCAACTTGTCCCTAGGCATTCGCCGCGCACCTTCTCTCGTTAGCAAACGCTTACGCGCTCGGTGCCTTTACTACGCAGTCTACGTACCTCTATGTAGCTTTCAAAATGCTCGCCCTTTTGGGCAACTTCGCCGGGGCTCGTGGCCACCGGCAAAGAGGAGTTATACCAGCCCGACCCCTTGGAGTCAAGCATCCCAAAGAAACGTCGGAAAAACGGGACCACCGGCTCAGGGCGCGGAGGACGTTTCCTTCGAATCCTGGTCCTTCTCGGGGGTCGCCGCCGCACCCTCGGCGAGGCGTCGGAAGCGGTATTCGGCATCATTCACGCCGTCATACATCAACAAATCCTTCTTTTCGGTGCTCACCACGGCCAGCGAGGACTTTTTCTCTGGGTCCTTCTTGAGTGGGGCCTCATTCACCCGGACCACCGTCAGGACCAGGGCCCCATCCTTCCCTTCCATAGTCCCGGTTTGGCGCTCATCCAGCACGGTCAGCACCCACGTGCCGTCGGCCTTGACCTCCAATTTGGGCATGGGCAGGTTGTTTTCCTTAAAGTCGCGGAGCTCCACGGGGTCCAAAATCATCTCGTAGGACCCCACATAGGAGTCCCATGGCTTCGGCGCATTGGCCTGGCCCTGGGTCTGCGCTGAGGACTGCTGGCAGCCCACGATCACCACGGCAAAGAGGGCAGGAATCAGGATCGGCTTCATTGCGCACGCTCAAAGACCACGGGGGCATTGCCTTGCACGCCTCGGAGTTGCTTGGTCTCCGGGTCGTAGGTCAGCTCAATGGGTCCCGATTGCGCCAGGCCGGCGGTTTCCCCGCTCGGGGCCGTGCTGGGGTCCGGATATAAGGTCAATTGAGGCCCACTGGCCGCAAAGCGCCCGCTAATGCCATAGCCACCGGAATCCAACCGGAAGGTCGCGTCCTGGCTCAAAAGCAGGCGGGTCCCGTCCAGCACACCGCCAATCATCTTGCGGGCTTCCTCCAGTTTCTGCTTCACTTCCTCGTCGCTTAGGCCGCTGTTCCGATAGGTCGTCTCGGACTTCTTGAGTTGCTCTTCGGCGGCGGCACGCATGTCCTCACTCACCTGGATGCGCCACGACCCGAGGTACTCCGGTCCCGGCGACTTGGTGATTTCGCCCTTAGCGTCGGCGTCCTTGGTGTCCTTGGGCTTGGCTTCCAGCGAGCCACCCGGTCCGGTGGCAGGCGAAGTCGCATCGTTCGGAGTCGTGGGGGCGTTCGCCGTCGGGCTGGTCCCTCCGGCGGTCTCGGCGGTCGGGGCACTACCGCTTTGGCAGCCCACCAAGCCCAGGATCACCAGGCCCGCCAGCAATGAAAACGACCTCAGGACCCCTCCCGGGCCCTTTAAGGATTGCTTCATGCCCTATTGTAGTCCCGTTTCAGGTATGCCCGCCGTGTGTCTCACGGACTCTCGGAGCTCATCGTCGCCCCCATCACGGGCCGGGACCGGGCGGCCGTTGCCTTGGTTCGGGCATCGGGGCCGGGGGCATGGGCCCTGGCGAGGCACGTGTTTCGGGGTTTGCCCGCTTCGCCGCAGGCGCGCTACGCCTACTACGGCTCCTTTGCCCACGGCGACGACGGCTACTGCCTTCTCTTTGCCGAAGGGGGATCCTTCACCGGGGAAGAAAGCGCCGAGTTCCACCTGCACGGGTCGCCGGTTTCAGTGGCGCAGTTCCTCGAGATCTGCGTCACCCATAGGGCAAGGATGGCCAGGCCGGGCGAGTTCACTTTGCGGGCCTTTCTCAATGGGCGCATTGACCTCACCCAGGCCGAAGCCGTGCGCGACACGGTGGACGCCCTCACCGAAAATCAGCTCCGGGCGGCCCACCGGCAACGGGATGGAGCCTTGCGGGCGCGGCTCGGTGAGATTCGGAATGAGCTTGTAGGTTGCCTAGCGATGGTGGAGGCCAGCACGGACTTCAGCGAGGAGGTGGGCGACCTCGATCGCCCTGTTCTTGCCGCGCGGGTGCAGGCCGTTCAGGCGGATTTAGATGCCCTGTTGGCCACCCAGCGCACCGGGGCCATCATGCGTCACGGGGCGGCCGTGGCCATTGTCGGCCTGCCCAATGCGGGCAAGTCTTCCCTTTTCAATGCGCTGCTGGGCCGGGATCGCGCCATCGTCACCCCCATTGCCGGCACCACCCGCGATACGGTGGAAGAGTGGCTGGATCTGGGCGGCGTCCCCGCCCGCATTGTCGATACCGCTGGCCTACGCCCGAGTGAAGACACGGTGGAGCAAATGGGGATCGAGCGCAGCCGCGAGGCTCTCCATCACGCCGATGTGGTGTGGCACGTTTACGATGCGACCCTCGGCTGGAGTGAGGCCGACGAAGCCCTGCACCAAGAGTGGGCAGGACGACCAGGCGTGGTGATTGCCAATAAATGCGACCAGCAACCCAGCCTTGGCCCCGGGATTCAGGTCTCAGCCCTCACTGGGGCGGGAATCCCAAAGTTGGTGGACTGGATGCAGGAGTGGGCCGGCGAGCCGAACTCGGAAATCGGCACCGTGAACCCCCGCCACGCCGAGTCCCTGACCCGGGTGCAAGATGCGCTGGGTGATGTGCAAGCCACCCTCCAGCAACCGGTGCCCGATGATTTGGCGGCGGTGGGCCTGGGCTCGGCCATCCGTATCCTGGGCGAGATCACTGGCGAAACCACCCCGCCGGACGTGCTCACGCGCATCTTCCAAGACTTCTGCATCGGCAAGTGATGAGCATTTTTGGCCCATTTCTCCGCTGCGAGCCCACAAAGTGAAACCTGACACCGGAATTGATACGTTACTTGAGTATAGGACACTCATATGAGATTTGATCGACTTACCGTAAAGGCTCAAGAGGCCTTCCAGGTCGCCCAGCAAATCGCCACCGATCACAAGCATCAAGCGGTGGACGTGGAGCACCTGTTCATTGCCTTGCTCCGGGACCAGGACGGAGTCGTGGACAACATCGTGGCCAAAGCCGGGGCGCAACCGCAGGCTCTGATCCAGCAGACCGAACGAGAGCTCGGAACTCGGGCGCAGGTCAGTGGGGCCGCCAGCTACGGCAGCACCCTGTCCAGTCGCCTGCAGGACACCTTTAACCGGGCCTTCGACGTGGCGACCCAAATGAAGGATGAGTACGTCAGTACGGACCACCTTCTGCTCGGAATCATGGAGGACAAGGGCTGGGCCGGTAATACGCTTCGCGCCCAGGGCCTCACCGCCAAGGATGTGAGGTCGGCGGTCGAATCGCTCAGGGCGGGCCGCCGAGTGAGTGACCCCAACGCGGAGACCACGTTCCAGGCCCTGGAAAAGTACGGTCAGGACCTGACCGAGAAGGCCCGCACCGGCAAGCTTGACCCGGTGATCGGCCGGGACGAAGAGATCCGCCGCGTGGTGCAAGTGCTCAGCCGACGCACCAAGAACAACCCGGTGCTCATTGGCGAGCCCGGCGTAGGCAAGACCGCCGTGGTGGAAGGCCTGGCCCAGCGCATTGTGGCCGGAGACGTGCCCGATGGCCTGCGGAACAAAAAAGTCATGGCGCTTGACCTGGGCGCGATGGTGGCCGGGGCCAAGTACCGGGGCGAGTTCGAAGAACGCCTGAAGGCCGTGCTGGAAGAGATCAAGCAAAGCGCGGGCGAGGTGATCCTCTTCATTGATGAACTGCACACGCTGGTGGGTGCGGGAAAGGCCGAGGGCAGCCTCGATGCCGCCAACATGCTGAAGCCGATGCTGGCCCGGGGCGAGCTGCGGTGCGTAGGCGCCACCACGCTCAACGAATACCGGCAGTACGTGGAGAAGGACAAGGCGTTGGAGCGCCGATTCCAGCAGGTGCTGGTGGATGAGCCGAGCCCCGAAGAAGCGATTTCGATCCTGCGCGGCCTGAAGGAACGGTACGAAATCCACCACGGGGTCCGCATCACCGACGGGGCCTTGGTGGCCGCCGTCACCCTCAGCCATCGCTACATTAGCGACCGATTCTTGCCCGACAAGGCCATCGACCTAATGGACGAAGCCGCCAGCCGGCTGAAGATGGAGATTGACTCCGTCCCGCAGGAACTGGACTCGGTGGAGCGCCAAATCCGCCAGGCGGAGATTGACCGTGAGGCCCTACGCAAAGAAGAAGACGCCGCCAGCCGCGAGCGACTGCAAGAAACCGAGAAGCGCCTCGCCGAACTAACCGAATCGGCCAGTGCCATGCGCGCCAAGTGGGAACAAGAAAAAGCGACCATTGAAACCGCCCGGCAACTCAAGTCGGACATCGAGGACCTACGCTTACAGCTTCAAGCCGCCGAACGTGAACTCGATTGGGGGCGTGCCGCCGAGATTCAGCACGGCCTGATTCCCAAGCGCGAACGCGAACTGGCCGCCGAGAATGAGCGCCTTGTGGCCATGCAGGGCGAAAGCCGCCTGCTCCGTGAGGAAGTGGACCGCGAGGACATCGCCGAGGTCGTCAGCCGGTGGACGGGTATTCCTATCAGCCGGTTGATGCAAGGCGAACTCCAGAAGCTCCTGGGCCTCGAAGTTGTGCTCGCCGCCCGCGTGGTAGGCCAGAGCGAAGCCCTGCAGGTGGTGGCCGATGCCATCCGCCGAAGCCGCAGCGGCCTCAGCGACCCGAATCGGCCCATCGGTTCGTTCCTCTTCCTTGGCCCCACGGGCGTTGGCAAGACCGAAACCGCCCGCACCCTGGCCGAATTCCTCTTTGATGACGAAAAGGCGATGGTCCGCATTGACATGAGCGAATACGGCGAGAAGTTCTCCGTCACCCGCCTCATCGGAGCCCCCCCGGGCTACGTGGGCTATGACGAGGGCGGGCAACTGACCGAAGCGGTGCGCCGCCGCCCTTACAGCGTGATCCTGCTGGATGAGATGGAAAAGGCTCACGCGGACGTCTTCAACGTGCTTTTGCAGGTGCTAGACGACGGGCGACTGACCGACGGCCAGGGACGGACCGTGGACTTCCGCAACGCCATCATCATCATGACCGGCAACCTGGGTAGCCATCACTTCGGCGATGGGCTCCTGGTGGAAGGTCAATTTGAAGAGATCAAGGCGCGCGTGCAAGCGGACCTGCGCCAGTTCTTCCGGCCGGAGTTCCTCAATCGTCTGGACGATGTCGTAGTGTTCCGCCCGCTGGGGGTGGAGCAGATCAAGGAGATCGTGCGGCTGCAAGTGGTGCAAGTGGCCGATCGACTGCGCGAACGACGCATCACGCTCAACCTGACGGACGAGGCGCTCACGGCCCTGGCGAGCATCGGCTACGACCCGGCCTTCGGGGCGCGGCCGCTCAAGCGGGCGATCCAGCGAGACCTGATGAACCCGCTGGCCAAGCGCATCTTGGCGGGTGAGGTCCACGATGGCGACCAGGTGAATGTGACCTGGGACGGCACGGACTTCCAGTTCGCCCGCGTTTCGTAGCTCAGAGAGCAGAGCTCGGTCTAGCGCACGCTCAGGCCGAGCTCTTGCATTTCTTGCTTCAGGGCCTGCACAGTGGTCAGTCCATCGTGCAGGATGCCCGCCAGGAGTACCGCATCGGCCTTCCCTTCGCGCACCGCGTCGGCCAGGTGCCCGGCATTCCCGGCCCCACCACTGGCGATGACGGGCACCGAAACGGCCTCCGCCACGGCCCGCGTGAGTTCCAAATCGTAGCCTTGGCGGGTGCCATCGCCGTCCATGCTGGTCAACAAGATCTCCCCGGCCCCGCGGGCCACAGCTTCCTGAGCCCACTTCACCGCATCCAAGCCGGTGAAGGTGCGGCCGCCGTGAGTGGTCACTTCCCAACGATCGCCTTGGCGCTTGGCATCAATGGCCACCACCACGCACTGCGCCCCAAAGACCCCCGCCGCCTCGGTGATCAGTTCGGGCCGCTGCACGGCAGCGGTGTTCAAAGAAACCTTGTCCGCCCCGGCCAGTAGCGCCGCCCGCACTTGCTCAACCTCCCGGATGCCGCCCCCCACCGTAAACGGAATGAAAAGCACCTCGGCCACCCGCCGCGCGAGTTCCACCACCGGCAAGCGCTGATCGCTGGAGGCCGTGATGTCAAGGAAGACAATCTCGTCCGCACCCTGGGCTTCGTAGTGGGCGGCCAACTCCACCGGGTCGCCGGCGTCGCGCAACTCAACGAAGTTCGTCCCTTTCACCACCCGCCCGTCCTTGATGTCTAGGCACGGAATGAGACGAACGAGATTCATGTCGTCATTTTCCGTTTGATGCGCGCCTGGCGGATGGGTGCGGCACGCTCTAACTCGATAATGAACTCACAGTCAAAGTCGCTCATGGTCTGGGTTTCGGGCAGTTCGCCAGTTCGCAGGGCCTCGTGAGCCAGCTTAATCATCAGACCTGTAGCGATCACTTCCTGGTCGGCGGGCACGGGGTAGGTCTCCACCTCTGGCAAGCCGCGCTTGCGCAACCCCCGGGTTCGCACGTGGCCGGTGCCTTCTTCCCCCGGCACCCAGGCTACATTGACGTGGAGGGCCGGGCGATTGGCATTGTTGTTCTTGCCGAGTTCGGCTCCGAGTTCGTCCGCCAGCCACACGCTACCGCTCACCCGGTCGTAAATCGCCGTCCCGCCCATCAGGTCACACAGCGAGTGCGCCAAATGGGGCAGAAACTGAAGGTGGTTCGCATTGCGCAACAGTGCCCGGCTGGCATAGCGCACTTTGGCGATGGCCTTGGCCGCAGCGATCGCGTCCAGCTGTTCCGCATTCGGGGCCACGTCGTCGGTAAAGAGATCTGGGCGAAACGCGTAGGGGTTCTTCTCTCGCAAGGCCACCGCAATGTGCAGGCGCACGTCACTGAAGATCATCCCTTCCTGCGCCCCAATGCAGGGGCGGCCCGGGCGGTTGTGCGGATTGGCCGAAATCATCCGGTCCATCATCTTCTCGGCGGGCGGCAGTTTTGTCTCCTGCACGTACACCCAGTATTCGTTCTCGGCCAAATAGCCACGCACGGGTTTGCGGTGCCACCAACGGTAGACGAGAGCCGCAATGAGGGCCGCCAGCAGAAGAGAAACAACGAGAATGGGGCCCATAACGACGAACTAGGGACCGACCCCCGCCATCCATCTCTCCATGAGCTTCAGCTCATCTCGAGACAGAAAAGGGATGCAACTGCCGCACAATCCGGCCTCATTGACCCCTTGGGCGCGGCAAAGAAGACACCCGTTTCGGCGCCGAGCGTGGGCGACCATCTTGGGCTGGGTCAACGCATAAATGAGTTGCTCCCTTGGTATGCCTTCGCTGTTCACCCGGTCCACTGCCTTTCTTCCACGCTCCGCAATCAGATATTGTCTCGATATGGTGTCACATTGGGAGTCCCGTCCGTGAAGGTTGCGACCTTTAACGTCAATTCGCTGCGGGCGCGCTTGCCCGTGTTTCTGCATTGGCTGGATACGGCCGGGCCGGACGTCGTGGCCTTGCAAGAGATCAAAACGGTGGAGGACACCTTCCCGCGGGCGGAAATCGAGGAGCGTGGCTACCACCTCGCCATCCACGGGCAAAAGACGTACAACGGGGTCGCCATCCTCTCGCGCTCGCCCATGGAGGATGTCGTTAAGGGCCTCCCGGGCGAGGCCTTCAACCAAGATGCCCGCGTGATCAGCGCGACGGTCAACGGTGTGCGTATTGTGAACACCTACGTCCCCAATGGCACCAAGATCGGGAGCGACAAGTTTGCCTACAAGCTGGCGTGGCTGGAGCATTTCGACGAAGTGATGCGGGAGATCGAGTCCGGCCCGGCGCTGTGGCTGGGGGATATCAACATCGCCCCCACCGCCGATGACCTCTTTGAGCCCGAACGTAAGCTCGGCGTGGTGGGCTACCACCCGGAAGAGCACGTGCGCCTCGCCCGCCTCACCGACCGGGGCTGGACGGACGTCTTCCGCCGGGATACCGAGGGTCCGGGCCACTACACGTTCTGGGAATATATGATCCCCAACGGGTTCAAACGCAACTTGGGATGGCGTATTGACCACATTTATGCAACCCCGAGCCTGGTGGACCGCTGCCAAGATTGCTATGTGGACAAGGACCCGCGCGGGATGGAGCGCCCCAGTGACCACACCCCCGTGGTGGTCACGGTGAATCCCGCCTCGCCCTAATTCCCTTTCTTGTCCGGATCGTAAGGGCGCATTCCCTGGCTCAAAAGTGGTATGCCCCTTGCGATGAGACGTTCCTCGTCTTTGCTAATTCTTTTGGCGGCGGCCCCTTTTGTGGGCAACACCGCGCTGGCGCAACCGCTCCCCCCGCCGAAGACGGGTTACACGCTGGAGCGCCTGAGTTCTTATCCTCTCATTCACGGCCGATCTCCGGCCGGGGCGGTGATGAGCCCCGATGGCTCCAAGATCGTCTACGGGTGGAACACCACCGGCGAACGCCGCTTGGACGTCTACGTGATGGACTTCCCCAGCGGGCAAACCCGCCGGATTTTGGAATCCAACTCGGTGCCCAAACCGCTGCGCCAAGATGACAGCCGCACCGAACTGCAAAAGAAGGAGGAAGAGCTTTACGACGGCGGGATCAGCAACTTCACCTGGTCGCCGGATGGGCACGAAATTCTCTCTTCTTACCGAGGCCGCACGTGGACGTACTCACCCGACGGCAGCAATCTCAAACCGCTGTTCGACACCAACGAGCCCGTCTCCGCTCCGTCGTACAGCCCGAACGGACGGTACATCGCGTTTATGCGCAGCGGCAACGTGTTCCGCTGGGACCGCGTGGAGCGTGAACTCAAGCAACTGACGTTCAACAATCGCCCCGGCACCACGGTGGACGGCTTTATATGGAGCCCCAACAGCAAGCGCCTGGCTATCTCCTGGAGTGACAACACCCGGAGCGGCGGCCACGTGATGATGGACTTCACCAAGCAGCGCGCTGAAGTTGTACAGATCGGCCGCATGTGGAATGGCGACCGCTCGGTAAACAATCAGGTGGGCTTTGTGGACGCCGACGGCGGCCTGATCACTTTTGTCGAAGGCCTCCCGCGTTACATGTGGCTGACCGGGATGGAATGGTCTCCGGATAGCAACTACGTAGGTTTGGCGTGGATCAAAGAAGACTTCAAGGAGTACACACTCAGCGTGGCCTCGCCGACGCGCAAGCGTAAGTGGGATGCCTACACCGAAAAGGCCCCTTCCAACTACATCCCCGACTTCCGCACCGTCGCTTGGACGCGCAGCGGCGACCTCCTGTTCACCACCGACATCATTGATGGCAAGTGGGCGAACCGGAGCGTGATGGCCGTGGACCCGTTTGGCAAGAACCTGCGCCCGGTCTACGCGAAGGACCACGACGTGGTGGGCATGCTGCGCCCCAAGAACAGCGACCGTTTGTTCTTGGTGACGATGAAGCGGGGCGGCACCATCACCGAGATCACGGTGCTGGAACCGAACGGCAAGGAGACCGAGCACATGGTGTTCGAATCGGGGATGAACACCCCGTCACAGTTCGATGACTGCGCTCCGCCGATGGTGAGCGATGACGGCACCAAGGTGGCCACCCTGGCCAACACCTACGGCCAACCCAACGAGCTCTACGCACTGGAACCGACGGCCAAGCGCCTGACCAATAGCCAGCCGGAAGAGTTCAAGAAGATCCAGTGGGCCACGCCGCAACGCGTGAGCTTCCCTGGCCCGGATGGCCGCATGATCGGGGCGACCCTGCTGGTGCCCCCGGGGGCCAAGCCCGGCGACAAGCGCCCGGCGGTGGTGACCAACATCTATGCCAACAGCGGCAAGGTGTCCTGGAGCGGCTATAACGACAACTATCTCGTCATGGAGCTTGGCTTCGTGGTGCTCAACGTGGACTTCCGCGCCTCGTGGGGTTACGGCGGTGAGTTCAGCTCGGGCTACTACGAAAAGATGGGCCTGATTGATGCGGACGAATCCGTGAAGGCCAAGGAGTATCTGGTCAGCCTGGGCTATGTCAATCCGGATCGGGTCGGCATTTGGGGTTGGAGCTACGGCGGATTCCTCACCTGCATGGTGATGAACACCAAGCCCGGCGTCTTTGACACGGGCGTGGCGGTGGCCAGCGTCACCGACTGGCGCCAATACAACGAGTGGTACACCCGACGGCGCATCGGCATGGTTTCTGACAAGGAAGATATCTTCCTCAAGAACTCCCCGGTGAACTCGGCGGCGACCATGGCGGGCAACCTGTTCTTGGTCCACGGCATCCTGGATGACAACGTGCTCTTCCAAGACGTGGTTCAACTCTCGCAAAAGTACATCGAGAACGGACGGCACTTCGATTCGCTGTTCTATCCGCGTGGCGACCACGGCATGTGGCGCGATGATGAACGCCCGCACATCATGTCGGCGATCCATCGGTACTTGTATCACAAGCTCACCCGACCGGCGGATGTGCCGGTTCTGCAGCCGGTGACCGCGCCTTAGGGCACGCGCTTAGGGAATCCTCTGCGGGCTTTCTTCAAGCCCGTGGAGGATGGCCTGCAAGAGCTGCTGGCCCTTGCTATCCAAGATGAAGACCGGCGGACGCGGCGGGCCGACTTCTAAATCTTCGTGCTCCATAATCGCCCGGGCGACCCGCGCTCCGTGCCCGTGCCGCAAAAGCGCCACCGCGTAGCGGCCTAATTGATCCCACTTGGCGAAGAGCCGTTCCATGCGGGGGATGCCCAGCACGGCAAAGGGAGAGCAGATCCAGTCGTTGAGTTGAAACTCGTCGCCCGTGGCGAAGCCACCCACCAGTCGCGAGGCATCCCACTGGGGTAGGCCCACCCCGTGCACGCCTTCCAGTTCATCCATGCCCGGCGGCAAGGTGAGCGCGACCGGAATGGTGACGTGGCGGCGCAGAACGGTGGCCAGCATGGCCAATTCGGTCGGCGTGAGGGGTACGTGCCGGCTCGGCACGATGACCAAGTGCTTCACGCCCGCATCGGCGGCTTCCAAAGCGAGGTCCACGGTCATGGCCGTGGTGATGGCCGGGAACGTGGCGATGACGGGTTTATCCCCCGCACTACGCACCGCGTATTTGAAGAGGGCCTTCTTCTCGCCGATGGCCAGGGCATGCCCTTCCCCGGTCGGTCCCCCAATGACGAACCCACTCGCGCCCCGCTCGGCATAGAACTTGACGATGCGCCCAATGCGGATTTCGCTGAGGGTGGATGTGTCGTCAGTAAAGGCCGTAGGAAGGGGGACGAAGTAGGAAGGCACGCAATTACACCG
The DNA here is from genome assembly GCA_943371495.1 of Archangium gephyra. Classification (GTDB taxonomy): domain Bacteria; phylum Armatimonadota; class Fimbriimonadia; order Fimbriimonadales; family Fimbriimonadaceae; genus JAHBTC01. The sequence continues at coordinate 559 of CALRVA020000048.1, read as the reverse complement.
GGTCTTCGATAAATATCGGTATGGATTGCACGAATCTTTGGTCCCCGACCTGAACAATCACGCCGATCACGTAATCGCCCGCAGCCCCGGCGGGAGCTTCGATCTCGTACCGGGTGCCGGCTTTGGCCCGCGCGTGGTAGATCGTGAACTTGGATTCGTTGCCGCGCAACATGCGGAACCCCTCGGGCAAACGGTACGTCACCACGCCCTGCACGCGCTGGGTGCCGTTGCTTTGCAAGTCCACCACACCGCGAATCCGCTGCGGCCGCGTGCTCTTCTTGAGGGCCGGCACCGGAGACGCCACGATGTCCAAAAGCGGCGCGATGCGCACGCTGCTGCGGACCATGAACTTGAGATTGTTCTCGCCCATGATCTCCGCGCGGACGATTCGCCAGCCGGTCTTGGCTTCGGGACGGATCGGCGACTTGACGCCAAACATCGTGCGGTTGCGGTTGTCAAACGGCTCGATGGGGTACTCAAACTTGCCGAGGTCATCAATTCCGATGCCTTCCGCGCGGAAGGCAAACCGGTCGGGGCGCGCGCCATTGGGATCGCGGGT
>CALRVA020000047.1:0-17109 GCA_943371495.1 Archangium gephyra | reverse complement strand
CAGCAGTTGCCCGGCCCGCCCCACAAAGGGGATGCCCGTGCGGTCTTCGTCGGCCCCGGGGCCTTCCCCCACCAGCACCAGCGGCGAACCCGGGTCGCCCTTGCCAAAGACCACATTCGTCCGGCGTTCGCTCAGCGGGCAGGCCGTGCACCCCGAGGCCGCCACCCGCAGTTCGTCAAGCGCCGGGAGCATCCGCATCCACCGCCGCCTTCAGGTGGTCGTAGGCCGATTCCAGGCTCTGCGGAATCACGCGCACGTCAGCCACCGTCGTCATGAAATTCGTGTCGCCCCGCCAGCGCGGCACAATGTGCCAATGGAGATGGGTGGGGATGCCCGCCCCGCCCGCCTGGCCCAGGTTCACGCCCACGTTGAACCCTTCGGGCTTGTAAACCGCCTCAATCCAGCGCATCGCGCGGGCCACCAGCTGGTTGATTTCCAGCAGTTCCGCGTCGTCCAGTTCGTCCATCCGGGCGGTGTGCTTGTAGGGTGCCACCATCAGGTGCCCGCTGGTGTACGGGAAGGCGTTCAGCATCACAAAGGCCGTCCGCCCCCGATACAAGATCAGGTTCTTCCGGTCGTCCGATTGCTGGGGCAGATCCACAAAGATGCACCCGCCTTTGGCCTGTGCATCGGCGGTGCTCACATACTCAAATCGCCAGGGTGCGGCCAGGCGCTCGGGCATGCCCCTTAGTCTGACACGCCGCGCGCCAGCAGAATCGCTTCCGCCACCTCGCGCATGGACTTCCGGGCGTTCATGCTCTGCTGTTGAATGCGGCGGTAAGCCTCATCCTCGCTCAGCCCTCGGTCGGCCATCAGGGCACCCTTGGCGCGCTCCACCAGCTTCCGGGTTTCAATCCGGTCGCGGAGGTCGGCCACTTCCTTGTTCAGCTGCCGATTGGTTTCAAAGCGGCTGCGGGCCACCTGAATCGCCGGGGCCAGGTGGCTGGGGTTAAAGGGCTTAACCAAATAGCCGTAAACGCCGGCCTCTTGGGCGCGGACGATCAGCTCTTGGTCGCTGTAGGCCGTCAGCAGCACGGTGGGGGCAATGCCTTCGTCGGTAATTTCGCGGGCCGCGTCAATGCCGTCTTTCACGGGCATTTTCACGTCCAGCACCACCACGTCGGGTTGCAGGCGGCGGGCCAGGTCAATGGCCACGGCGCCGTCTTCGGCTTCGGCCACAACTTCGTAACCCAGCTTGTGAAGCATCTGCTTCACGTCCAGGCGGATGATGGGATCGTCGTCTGCGATGAGAACGCGTAAGGGTGTCATGGTCTCTTTCCTCTCGAAAGGAGAGCGATCCACGCTGACCGCCAGTCCAAGGATACACGCCGGGGCGCAGAGGGTGCCGGGTGACCCTGCTAAACTGACCTATATGAGTCCGGCCCTTCGCGCGTTGCTCCACGAGGTGATTGACTACGCCGGTCAGTTCCCCCCGGCCGCGCTGAGCCTGGCGGATGCGTCCGCTGAATTCCAAGCGATCATGGGCAGCCCGGACCGTTTTTGGACCCGGCGCTTCATCGTCAAGGCTCCGCAACTCAGCGAACTTTCGGGCACCTTGCAAGAAACACCGCTGGCGATCGTCGCGCGCCCAGCCGCCGAAGGCCTCCGCACTCAGCTGACCTCCATCGTGGATGAGATTGCGGCCCTGGTGGAGGAAGACGGCCACCCGGAAAGCCTGGAAATCGCGATCCCCCCGCACGAAGCCGCCCTCAAAGAGGCGCTGGGCGTGATGAAGAAGCGCGCCGATGACCTTGCGGGCACGCAGGTTTACTTTGAACTCGGGTGGGGCGATGACCTGCCCGACCTGATGAGCGAGGCGGCGAGCATCTGGGAGGATGTGGGGTTCAAAGCCCGCACCGGGGGCGTCACGGCCGCCGAGTTTCCGAGCCCCGCGCGCCTGGCCGAATTCCTGCACACCGCCACCAGTCTGGACCTGCCGTTCAAGCTCACCGCCGGCCTGCACGACCCCATGACCCACGCCGATGCGGAACTGGGGGTGACGAGGTTTGGATTCTTGAACGCATTGGGCGCGGCCGCCCTGGCCCGGAGCGAGGACCTCAGCGTGCGCGAAGTTCATGACCTTTTGCAGGCGGAAGATGTCCGCGATGGCGCGGCGGGTCTCAGCCTGGGTGACTACACCCTGGACGAAGGCGCCGCCCACGATTTTCGATCCGTATTTGGTGGATTTGGCTCCTGCAGCGTGGCCGAACCCCGCGACGGCCTTGCGGCCTTTCTTAAGCACAACTCATGAAAACCTTTTTCATCCCCGCCAGCGCGAAGTCCTGGATTGACATCCCGGCCGACAGCCCGTTCCCGATCCAGAACATTCCGTTTGGGCTGGCCGACATCAAGGGGCAGGGCGAGACGATGGTCGCCGCAATCGGCCCCTACGCGCTGGACCTGCTGGCCCTGAGCGAAGCCGGGTTGATCGACGACAGCGAGTTCCCGGTGCTGGAGTCGTTCATCGACATGGACCGGGAGAAGCTGAGCTATCTGCGCCAGGTGATTTTCAACCTGCTGCGGCACGACCACGATGCCTTGCGCACCCGCGAGAAGCTGCAAAAGCGGGCGATGATCCCGCTGGAGAAGGCGAACCTGCAGGTGCCGATTCCGCCGATGGCGTACGTGGACTTCTATAGCGGCATTCACCACGCCCGCAATGTGGGGCAGATGTTCCGCCCGCAAGGCGATCCGCTCCTCCCCAACTACCGGTGGGTGCCCATTGGCTACAACGGCCGCGCCAACACGGTGGTGGCCTCGGGCACGCCAATCATCCGCCCCAAGGGCCAAATCAAGGCCGCCGATGCCGAGGCGCCCGAGTGGGGCCCCTGCCGTGAACTGGACTTTGAACTCGAAATGGGCTTCTACGTGGGCAGCGGGGTGGACATGGGCCGCCGCATCCCCACCACGCAGGCCGAAGAGCACATCCTGGGCTTGGTCATCGTGAATGACTGGAGCGCCCGCGACGTGCAGCGGTGGGAGTACCAGCCGCTCGGCCCGTTCCTGGCCAAGTCGTTTGCCACCAGCGTGTCGCCGTGGATTGTGACCCTGGATGCCCTGGAGCCCTTCCGCATCGAGGGGATGGCGCAAGACCCCGAGCCCCTGCCCTACCTGCGTCAGAAAGGCACCCCGCACTTTGACGTTCACCTCGAGGTCAGCATCAAGACGGGCAGCATGAAGACCCCACAGGTGATCTGCCGCAGCAACATGAGCAACCTTTACTGGTCCATCGCGCAACAGCTGGCCCACCAGACGAGCAACGGCACCCCGGTGGAACTGGGCGACCTCTACGCCACGGGCACCATCAGTGGGGAAACGCCGGATTCGTTCGGTTCGTTGCTAGAACTCACCTGGAAGGGCGAGCGTCCGCTGACGATGGAAGAGAGCAACGAACGGCGAACGTTCTTGCACGATGGCGACACGATCATCATGACAGCCTACGCCCAGGGCGACGGCTATCGCATTGGGTTTGGCGAGGTGCGCGGCACCATCAAGCCCGCCCTTTAAGGAACGAGCATGAAGATTCACGCCGAAGACGCTGTCATCGTTGTCATTGATGAGCAACCGACCTTTTTGGCGGCGATTCACGAAGCCGACCGGGTCGTGCACCGCACCCAATTCCTTTTGGAAGCGGCGAAACTGCTCGGCATGCCGGTGCTTGCTACCGAGCAGTACCCCGAGCGTATGGGCGGCACCCACGAGGCGATTGCCCCGCATGTGAGCCAGCCGATCGTCGGCAAGATGGCCTTTAGTGCGGCAGGGGCGGAGGCGTTTGTCGCGCAGCTTGAAGCCACCCAGCGCAACCAGGTGGTGTTGGTCGGCATTGAGAGCCACATCTGCGTGACGCAAACCGCCGTGGACTTGCTCGGATCGGAATACGACGTCTTCCTCGCCGAGGACGCCATCAGTGCCCGCAGTGCGGGGATGCACGCGGTGGCCATGCAGCGACTTCGCGACATCGGCGCGGTCATCACCCACACCGAAAGCGTGGTCTACGAAGCCATGGGCGGCGCGGACCACGGGGCGTTCCGTGACGTTCTGGGCCTGGTCAAACGATTCGCAGGCTAAGGGGAACCCGTCGTAAGTCCCGGTGGACCGGGGCTGAATCCCAGTTCCACCGAAGGGAAAGAGGAGGAAAGAGGTATCTTTCCGTTCCCTGTGCGCGAGCGAGCGCGAGTTCCATTGTGCGCAGGACCCACAACCAAGCCACAGGCGAGGTGTCGACTCGTTTCTTTCCGGACGAATCCGAACGGAGAATCGATGCGCGGCAAACCGGCCCGGGAACGGCGGGACAAACATGGCTAAGAAAGCACTCATTGAAAAAGCGAAGCGGAAGCCCAAATTCAGCACGCGCGGGTACACCCGTTGCAACCTGTGTGGCCGACCGCACGGTTACTTCCGATACTTCGGCATCTGCCGGATCTGCCTGCGTGAGAATGCTCACAAGGGCAACCTTCCGGGCGTGGTGAAGTCCAGCTGGTAAGGAGGAAACACGATGCATAGTGATCCGATTGCGGATATGTTCGCGCGGGTGCGCAATGGGCTGGTTGCCCGGCACACCACGGTGGACGTTCCGATGAGCAAGATTAAGGTTGAACTGGCGAAGGTTCTGGAAGCCGAAGGCTTCATCGACGGCTGGGAAGTGATGCAAGAAACGAAGTTTCCGATCATCCGCATCAAGCTGAAGTACGACCAGCGCCGACGGCCGATGATTCATCAACTGCGCCGCGTGAGCACGCCCGGTCTCCGGGTTTACAAGGGTTCGAAGGAACTCCGCCCGCTCCGCAGTGGTTTGGCGACTCGCATTATCACCACCCCGATGGGCGTGATGACGGACCGCGAGGCGCGACGACGAAAGGTCGGGGGCGAGGTCCTCGGCGAAGTTTGGTAAGGAGTCACGCAGATGTCACGAATTGGGATTAAACCGATCGTCTTCCCGGGCAATGTCACGGTGGAACTCGTGGACAACGTGGTGAAGGTGAAGGGTCCGAAGGGCGAACTACACCAGAAGGTGGCGGACTCGCTGACCGTGGCCATTGATGGCAACACGGTGACGGTGAGCCGACCGGACAACCACCGAACGAACCGTTCTCAGCACGGTCTCACCCGAACCCTGATTGCCAACATGGTGACCGGGGTGAGCGAAGGCCACGCCAAGTCGCTGGAAATCCACGGGGTGGGTTACCGTGCCACGCAGGCCGGCAAGGGCCTGACGCTGAGCCTCGGCTACAGCCACCCGGTGAATATCGAACCCATCGACGGGATCGAATACGAACTGGTGGTGGACGACAAGAAGAAGGTCACCACGATTGTGGTGAAGGGTATTGACAAGGCCATGGTTGGCCAAATGGCCGCCGACATTCGCAAGGCGCGCAAGCCGGACCCGTACAAGGGCAAGGGCGTGCGCTATAAGGGCGAAGTGGTTCGGCTGCGACAAGGTAAGAGGGCGACGAAGTAATGGCGAAGACCACAAGATCCGACTCGCGCGTTGCACGGCATGGCCGCGTGCGGAAGAAGGTAACGGGCACCGCCGAACGGCCGCGCCTCTGCGTCTTCCGCAGCAGCAAGCACATCTACGCGCAAATCATTGACGATACGACCGGGAACACGCTCGCAGCCGCGGGCAGTGTGGAAACGGGCAGTGACAAAGGCACCACGCAAGACGGCGCCCTGGCGGTTGGCAAGAAGGTTGCCGAGCGCGCCAAGGCGGCGGGAATCAAGGCGGTCGTTTTCGACCGTGGCGGCTTCCGCTATCAAGGTCGCATTGCGAAGGTTGCCGAAGGAGCCCGCGCCGCGGGTTTGGAGTTCTAAACCATGGCACGTGGACCTCGTTTGGTTGGGCGTCGAGCCCCCAGTAATCGTAATGCCGAAGGGCCGCAACTCGACGTTCGCGTCGTTCGGTCCAACAAGGTGTCCAAGACCAACAAGGGCGGCAAGACGATGTCTTGGTCGATCCTCGTGGTCGTGGGCGACAACAAGGGCAGCATTGGGCTCGGGCTTGGAAAGGCCCGCAGCATCCCCGATGCCATCCGCAAGGCCGAAGACGCCGCGCGCAAGGACATGTTCAAGATCGAAATGATCGGCATGACCATTCCGCACGAAGTCAAGGCTCACTATTCCAGCTCGACGGTCGTTCTGCGACCGGCCGCGCCGGGGACCGGGGTTAAGGCCGGTTCTGCCGTGCGTCAGTGTCTGGAAGCGGCGGGTGTGCACGACGTGCTGGCGAAGTGTCTGGGCAGCCGGAACAACGTGAACGTGGCCTACGCCACGGTCAAGGCGTTCAAGGAGCTGGCCAAGCCGGAAGCCGCCGCCCAACGCCGAGGCAAGGACTCCAAGGAATTGGTGCCCTGGCTAGAGCGCGCCCGTAAGGAGGAAGCGGACCATGCTTAAGATCACCCTGAAGAAGAGCACCATCGGTGCCGTTCCGAAGAACCTGCGCACCGTGAAGGCCCTGGGCCTGAACAAGACGGGTCGCTTCGTGTACCAAGAAGACACGCCGGTGATTCGCGGCATGATCCACCAGGTCAAGCACCTGCTGGAAGTCGAAGAAGTCGAAGGCGTGACCAAGGTTCGCCGACGCCGACGCTTCGGCAAGCTGGAAGGCGCCGCCCCGGCGGCGGAAGCCAAGCCGGCCGCCAAGAAGGAAACGGCCAAAAAGGCTCCTGCCAAGAAGGAAGCGGCTCCGGCCGAAGCCGAGGCGGAAGCCAAGCCGAAGCGCACTCGCGCCAAGAAATCCGAGGAGGAAGCAAAGTAAATGTTGCATGAAATGAGCCCGAATCCGGGTAGCACCAAGCGCCGACGCCGCGTTGGACGTGGCATTGGCAGCGGCATGGGCAAGACCTGTACGCGTGGCACCAAGGGTCAAAAGGCGCGCCGACAAATCAGTCCCTGGTTTGAAGGTGGTCAGACTCCGATCCACCGCCGACTTCCGGTAAAGAAGGGCTTCCGCAACGTCAACCACAAGGAGTACGCCGTCGTCAACCTGGACGATCTGGAAAAGCACTTCGACAAGGGTGGCGAAGTCACGGCCGAGGCCTTGATGGCCGCCGGCGTGATTGGCGGCATGAAGGATGGCGTCAAGATCCTGGGCTTTGGCACGTTGAGCAAGAAGCTCAAGGTCAATGCGCACAAGTTCAGCGCCACGGCCAAGGCCGCGATTGAAGCCGCGGGCGGCGAGGCGGTCACTCTGTGAGCTTGGGGGGCGCGGTTGGGGGGCCAATGGGCGCGCCCGGCGCCCCGCAACGTTCACTCACGGAGACTCTTCGGCTCGCTTGGGCCGATGAGGATCTGAGAGGACGAATTACCTTCGTTCTCATCGTTTTTGCGGTCTATGCGCTGTGCATCCACGTGGTGGTCCCCATCCCGGGCGTGCAGCCGGCCATGCTGGAAAAGCTGGTCAATGATAACTCGTTCCTCGGTCTGATGAACCAGATCGGGGGCGGTGCTTTCAAGCGACTGTCCATCCTGGCCCTGGGCCTTGGCCCCTACATTTCGGCCAGCATCATCCTGCAGATCCTGACCTACGCCAACCCGGCGTGGAAGATGGAACTTCAAGAAGGCGGCGAATACGCCCGCAAGCAGCAAAACCGCCGCACGCGCGCGCTCGCTTTGATTCTGGGCGTGTTCCAATCCGTGGGGATCTTCCAGCTCATCGCGCGGCCCCTGGCCATCACGCCTTCCATTCAGCAATACGTGACGGTGGCCGTTTTCTGGACCGCCGGTTCGTTCCTGTTGCTGTGGCTGGGTGAACAAGCCAGCGAGAAAGGCATTGGCAACGGGGTTTCGCTGCTCATCTTCGCGGGGATCATCATCTCGATGCCCAGCCTGGTGGAGCAAATCCAGCGGAACTACGGCGTCTTGGTGCAGTGGTGGCAGCTGGTCATCGTGGCGGCCCTGTTCCTGGCGGTCACGTACTTCGTGGTGCTCTTCACCACGGCGCAGCGGCGCATCCCGGTGCAGCACATGCGGCGAAACTTTGGCACGCAAGCCAAGGGTGGCGGCACGAGCTATCTCCCGATCTCGGTGAACATGGCGGGTGTGATCCCGGTCATCTTTGCGGTGGCCCTGATCTACATGCCGTATCAGTTCCAGCAGATGTTCCCGGCTGGTTCCACCATGCACGATGCCCTCGGCAACATCGGGGCCTTCATGGCGCCGGACTTTAGCCGCTGGCAGGGTTACGTCGGTGCGCTGTTCTACATGCTGTTGATCTTTGGCTTCACCTTTGTGTGGAACGCCATGGTCTACAACGTCGAGGACATCGCCAACAATCTCAAGCGGGCGGGATCGTACGTACCGGGCATTCGTCCGGGCAAGCAGACCAAGGACTTCCTGAACGGCGTGATTACGCGGGTGACCTTTGTGGGGGCTCTGTTCCTCTCCATTGCCGCCCTCAGTCAGTACGTCTTCCCGTTGTTCGTGGCCATCCCGAGCATTGGCATGATTGGGGGCACCTCGCTCCTCATCATGGTGAGCGTGGCGCTGGAAACCATGCGCCAAATCGAAGCGAACCTCATTACCAAGCAATACGGCGGAGGCTGATCTGGATTGCCGATCCGATTAATTTTGATCGGCCCCCCGGGCGTTGGCAAAGGCACCCAAGCCGCTCTCATCGAAGAGCGCTTGGGTGTCCGCACTTTAAGCAGTGGGGTCATTTTCCGGGCGGAAATCGAGGCCGAAACCGACCTCGGTCAGCTGGCCAAGAGCTACATTGATCGCGGCGAGCTAGTGCCCAATGGCGTCACCATCCAGATGATGCTGAAGCGGATCCGGTCCGACGAAGCCCGCAAGAAGGGTTTTGTGCTGGACGGATTCCCCCGCACCATCCGGCAAGCCGAAGCGCTGGAGCTGGAACTCGCCCAGGCGGAGATGCCGATCCAACGCGTGATCTCGCTCGAGGTCTCCGAAGACGTCCTCATTCGGCGTCTCAGCGGCCGCATGGGCTGCACCAAGTGCGGCGCCCTCTATCATCGCATCAATAAGCCGCCCAAGCGGGATGGCCTGTGCGACGTGTGCAATAGCCCGCTCTTTGTGCGCGCCGACGACCAGCCGGACACCATCCGGCAGCGCCTCGTGGTGTTCAACGAGCAAACCTCACCCCTTGTGCAGTTTTACGAAGAGCGCGGCACGCTGCGGCATGTGGATGCCACCCACGAAGCGGAAGAGGTCTACCGGGAAATCGTGGAGGGGCTCTCGTGATTACGATCAAAACCAAGAGCGAACTTGACATCATGCGCGAAGGGGGCCGAATACTGGCCACCACCATGCGCGAGGTCAGCCAGGCGATCCGCCCGGGCCACACCACCCCGCGTGAGCTCGACGATCTTGCTCTCAAGACCATCCGCGCCCACGGTGCGGAGCCCAGCTTCTTGGGATACCGGGGCTTCCCCGCCGCCGCCTGTATCAGCGTGAATGAAGTGGTGGTGCACGGCATCCCCGACGACCGCACCTTGCAAGAAGGCGACATCATTGGCCTGGACTTTGGCGTGTTCTACAAGGGGTTCCACACTGACAGTGCGTGGACCTTCCCAGTGGGTGAAATCAGCCGCGAGGCGCAGCGCTTGCTCAACATCACGCGGGAGTCGCTGTTCCAGGGCATCGCCCAGGCGCGCGAGGGCAACCGGGTCGGCGACATCAGCCAGAAGATTCAAAAGTACGTCGAAGGCGCGGGCTACAGCATCGTGACCGACTTGGTCGGCCACGGCATCGGCAAGAAGCTGCACGAAGAGCCCAGCGTGCCCAATTTCGGCCGGGCCGGGCGCGGAGAACGCCTGCGCAACGGCATGACGATCTGCATTGAGCCGATGGTGAATGCGGGCCGCCCCGAAGTCGTGACCTTGCCGGATGACTGGACGCTGGTGACGAAGGACGGTACACTCTCCGCACACTTCGAGCACACTGTTGCCATCACGCCGGACGGTCCGGTGCTGTTGACGGCAGACGAAGCCAACCCTCTATAAGTTATGGCCCGACGACGTCGCCCCTTTACCTACAAGGAGAAAACGGACCCCAACAAGGAGTCCGTCATTACCCTTGACGCCAAGATCGTTGAGAATCTCCCGAATACCCAGTTCAAAGTGATGCTGCTGGAGACGGAGAACGAGATTCTGTGCACGATCAGCGGGAAGATGCGCCGCCACTGGATCCGATTGATGGAAGGCGACCGTGTGAAAGTTGAAATCACGCCTTACGACCCGGAACGGGGTCGGATCGTTTTCCGCTACAACGACTGACGTAAGGTCCCGCCGCCGGTGGGACGTTGCGGCAAAGAATGTGCGGACTTGACCGGGCCGATGGCCCCGCTTTGTCGCCGAAGCCCTAGAGATAGAGGCCCGACGACCGGTATAGTTTGCGTTCGCGTTAGCTTCCCAGTGAGGCAAATGCGAACGTGATAGAGCCTCGCGCGCCTTTCAGGACGTGAGACGCTATCAAAAAGTCGCCCGGCCTAGCAAAACAGGTCAAGGTGAGCGCGATGAAAGTTCGAGCAAGTGTAAAGAAAATTTGCGATAAGTGCAAGGTGATTAAGCGGTCGGGAGTCGTCCGCGTGATCTGTGAAAACCCCAAGCACAAGCAACGACAAGGCTAAGGAAGAAACCAAGGAATTAAAGAAAGATGGCGCGTATTGCTGGTGTTGACCTCCCGCGAGACAAGGCTGTTTATTACAGCATTCAGAGCATTTTTGGCGTTGGCCCGAAGGTGGCGACCGAGATCTTGGAAAAGACCGGTATCGATCCTCGGACCAAAGTTCGCGACTTGACGGATGACCAGATTGGTTCCATCCGCCAGACCCTGGACGAGAACTACCAGGTGGAAGGGGACCTGCGCCGAGAAATCTTCTCGAACATTCGTCGGCTGATCGAAATCGGTAGCTACCGTGGCCTGCGCCATCGCCGCGGCTTGCCGACTCGCGGCCAAAACACTCGCCGCAACGCCCGCACCCGCAAGGGGAAGGCCAAGACCGTTGCCGGCAAGAAGAAGGCCAAGAAGTAAGGACGAACCATGGCACGCAAGACCACAACCCGAGGCAAGCAGAAGGAGCGACGTCAGGTCGCCCATGGCCGAGCCTACGTTCACGCCACTTTCAACAACACGATCGTGTCCATCACCGACCCGCAGGGCAACGTACTCTGCTGGGCCAGTGCCGGCCACGTGGGCTTCAAGGGCAGCCGCAAGGGCACCCCGTTCGCCGCTCAGCTCAGCGCCGAAAGCTGCTGCAAGAAGGCGAAGGAGCACGGCATGGCTTCGGTGGATGTCTACATCTCCGGACCCGGTAGCGGCCGCGAAACGGCCATCCGCAGCCTGAACGCGAACGGCTTGGAAGTCAAGACGATCCGCGACATCACGCCGTTGCCGCACAACGGATGCCGCCCGCCCAAGAAGCGCCGCGTCTAAGCCCCTCACCTCTCATCGAATCTCATGCCTCACATTCAAGTTCTCGATACCACCGAAAACTACGCTCGCTTTGTGCTGGAGCCGCTGGAACGCGGTTACGGCCAAACGATCGGCAACGCACTGCGCCGGGTGCTGCTTAGCTCCATCCCGGGGGCTGCGGTTGCTGCCATCAAGATTGATCGGGTTTTCCACGAGTTTGGGACGATCCCCGGAGCGAGGGAAGACGTTACCGAACTGATCCTGAACTTGCGCGAACTGGCCATTGCCGTTGACCCCGACCACGAAGACGATGAGCTCGTGCTGAAGGTGGACGTGCAGGGTCCGGGCCGCGTGACGGGTGCCGACCTGGTCTGCCCCGAAGGCGTCGAAATCCGCAATCCGGAGTACTGCCTCCTCACCCTCAGCGATGAGAACGAGCGCTTCACCGCCGAGTTCTTCGTCGAGACGGGCGTGGGCTACGTGCTCCCGACCGCCCAAGAGAAGTACCGCGGCGTCATTGGCCTGATCCCCATGGGCAGCCAGTACACGCCGGTGACGAAGTCGAACTACATCGTGGAATCGACCCGCGTGGGCAACCGTACAGACTACGAACGCCTGGTGCTGGAAGTCTGGACCAATGGCAGCGTGGCGCCGAACGACGCGCTTACGCAGGCCGCCCACATCCTGGATAAGTACTTCCGCATGTTCTTCGAACTGGGCCGCGTCGGCCTGGGCCGACCGGAAGTCGGCAACGACGAACAAGAAGATGAACTGATCAACGTGCCCGATATGAGCATCGATGATCTGGACTTCAGCCAACGCACTTTTAACTGTCTCCGCCGCGCAGGCATCATGACTCTGCGGCAACTCGCGATCAGCAATGAAGGCGAACTCACCAGCATTCGCGGCTTCGGCAAGAAGTCGCTGAATGAAGTGCGAGAGCGCCTCAGTCAGCACGGAGTGGATTTGAAGCCGGCACGCGGCTCCTTTGCCTCCATTGACCTGTTGGACGACGACGACGATCTGTAAGGAACGAACATGCGACATAAAGTTGACCGACGAAAGCTTGGGTTACCCAGCGACCAGCGCCGAGCCCTTCTCAATAACCTGGTGCGCCAGCTCATCCGCCACGGATATGTGCACACCACTCTGGGCCGCGCCAAGGAACTGCGCCGTCTGGCGGATCGCATGATCACGCTGGGCAAGGCCGATACCCTCGCGTCGCGCCGCATGGCCCGACGAGTGCTGGTGGGCCACTGTGGCAGCACCAACTACAACAAGAACATCCTGGCCGGGAAGACCGACACCGAGAAGATGACGATCCTGAAGGAACGCAGCCTCATCAACGGTGAAGACCTGGTGCAGCACCTCTTTGACAACGTGGCGCCGCGTTTCCGCGACCGCAAGGGTGGCTACACCCGAGTGGTGCGAACCGGGGTGCGACGTGGTGATGCGGCGGAAACCGCCGTCGTCGAGCTTGTCGACTAAAGTTCACCGCATCAAATTCGTCGTTGCGTACGATGGCTCAGACTTTCGAGGATGGGCCTCACAGGACGGAGAACGCACCGTCCACGGCATATTGACATCCGCTGTACGCCAGGTCACTGGCGAGGAAAACCAACTGTGGGGCGCCAGCCGCACGGACGCCGGCGCGCACGCCAAGGGGCAGGTTTGCCACTTTGACACCGCCACCACGATGCCCATTGAAAAATGGCCGCGAGTGATGACGAAAGCGCTGCCCAGCGACGTGGTGGTACTGAAGGCGACCCAGGTGGCCGATGACTTTCATAGCCGCTTCTGGGCGAAGCATCGGCACTATCAATACCGGATCATGACCGGAGTCCGCGATCCGCACCGCGCGCGATACGCCTACTGGAGCCCCGGGGCTCTGGACTTCGGCCGGATGCAAGCCGCCGCCGCTCATTTTGTCGGCACCCACGATTTCCTCGCTTTTAGTAGCCAATCGGTCCCCCGCCAAACCAACCGGGTGCGCACGCTCTACTCCGTAGAGATGACGCAAGTCCGGGATGAAATCAGGCTGGACGTGGTTGGCACGGCCTTTGTGAGAGGAATGATGCGACGCATCGCCGGCGCGCTCTGGGAAGTCGGGCGCGGAGCCCGGACCCCCGAGTCCATCCCCGAACTCTTGCAAACGAAGCGGAAAGAAAGAATTGTGTGGCCGACCGTCCTCCCGGCGGCGGGCCTCACACTAATACGAGTTGAATACGGACGACACCCCCGACCCCAAGTGGGGCCAGGAAGTGAAGCCCACCGACAAAAAGAACAAGGACAAGACGAATGAATCGAACGTATGTGGCCAAGCCCAGCACGATCGAGCGCAAGTGGCACATTGTGGATGCTACGGGCGTTCCGGTCGGGCGTCTTGCCGCGCAGGTCGCCCAGGTGATCCGCGGGAAGCACAAACCCACCTTTACCTACCACATGGACTGTGGTGACTTCGTGATCGTGATCAACGCCGATAAGGCGGTGTGGACCGGTCGCAAGGAAGAAGAACTGATCTACTGGCACACGATGTATCCCGGCGGGATCCGCAACATCAGCCGTGGCGACATGATGGAACGCACCCCCACCCGCATGATCGAAAAGGTCGTCTGGGGCATGCTGCCTAAGCACCGCCTGGGCCGCGCCACCATCAAGAAGCTCAAAGTTTACGCTGGCTCCGAGCACCCGCACGAAGCCCAAAATCCGACCCCGCTGAAGGTGACGAAGTAAGACATGGCTACCAAATCTAACGATCGCAACTACGGCACGGGCCGACGCAAGTGCGCCATCGCCCGCGTGTGGATCACGCCGGGTGAAGGCCTGATTACGGTCAACGGCCGCGACTACAAGGAGTACTTCGGTCGTCCGGTGCTCGAAATCCTGGCTCGCAGCCCGCTGACCGCTCTGGACATGGAAGGCCGCTTCAACGTGGTCGCCAAGGTCAAGGGTGGCGGTCTCAGTGGTCAAGCCGGTGCCGTCAAGCTCGGTGTGGCGCGCGCGCTCATCGATTACGATACGGAACTCCGCCCGCCGCTGAAGGCCGAAGGCTATCTCACCCGAGATGCCCGCATCAAGGAACGCAAGAAGTACGGCCGCAAGAAAGCTCGCCGCGGCTTCCAGTTCGTTAAGCGCTAAGCGCAACCTTCTCGTCTTGTTCAAGCGCCCCGGGCAGTTTTCACTGCACCGGGGCGCGGTTCGTTTAGTCTCCGGGTTTGGCCTCGGGCTTGGTTCCGGTAGCCTTCGCCACCCCTAACCTTTCGCCGAGTCCCGGAAACTCCACCAGCGTGGCCACATAGCGGTGCGCAAAGTGCGCACTCACCACCCGCCGGATGGTTTCCTCTACCGTTTCGTGACTTCGCTTCGCTTCGGCCACGAGCCTCTTCCATGTGGGTGAATCCCACTCGATCTCATTCGATAACATCCTCCCTCATCTCCATCCCCCCCTTTACTGATGTAGATGTTCCACACGACGCGAAATTCGTGAGATACTATTTTTATGCGGTGTGTAGTCTTCGGGACGCGATCCTTCGATGAGTCCTCCCTGCGCGAGGCCAATACAAGCGCACGCCACGAACTTACTTTCATCCAAGAGAACTTAAATGAGCGGACCGTGGGCCTTTCCGCCGGGCACGATGTCGCCTGCCTGGTGGTCGGAGACCATGCGAGCGCTCCGGTCCTCGAGGCGCTCAAGGCGCAGGGCATCCGGGGCTTGGTGTTGCGCAGCGCGGGGTTCAACCACGTCGACCTGGAAGCGGCGGCTCGCCTGGGGTTGCCGGTGTTGCGGGTGCCCGCCTATTCCCCATACAGCGTGGCCGAGCACGCGGTCGCGCTTCTCCTCACCCTCAACCGCCGCGTGCACCGTGCCTACAATCGCGTGCGCGAGTTCAACTTCGCCATCGAGGGCCTGATGGGGCAAGACCTGCATGGTCAAACGGTGGGCGTCGTTGGGCTTGGCCACATCGGCCTCGCCTTCGCTCGCATCATGCTGGGGTTCGGCTGCCGGGTGCTGGGGTACGACCCGGCGCCTTCCGAAGAAGCCCGCGCTCTCCCCATCACCTTTGTGGATAAGGAAACGCTGTTCCGCGAGAGCTTTGTGGTCAGCTTGCACTGCCCGCTCATGCCCAGCACCCACCACTTTGTGGGCCAGGCCGAGCTGGACCTGATGCCCGCCGGGAGCTTCCTCATCAACACGAGTCGTGGCGCCGTGATTGACCATCGCGCCCTCATCAAATGCCTCAAAACGGGGCACCTCGGTGGCGTGGGGCTGGACGTTTACGAAGAGGAGGAGGGTGTGTTCTTCCGCGACCTCAGCGACAAAGTCCTCAGCGACGACCAACTGGTGCGGCTATTGTCTTTTCCCCAGGTGCTCGTCACGGGGCACCAGGGCTTCTTTACGCAGCAGGCCGTCACCAAAATCGCCGAGACCACTATCCTTAACCTGGATGGCCTGGCCAACGGCCATTGGGACCCCGCCAACGAGGTTCACCCCGCCGTCCACTTGGCATAAAGAGCTAACGTAGACGCCAGATCGCGCGGGTGGAGAACGTGCCCAGCACCAGGGTGGCGACCGCCGTGACCAACAACACGCCTACCGTCAGCCAGCCGGAAGTCTCCTTCTGCGAGCCTAGCGCCGCCGCCATCACGCCGGTGCCAAAGACCACCACCGGCAAGCACAACGGCAAGGAGATCACCAGGGCGATGAGCCAGCGGTTCTGCGCCCCCGGCACCAATGCGGAGGCCATCCCCACCGTCGCGGCCAGGGCCGCTCCGTAGGCCACTAAGCCCGCCAAGGCAATCAAAGGCTGGGTGACGGTGGCGTTGGTCAGGATAAAGAACGCCCCGCCCATCAGCAGGGCCTGGCCAATGCACAGCACCATGCCCATCAGGGCCTTAGCCAAGAAGATCGCCCCGGGGTCGGCCCACAGGCGTAGGGTGTCCAGCGTGCCTTGTTCGTCTTCGGTCAGGAATAGGCGCGGCACCGCAATCATCACCGAGAACAGCACCACCACGGCGAGTTGCGCGCTCGCCACCGCCGGCGTGAGCCGCTCGGTGGAGGCGGGCATGGTGAGGGCCACCACCGCCAAGAAGCCAAACAGTGTGGCCGCCAACAGGCCGTGGCGCGAACGCAACTCGCTTTGCCACTCCTTGCGCCACAGGGCGCGGAGCTCACTTCGGCTCGCCGAGCGTGATGGCGCAGGTGCCAAAACGGTGGTCCTCCTTGTCGTTGGTCGCGATGATGGTGGCCCCAGCCCGGCGGTGTTCTTGCAGGGCTTCTTGCCACAGGGCGCGGCCGGCATCGTCCAGGGCGGCGCTGGGCTCGTCCATCAGCAGCAGGTCGGGGCGGGCCTGCAGGGCCAGGGCCAGCTTCAGGCGGGCTCGCTGGCCGGTGCTGAGGGTGCCGGTGGCTTGCTGGGCTTGGGGGTGCAGTTGCATCCGCCTCAGCCACGCTTCGGCTTCGGGCTCAACGCCTCGAAGCTGGGCGGCCAGCTCCAGGTGCTCAGTGGGTGTGAGGGCACTGTAAAGGGACTGATCGAGCGCGGTGAATCCCACCCGATTGAGGTCGGGGCGGGTCACGCTCCCGAGCGTAGGGGCCACCAGGCCGCTCACCACCTTCAGCAGCGTAGATTTGCCGCTCCCGTTGGGGCCAATGAGCAGCAGGACTTCGCCCGCACCGAGTTCAAATGTCACGCCCCGGAAGAGCCACCGCCCCCCCAGCTCCTTGCCCAGCCCCTCGGC
>CALRVA020000046.1:0-17146 GCA_943371495.1 Archangium gephyra | reverse complement strand
GGATGCGCCCGTTTTCGTAAGCCGAGCGGATCACGCCCAGGGCCGTGCCCCACCCGCTGGTGGCAATCGCGCCGGTGTTGCAGATGGTCATCACGTTGGCCACCTCGGGGAGGCAATCCATTCCCCAGCGGCCCATGGCCTGGTTCATGGCGCGGTCTTCTTCCTCGATGGCGATGGCCTCTTGCAAGAGCGCGGGGGCATCCCAAACCACCCGGGCCATGCGGTCCAGCGCCCAAAACAGGTTCACCGCCGTGGGGCGGCTCGCGCGGAGGAGCGCGTCAGCGGCGGCCCGGTCGTGGCCGCGCTGGGCGGCCAGCACCAAGCCGTAGGCGGCCGAGATGCCGATGGCGGGGGCCCCCCGAACGGCCATATCCACAATCGCCTCGGCGACCTGCTCCACGGTTTCCAATTGCAGCCACACCTCCTGGCCGGGCAAATGCCTTTGGTCCAGCAGAAGCAAATGATCCGATTTCCACTCAAAGGGCCGCAACATGTCCTCTGGGATACCGCGCGGGACCTCCCCGGGTGCGGGACGTAGAATAGAGAACCCATGAGCGTGGTGATTTACGAGCGGAACTTGATGTGGGGCGTGCGCCTGCGCAATGCGGTGGCGACCCTGGGGGTGCCCGTGTCCGTGCGCGACCACCACCAGCCCGAACCCGCCGTGGTGGCCATCGTCAACCTGGGCGATGCCCCCGAGGCCCTGGCACCGCTCATCGAAGCGTTGAAGGCGCAAGGCACCTACGTGCTGGGCCACGCCGGGCACAAGGAGAAGCCCTTGCACAAGCTCGGCAACGAGTGGGGCTGCCACTACGTGGCCACCAACAGCGAGATTGCCAACAAGCTGCCGAAGTTGCTGGCCCAAGTCCCCGCGCTGGCAACTTCCCTGCCCGCGGCGACGGAGTAAGATCAGAGCATGGACAAGGTCGTTGCGAGCGCCGCCGAGGCCCTGCAGGGCTACCTTTTTGACGGCATGACCATCATGGCCGGGGGCTTCGGTCTCTGCGGCATTCCCGAGCACCTGATTCTTGCGCTGCGCGATTCCGGCGTAAAGGACATCACCGTGGTGAGCAACAACTGCGGGGTGGACGACTTTGGCATGGGCCTGCTGCTGCAAACTCGCCAGATCAAGAAGATGATCAGCTCCTACGTGGGCGAAAACGCGGAGTTTGAGCGGCAGTTTTTGAGCGGCGAACTGGAGCTTGAGTTCAACCCGCAGGGCACGCTGGCCGAGCGCATCCGCGCCGGGGGCGCCGGCATTCCCGCGTTCTACGTGAAGACCGGCGTGGGCACGCTGGTGGCCGAGGGCAAGGAGACGCGCGAGTTCAACGGCGAAACCTATGTGATGGAAACGGCCCTGCGCGCGGACCTTTCGATTGTGAAGGCGCAGCGCGGCGACCGCTGGGGGAACCTGCAGTTCCGGCGCACGGCGCGCAACTTCAACCCGATGATGGCGACGGCGGGCAAAGTCTGCATCGCCGAGGTGGAAGAGCTGGTGGAGATTGGTCAGCTGGATGCGGATCAGATTCACACGCCCGGGGTGTTTGTGGACCGGATTCTGCGCGGCACGGCGTATGAAAAGCGGATCGAACGCCGCACGGTCACGGCCCGCAACGGCTGAGCCTGCCCCAACAACCCTCAGCGGCGCGAGCCGATGATGTAGCGCCCATCCGGCCCCACCGCCACAACCGGCAGGGTCCGAGTCGTCTCAAAGAGCTCATAAGCAGGTTCAATCTCCCGCCAGAATGCGCGGTGCTCGGGGTGGCGTTCCATAAGGTCATCCCACGCGGCCGTCCCCGGTCGGGCCGGGAAGATATGCACCGGAATCTGCCGCTGCCCCGCCGTCCGCGCCCCATCCGCCAGCACATAAATGAACTCAATCACGGGGTCCGTCATGGCCAGGCAGCCAATGCTCACCGCCCGCCCGTGGATAAAGATGTCACTGCCCGGTCGGTCCCGGTCGCTCCGCACCCGGTCGCTCTCATTCGGATAGTTCAGCCCCAAAGAGAGATGAAAACTCGACTGCGGATTGAATCGGTCGATGTGATAAATCCCTTCGGGCACCTGCCGGTCACCCTCGCGGCGCTTCGGCCCTGGGCCGCCACTGGCCGCCGCCACCGGGTAAGTCTTGATCAGAGCCAGCCCGCCCGGGCTATCTCCCGCCCAGAGTTCGAGCTCCCGCTCCGCCTTGAACGCCCGGAAAAACACAAACGCCGCCGGGGAAGACACCCCCTTCGCGGCCAAGGCTGCACGGACATCGTCCCCCACGCGCTCTCGCGCCCGGGCCACGCGGTCCCCGGATTCGTGGTACTCAACGGGCGGGGGCGATTGCGCTTCGGACATCACAGGCTCGGGCGAAGGGTCAGTCACGAGAGGTCCGGGCTCGGGGGCCACGGCGCGGCACCCCGAACCCAGAACCGCCAGCGCGATTAGCGCGCCAGCCCCACTTCTTTCAAGAATGCGGTGGTGGTTTCCCAACTTCGCTTGTCCGCCTGCTCATTGTAGCTGGGGCCGCCGATCACCGTGAACGGGTGGACGGCCAAGTTGTAAATCACCATGCGGTAGTCGGCTTTGGCCGCCGTCATCTCGGCGAGGAATCCCACCAGTTGATCCTTCGGCACCGCCGGGTCGTCGGCCGCGTGGTGCAGCATGATCTTGGTACCAATCGAGCCCGCGGCGGGGTTCGTTGCACTCAGCCCGCCGTGGAACGAGACTACGGCCTTCACGTCCGCGCCCATGCGGGCCATCTCCAGCACGGCCGTGCCACCGAAGCAGTAGCCCATCGCGCCGATGCTATTGGCGTCCACATCGCCCCGGGCCTGCACGGCGTCCACGGCGGCCTGCAGGCGCCTACGGAACAAAGCGTTATCGCTGTAATACTTGCGGGCTTCGGCCCCGTTTTCGGCGGGGGTCGTCGGTCGCGCGCCGCCGTAGATATCGGCCACCAAGGCCCCCATGCCCCACTGCTCGGCCACCATGCGGGCGCGGGTCAGTTCGTAGTCGTCCGGACCGTTCCAGTCGTGGACGATGATCATCACGGGCACGATATTGCGGGTGGCGGGGCGCACAAAAATGCCCTTGCACTCGGTGCCGTCGGCGTCTTTGTAGGTCAGCGGAGTTTCAGTCGGGGGCACCATGGCGAAGGCAGCGACAAAGGGAAGAAGAGTCACATAGGTTCCTACGCACAACTGGGGTAAGTTTTCGCCATGCCCCTCACCCGCGACGAACTGGCCAAGCGTGCGGCCCAAGAACTCCGCGACGGATACTACGTGAACCTGGGAATCGGAATCCCGACCCTGGTGGCCAACTTCATCCCAGAAGGGGTGGAAGTGGTGCTGCAGAGCGAGAACGGGATGCTGGGCATGGGGCCGTTCCCGTTTGAAGGTGAGGAAGACCCCGACCTGATCAACGCGGGCAAGCAGACCATCACCGAGATTCCGGGCACGGCTTACTTCTCGAGCGCGGAGAGTTTTGCGATGATTCGCGGCGGCCACATTCAGCTCAGCATCCTGGGCGCGATGGAAGTGAGCGAAAAGGGCGACCTGGCGAACTGGATGATCCCCGGCAAGATGGTGAAAGGCATGGGCGGCGCCATGGACCTGGTGGCGGGCGTACCGCGCGTGGTGGTGGTGATGGAGCACACCAACAAGGCCGGCGAAAGCAAGATTCTGCCCAAGTGCGACCTGCCACTGACCGGCCAAGCCTGCGTAGATCTGATCATCACGGACCTTGCGGTGTTTGATGTGGCGCGGGGCCAGGGGCTAACGCTGATCGAACTCGCCGAGGGCGTGACGGAAGAAGAAGTGCGCAGTAAAACGGCCGCGAGCTACACCGTTTCGCCGAACCTCAAGACGATCTTCGCTTAAGGCTCAGGTTTGCGCGCGGCGCATCACCCACAGCAAGGCGGGAGCGCCGAGCAGGGCGGTGACGATGCCGACCGGGACTTCTAATCCGGGGCGAATGCGTTGCGCCAGCAAATCAGCCAAAACCAGCAACGCGCCTCCATAAAGAGCGCCGCCCAGGATGCGCGTGCGTGCCCGCCCGCCCAAAGTGAGCGCCGCCAAGTGCGGCCCAACTAAGCCGAGGAAGCCGATAATGCCAGCCGTGCCCACCGCCGCCGCCGTGGCCAGGGCCGCCAGCAACAGCACAACCTGGCGATAGCGCCCGGCCGCCAACCCCGTGGTGAGGGCCACATCATCGCCCAGGGCCATCACATCCATCGGTCGCCCCAGGGCCAGGAGCCCGACCAGGCACCCGAGAGAGATCACGGCCAGCACCCCCACCCTCGACCATTCGATGTTGGCGAGGCTGCCCAGGAGCCACATGAGGATTCGCCCGGCGTCCTGCCCGGCCAGGCTCAAGTTCAGCGTGGTCAACGCACTGAGAAGCGCCCCAATCACCACCCCGGCTACCAATAGTCGCTCGGTGCGGCCCGCCGCCCGCCGTCCCACCAGCAGCAGGGCCAGCACCAGCGCCCCCACGCCGCCCGCCGTGGCCATGCCCATGAGAACGAGACCCGACCAACCGAGGAGGATGCCGAGGGTGCCCGCCGCCGCCGCGCCCCCGCTGACGCCCAGCACACAGGGCTCGGCCAGGGGGTTACGCAAGGTGACCTGAAGGGCCGCGCCCGCCGCCCCGAGCGCCATGCCCACCAGCAGGCCCGCCAGCCCCCGGGGCATACGGATTTGCCATAGCACCGTGGCGATGGTGTCGTCGCCGATGCCATTCGGACCCCGCTGGAGAGCGGCGAAAAACTCGGACGAAGTCATCGCCAGCGACCCGCCCCAGGCCAGATGCAAGCCCATGGCCAGGAGGGTGAAAAGGACGAGTCCGGCCCAAGGGCTCAACCGTGCCGGACGGGGGTTCACGTGAGCAGGATACCGGTACAATTGGATTCGTGCCGACTCGTGCCCTGGCTCTCCGCACCGAATGTTTGGGTCCCTCTCCGACCCTCTCGATTTCCGCGCGCGCCAAGGCCATGAAAGCCTCCGGGATCGATGTCATCACCCTCAGCGTGGGTGAACCGGACTTCAACACGCCGGATCCGATTTGCGAAGCTGCCATCGCCGCCATCCGCCAAGGGCACACGAAGTACACGGCCAGCGCGGGCATCCCTGAACTCCGCGCCGCCATTGCTGAGCACCTGCGCAGCTTCAATGGCATTGCCGCCGACCCCAGTGAGGTCATCGTCTCCTGCGGGGCCAAGCAGTCGGTCTACCAAACCCTACAGGTTCTCATCAATCCGGGCGATGAGGTCATCCTCTTCGCGCCGTATTGGATGACGTACCGCGACCAAGTGCACCTGGCCGGGGGCACGGTGGTGGAGGTGGCGACTTCGGCCGCCAACGGCTTTGCGCCATCTATTGACGACCTGAAGGCTGCCATCACCGACCGCACCCGCGCGATCATTGTCAACTCGCCCAGCAACCCCACCGGCGGCGTGTATTCGCGCCAAGTGATGAAGGAGATTGCGGCGGTAGCGTTGCGGCACGGCCTGTGGGTGATCAGCGACGAGATCTATGAGCACCTGATTTACGATGGTGAGCGCACCAGCATGGCCGCGCTGGGCAAAGAGATTGCCGAGCAGACCATCACCATCAGCGGCTTTAGCAAGACGTACAGCATGACGGGTTGGCGAGTAGGCTACGCCCACGCCCCCAAGCCGGTGGCCACCGCCCTTTCCAACCTGCAAGACCAGGTGACGAGCAACCCCACGTCGTTTGCGCAGTACGGGGCCTTGCAGGCTCTGAAAACTTCGGCCGAGGAGATCGCCGCCATGCGCGAATCCTTCCGCGTACGCCGCGACCTGATGGTGAAAACTCTTCAGCAGATCCCGGGCGTCTCGGTGGATGTGCCCGCCGGGGCCTTCTACGTCTTCCCCGATGTCAGCGCCTTTCTCACGGATTCATGCGACGACGTCCAATTGGTCAATAAATTGCTGGAAGAAGCGGGCGTGGCTACCGTTCCAGGTTCCGTTTTCTCCGGGCCGGGTCATATCCGCCTGAGCTACGCCGTCTCGCCCGATGAGATTGAACGGGGCGTAGCGCGCATTGGTGAGGCCCTCACGCGATAAGCAACATGATTCCGAAGCCCATCCCCCTCAAGGACGAAAACCTTTTCCGCTTGGCGATGCGCCACACCAGCGCCACCAAGGACCCCGTGGGCGATAGTTATGAGCGGCTGGAATACCTGGGCGATGCAGTTTTGAGCCTGGTGGTGGCGGAATATCTTTACGAACACCACCCGGATTGGGATCAGGGCTTTATGAGCAAGGCGCGCAGCAGCGCCGTGCAAGAGGTCACGTTGTGCGAGATTGCTAAGAACCTCAAGTTGGACGAATATCTCGAATTAAGCGTGGGAGAGGAGATGTCGGGGGGACGACAACGCCCTTCGGTGCTCTGCGATATCTTTGAAGCCGTCATTGGCGCGGTCTATCTTGAATCGGGCATGGAAAAGGCCCGTTGGTTTGTGCTGGAACAACTGCACGGTTTCCTTCTTCAAATTGGGCAGGG
This sequence comes from Archangium gephyra, assembly GCA_943371495.1. Lineage (GTDB taxonomy): Bacteria > Armatimonadota > Fimbriimonadia > Fimbriimonadales > Fimbriimonadaceae > JAHBTC01. The sequence goes on along the minus strand of CALRVA020000046.1, from coordinate 10,634 downwards.
CGATGTGAACCCCCACGACTTCAAGTCGAAGCTCCAAGAGAGTGCCCAGGCGATCTGGCGCATCAGCCCGAACTATCGGGTGGCGCGAGAATCCGGGGCGCACCACGAGCGGAGATTTGTTGTCCAGGTGCTCTTTGACGATGAAATCATTGGCGAAGGCACCGGACGAACCAAGAAGGAGGCTGAACAAGCCGCCGCTCGGGAAGCCCTGGAAGCCATTGAACGAACGCAAAAGGCACGGGAAGTAGCCAAGCAAATTCACCAGGTTGCTGGGGACTTCTGACGTAACGAGGCTGGCAACTTGTCCAGTTATTTGCCTAATTCATCGTTTCTGGCACGGATATTGTTCACAATAAGCCATGTCAGCGTGTGCGGGTCTTGCGGCTTGCCTCGCTTAGGTTAGGAGAATCATTAAAAAATGACGTTGACGAACAAGACCGTTCTGGTGGGCATTGTGGGTTTGGCTTTGGCCAGCTCGGCGATGGCTCGCACCGAACCGAATTCGTTCTTGAACCGCCCCGCCAACAGCCACCCGGCGTTGATGAAGCAGTTGTCCGAGGACGAACAAGTCATGGACCGCTTTATGCGGCACTTTGGCATGACGCGCCAAGAGGTTCTGGCCATGGCCAGCAACCTGCAAATGGCCCGCCTGCCGCAAGACGGCGTCTACCTGGTTTACAACGTGAGCCCGCAGGAAGAAATCCGAGCCCGCGTGATGTTCTACAAGAAGGGCACGCTGGTGTGGGTGGACTCGATGGGCCGCCCCGTGCTGAAGGTGAGCTGCGCCAATCCGATGGTGCGCGGCACCGATGACGGCTCCAACCCGCTCACGGCCACCATTGCGCCGACCCCCACGGAAGTCGTGCGACCGCTCTCCGGTGAACTCGGCGAAACGATCATCATGACGAACGATGCCGACGTGGTGCTGCCGGGCGTGCCGGAAGCCTCCCCGATGGAATTCATGTCGATGGCCCCCGAAGCTCCGGCTCTCGTGCGCTCTTCCAGCAGTTCCGGATTCCTTTCCCTTATCCCGCTGGCGGGTGGCATCATCCTGAGCCGCACCGGCCGCGAAAAGGAAAATCCGGTGCCGGAACCGGCCACGATGATCGTGATGGGTGGGGCGCTGGCCGCCGCCGCCATGCGACGCCGCCGCACCGCCAAGTAACTCGAAAGAGAATCCTAACCTGGCCCCGCGCTTTCCTGAAGGAAGGGCGCGGGGTTTTCTTTTTGGCGGTTGCTTCGCTTAAGCGATAGTGATGAGTGTGGGCGAGGGCTCAGCGTTCAGGCACTCGTGGCCCTCGGCGGTGGCGGTGACGATGTTCTCGATGCGTACGCCGAGTTCAAGCGGCAGGTAGATCCCCGGCTCCACGCTGAAGCAATCGCCGGGCATCAATACATCCTTGCTCCCGGGGCCGATTTCGGGGGCTTCGTGCACCCGGCGACCGATGCCATGCCCGGTGCGATGGTTGAAGAACTCCCCAAATCCGGCCTCTTCAATCACTTCACGGGTGGCATGATCCACATGTCCGCCCGTCACCCCGGCGTGGATGGCGTGACGCCCCGCCATGTGGGCGCGATACACCACATCGTAGACCTCGCGGGCGCGGTCGCTCACTTCTTGCACGCCAATGGTACGGGTGATGTCGGCTTGGTAGCCCTCCACTTCGCAGCCAAAGTCAATGACCACCACGTCGCCCCGGGAAAGCGGACGGTCGTCGTTTTGGTGGTGGGGTTCGGCCCCGGCCGGCCCGGCGGCCACTTGGCAGAACGTCGGGCGAGCCCCGCGCGCCGCCACCATGCCTTGCAGGGTGGCTTGCACTTCCAGTTCGGTTTGCCCGGCACGGATGACGGTTAGCAACTCGGCGAAGGCCTCGTCCACCACTCGCCCGGCGGCGCGGAGCTTGGCCAGTTCATCGTCGGCCTTCACGCGCATCACGTAGTCCACCACGTCGCTGGCCAGGCTGAAGTGGCAGCCCGGACACTCGTGTTGCAGCGCCAGCAGGTGCTTGGCCCAGTACTCGTCGTCCACGGCCACCCGCAGGGCCTGCCGGGGCGCCAGGATGCGGTGAAGCATGGCGTACGGATTCTCGCCATCGCGCCACGGGTGGATGTCCTCGATGCCGTGGCGGCGCGCCTGGTTCTCGGTCAGCGCCGGGCAGACCAGGACCGGGGCACCCTCCCGGAACACGGTGAGGCTGAGGAAACGCTCGTAGGTGCCCTCCGCAAATCCGGTGAGGTAGTCCACCTTTACCGGCGAAGTGAGGGCGACGGCATCCACCCCCACTTCCGCCATTCGAGCCTGCACGCGGGCCAATCGATCTTGATTCATGCTGCCCTCATTATGGGCGAGCCCCGCTGCCCGGTGCCGCCTAGAATCCCGGGTTCAACGGCAGTCCGGCCTTGCGGGCAAAGGCAGGCAGGTGCCGATCCTTCGAAGCATCGCGGAGCGAGCGGAACACGCGGTTCGTGGCTTCGGGGTAGCCCTGCGTCAAGAACCCGTCGTACAGCTTAATGTTGTCCACTTCAGCTTGGTAAGCCACTTTGTACATCTCGTTGAGAGTGGCGGGCATTTCCAGTCGGCGGTACCAATCCGCCGTGGCTTCCTTCTCCTGCCGGGCAAAGGTGTTGACCGACGGCTGATGACCGACCTGCCCCATGCGCTGGATGACCATTTGCGCGTGCTGATGCTCGGCCCGCACGATGTTGCGGAAGGGCATCGTGTTGGCGCCCCAGCGGTCCAAGACGGCTTCGTAGGTGCTCGCGGCCCGGTACTCGTCCTGGAGGGCCAGATCGAGGGCTTGGGTTTCGGTAAGCGGAGGAGCGAGGGTGAGGAGAACAAGCGTCAGTGTCATGTCTCAAGAGGGGCGGCGCAGGCGGAATCGGTTCAAGGGGTCCCAGCCCGTTCGGGGCTGGCGGTGCGCGGGGTATAGTTTGAGACCGAGTTGCCGGATCGTCTAATGGCAGGACAGCGGTTTTTGGTGCCGCACGTCTAGGTTCGAATCCTAGTCCGGCAGCCCTACTCTCCCCCTCCCCCTTTTGGGCTATGCTACGCCCGAGGCTAGCACGCCATGGGTTTTCTCAAGCGACTTTTTCCGGGCAAGAACCGCACCCATTACCTCTCCAACGAGGAGATCGACGCCATCTCAGGCCATTTTGGCAAGCACGTCGGGCCCGTGGCGGACATGGTGTTCCACGAGATCGTCTCGGACGCCCTCCACATTGACCTCCATATGATCCCCGACGTGCCCGGGCACGATTGCGCCGTGGTCTTCACCACCGGGATGAGTGCCCTGCCCATGCCGCGCATTGATCCCGAGATGCAATTCGCCGAGCTCTTTGTGGTGTTGCCCAAGACCTGGGATTTGGGCGATGGCCTGCGGACGGACGAGTTCTTCTGGCCGCTCGGCTTTCTGAAGACCATGGCCCGCATGCCGATCTACAACAAGATCCCGGTCTATCCCGGCATCAGCATCCCCAATGGCGACCCCGCCGAGGAGTTCCCTGGCACCCCCTTCACGGGCATGCTACTGGACCACGGCGACATGTTTGGGAAGGAGTTTTGCCGAGCAGAACTGGAGGGCAAGGTCATCAACTTCTACGGCATGATGCCGATGACCCGCGAGGAGATGGACTGGAAGGCCAGTCGCCCCTCGCCGGCAGAGTACTTTGCTTTGCTGATGCAACTAGGGGTCACCGACCGCGAAAAGCTCCTGATTGACCCGGAACGCAAGACCTTCTTCGAACGGATGCCTTAAGATGGATTTCTCAACCGACGAGGCGCTGGCCCGGCTACACCAGCGCCTGATCGCTCATTCTTCTCGGCATCCGGGCCTGACTTGGGAGGAGGTCGAGCGACGCCTGCACGCGGACCCTCGCTTTTTGCCCGCCCTGCAAGCGATGGAATCCACCGGCGGCGAGCCGATGGTGATGGGGAGCGAGGCAGGCCGCATCCTCATTGCGGATGGAGCGGTGGAGAGCCCCGCCGGCCGCCGAAGCCTGTGCTACGACCAGGCCGCGTGGGAAGCCCGCAAAGCCAACCGCCCCGGTGGGAACGCGCAAAGCACGGCCGCCGACATGGGCGTGCGGCTGATGTCTGAAGCGGAGTACTTTCGGCTGCAGGCCCTGCGCCCGGTGGACCTCAAAACCTCCAGCTGGCTGGCGACTGAACCCGAAGTCCGGCAAAAGGGCGGCGCCATTTTCGGCGACCACCGCTTTGGCCGGACCTTCATTTACCACAACGGCGCGGACTCTTACTACGCCGCGCGTGGCTTCCGCTCGGTCCTCGAGATTTAGCCTATTCCTCGTCGGCTTTGGCCGCCGGACGGCGTTTGCGCTTGCGCTGGGCGTGCTCCGACCGGGTGCGAAGCACCAGGTGATCCGGATTGATGCACAACGGATTGGCGCACTCGCGTGTCACACACATCCCATCGGGGATTTCGCCCACATAGGCCATGTATGACGCCCGCGCCACCGAGATCCGCTTGAGATCGTTCGATTCGATCGGATCGAACGTCTTGATCAGGCCTTCGCGATGCGGACGGCCCTGACGCCCGGGAGCGGAAAGACGGCCGGACCACACCCAGCAGTCTGTCTCTTCATCCCATTTCACTTTTGATTCAATACGCTCGCGCAGACGTTGCAATCTCGTCTCAACACTCGAGCGCTTCGGACCCCGTTTACCACGGGGGTCGATAGTTCCCACGCGATTATCTTAGAAGAATTTCATGACAAATTGCTCCCTTCCGGGCACGAAAATGCTCTCTTTCCTTGCGCTTTCGGCGATGGCCTCGGGACCAATACCGGTAGGGGTGGGCTTCCGGCTTATTCAGAGGCGATGTGCCGAGCGATCCAGCCCTGAGTCACCATGAGGTCACCGGGTGTGAGACCATGCCCGGCATCAAACCGCGCAAATTCAACCTCGGCCCCGTCCCGGCGGAGCGAGGCTTCGAGCTCGATGGCCCCCGCAATGGGCAGAATCGGGTCAAATTCGCCGGAGGTCAGCAGCACTGGTCTTGCGATCGGCGCGGCTGCCGTAGCCGACGGGTCAATGAGCATGGCGCGCCACAGCACCACCCCGGCGAAGAGATCGGGGCGCAACCGCAGGAGCTGGGTGGCGATGTTCGCCCCGTTGCTGTAGCCCAAGATCGCCCACGGCCCCGGCAGTTCTTTCTGCTTCTCCTCGATCCAAGTCAGGAGCTCGGCGGCGCGGAAGTGGTAGTCCGCCAGGTTGAACCCGCCTTGGGGATACCGCTCAAACCACCGGGCCATGCCGTTTTCCGACACCCGCCCCCGGGGGCTGATGATGGGAGCCGTCGGCGTGAGTTCACGGGCCACCGGCACCAAGTCATGCTCGTCGGCGCCGGTGCCGTGCAACAGGAGCCAGGGCGTGCCTTGGCCAGGCAGCATCACGTGCGGCCAGTTCACGGCAGGGTCACTCCGTGCGGGGTGCGAATCTTGGGCAAGCGCAGTTCAATCTGCGGGCGATGCTCTTCGAGCCACGGCGGCAGCACCAGGCGGTGGGCCAGGGCATCCGGCGCTTCGTCCACGGTCCAGCCGGGGCCATCGGTGGCGATCTCATACAGCACACTCCCCGGAGACCGGAAATACACGCTCTGGAAGTAGAACCGATCAATGGTGGCCGTAGGCTGCAGGCCAAACTCCACGGCTTCGGTGCGGGCCGCGATCTCGGCGGCGGCATCCGCCACCCGAAACGCAATATGATGAACCGCGCCCGGACCCGTCTTGGTCGCCTCCAGATTCGGGCTGGTGAGGTCAATCAGCTGATGCGGAAGACCTTCTTGCACCGCCAGGCGCACTCTTCCCTCTTCCTCACCCACGCGGCGGAACCCCCACCGAGCGGTTAAGAAGGCTTCTGGCTGAGGCAGGTTCTTCAGCCACTCCGTGGCACTGTGGAAACCCAGGAGCGCGTACTCCGCCGGCACATCCGATGCGTTTGGAACGAAACGCGGGTCCGGACTGCTCTCGATCAGCTCAATGTTGAGGCCGTCAGGGTCGGTGAGGTGCAAGACCGGCTCGCCGAAACGCACCGAACGCATGGTTGGCACTTCGGCCTGGGCCAGACGTTCTTCCCAATAGGTGAGCGCCCCCGGTCGAACCGTGAAAGCGGTGGCTCCCACGGCAAAGATGCCATTTCGTCCTCGGTAGCCCTTCGGCCACGGAAAGAACGTGAGGATGCTGCCCGGGGTGCCCGCGCCATCGCCGTAATAGAGGTGGTAGGTGCCGGGGTCGTCCTGGTTGACAGTGACCTTGACCAGCCGGAGACCCAGCAGGCCCGCGTAGAAGTCCACGTTCTGCTGGGGGTCGCCACACATGGCGGTGATGTGATGGATACCAAGAATGCTCATGCTTTGTTCAACTCCCCCATTGCGAATATAGTTGCAAGCGCAACTATTTGACGTGACTATGGGCCCTGTCTCTCTCACAATGGCACAATAACGACGTGGCTCACTCCTCCGCTCCCGAAACCATTGGCATCATTGGCTATGGCAACCAAGGGCGACCCCATGCCCTAAACCTGCGCGACAGCGGACGCGACGTGGTGGTGGGCCTGCGCAAGGGCAGCCCTAGTTTTGAGCGGGTGCGGGCGGACGGTCTGCGGGTGGTGAGCCTGGATGAAGCGGCGCGGTGCGATGTGGTGGCGCTACTGCTGCCCGATGAGCGCATGGGCGAGGTGTGGCGCGAACATGTATCGCCTGTGGCACGGGAGGGGCAGATGCTGATGTTCGCCCATGGGTTTGCCATCCACTTTGGGCTGATTCAGCCCCCGGTGGGAATGGATGTCGCGCTGGTTTCACCAAAAGGTGCAGGAAAGTGGGTGCGGGCACTCTACGAAGCCGGGAGCGGATTGCCGGCGCTGGTGGCCGTGCACCAGGACGCCACCGGGCGCGCACTTGAACGCGCCATGGATTACGCGGAGGGCATTGGCGCTACGCGGGTGGGCACGCGTATGACAACCTTCCGGGCCGAGACGATCACCGACCTCTTTGGCGAGCAGGCCGTCTTGTGCGGAGGGATCCCGGCCCTGATCCAAGCCGGATACGAAACGCTGGTGGATGCGGGCTACGAACCCGAAGACGCCTACCTGGAGTGCGTTTACGAAGCCAAGCTCATTGTGGATTTGATGCTAGCCCAAGGGCTAGCGGGGATGCGAAGGGCCATCTCCCCTACCGCTGCCTACGGCGGACAGCGGGCCTTTCACCGTTTGGTGAATGAGGAGACTCGGGCCGAGATGAAGCGACTTCTCAACGAGATAGAAGACGGTTCCTTCGCCCAAGAATGGGTTGCGGCGGCCCCGGCGGGCGTGCCCGTGCCTCCGGGATCGGAACCCCTGGATGCCGCCCGCGAGAGCCTGATGCAAGAGTGGCCGGAATGGCGCCCGATGGGCGCCCCTACCAGCGCACCCCGGCCGTAAGCAACGGTCGCTTATCGGATCTGAATGGCGACGCGGGCAGCCCCGCCCCGTTAAAGAGCGAAGCCTCGGGGATGGCAGACCAACCGTATCGCACTTCGGTGGGCCGTTGCACGCCGGATGCCGTGAGCACCACCGTTTCGCCTTCGATACGAGCGTTAGCGTTCACAAACTCGCCGCCGGCTTCCGCAATCTGGAAGCCCGTCAATCCCTTCGGTCCGGCCTTTAGCCCCTGCGCATAGGCAAAGTGCACTCGCACCGCGCCCGCCATCGTTTCCACCTTTTGGTATAGCGGACCGGAGTACGCCACGCCCATGCCGTAGTCCTTGGCCAGCGCCCACGCCGCCAAGCGATGCCCGACGTTGAACTTATCTCGCGGGTGGATGTCGGCGAGGTTGTCCACCAGGTCCGTGGTCACCACCATGCCCGTCTTCGGCACGGAGAGGGCCAACCGTTGAGCTTCGCGCAGTTCGGCGGATTTGGCGCTGCCATCGTAGTTGTGGGGAGCGATCTGGACGAAGTAAAACGACATGTCATCGTTCTTCCACCATCGCCGCCAGTCTTCAATCATCAGCGGGAACGACATCTGATATTGCTCCGCGCGCCCCACGTTGCTCTCGCCTTGGTACCACAAGAAGCCCCGCGCGCTGAACGGCAGCACCGGCTGGATCATGGCGTTATACAGCGTTGAGCCCCGCCAGTTGCCGTTGCCATCCAGTGGCATTTGACCATTCGGTGAAAGCTTACTCATCACGGCGGAAGGGCTCGTCCATCGCTCCACTTCCGTCCCCCCGTAGCTGGTGGTGATCAAGCCCACGGGCACACCCAATTCTTCTTGCAAACGCCGCCCAAACCAATAGGCCACTGCCGACCACTCCGCCATGCCAGCACCGCCCGCCGCTTCCCACGGCCGATCCACATCGGCCACCGGCACGTTGCTGTTCCGCAAAGGTACGAAGTAGCGGCGGAGCATGGGGTTATTCCCTTGCACCTCGGCCATATTGCCGCCCGGCCGGCCCCCATCACACTGAGCCAGCGTCCATTGCATGTTGCTTTGGCCGCTGCAGATCCAGACTTCGCCGAGGTACACCTCCCGCTGGAGGGACTTCCCTTCTTGAGTTACGGTCAGCTTGAAAGGTCCGCCCGCCTTCCCAGTTGGCACCTTGGCCAGCCAATAGCCACTGGCCCCGGCCCGCGCCGTCGCCCGCGCGCCCTCGGCCCAACTGCCTTGCACTTCCACCGTGGTCCCCGGCGGCGCCCAACCCCACACGGCCGAACGCGTCTGCTGCTGCAATACCGCACCATCAGAAAAGAGAGAGGAGAGTTTGAGCTCGGTGGCCTGCACCGCCGCGAGCGAGGCAAGGAGAAGCGCCGTCACGCCTCCCCTTCTACCTCAGCCCTGCGCCAAAACGCGAAACTTAATTGCGTTCGAGGCTATCGAGGTGCGTTGTTTCGATCCGCCGAATCTGCCGGACGGCCGAGCGCATGACGATGCTCTCCGTTTTGGCAAAACCGCGCCCGTAGCGCACACCCTTGAGCAGGTCACCGGTGGTGATGCCGGTGGCGGCAAAGACCACGCTGCCCTTTGCCATATCTTCCGTCACCAGCACGCGGTCGGGGTCGCCGTTCATCATGGTGCTGGCCCGCTCGCGGTCTTCCTCGCTGCGAAACTTGAGCCGGGCCTGCATATCGCCGCCCACACACAGCACGGCGGCGGCGGTGATCACGCCTTCTGGCGCGCCGCCAATGCCCATCAGGCCGTCAATGCCGCTATCTTGGTCCAGGGCGGCAATGGCCACCGACAGGTCACCATCCGGCACCAATTGCACGCGGCATCCGGTTTCGCGGAGTTCGCTGATGAGCGCATCGTGCCGGGGTCGATCCAAACAGCCGATGATGAGCTCTTCGACATCTTTGCCCAGCGCCTTGGCCATGAGGCGTACGTTGACGCGCGGGGGCAAGGTGATGTCGACAATGCCTTTGCACTCGGCGCCGACGACGAGCTTTTCCATGTAGGTGTCGGGGGCGTGCATCAGCCAACCTTCGCCTTCGGCGGCGGCGGCCAAAACGCTGATGGAGTTGGGGGTGCCGTTCGCGCAAAGGTTCGTACCTTCCAGCGGGTCCACGGCGATCTGGATCTTGGGGCCACCACGGCCGAGCTTTTCGCCGATGTAGAGCATGGGGGCTTCGTCGCGCTCGCCTTCGCCGATGACGATGGTGGCGTCAATGGGCATGCTGTCCATGGCGCGGCGCATGGCGTCGCAGCTGGCCTGGTCGGCTTCGTCTCTCATGCCCTTGCCGACCCACTTGGCGGCGGCGAGAGCGGCGGCTTCGGTCAGTCGGAGAAAGTCGCTACTGCTGTAGCCATCTGTGGGCACCGAAGCGTCGTTGGTTCGAGGCATGGTGGAGAGGATACCGGCACGTCCCGTGCCAACTTGCCTGGATTTTGTTTCCTTGACCTAAGTCCCGCGACTCATGGGGCCAATACTGATGGGTATCATCTTCGATGACGTTGCCGCATAGCTCAGTGGTAGAGCAGCTGACTGTTAATCAGCGGGTCGTAGGTTCGAATCCTACTGCGGCAGCCACTTTTCAGGTTCAAAAGTCGTCCACGGGGCGGCTTTTTTGTTGCCCGTCACCCCCTTCCCAGAAAGTCAGAGCAGACTCTTCGAGCGTGCGAGATGCACTCAGCGTGCGAGTTGGACAAAGACGAACGAACAGAGGCAACGTTTAGATGAGGCGCGTCGTCCGGGCGGGTCGCCCAATCCAACGCCTTGAGCCTGAGAGTGGACCATTGAAAAAGTGTCTCGCCGCAATTGTAAGAGGGCTGGCGGCGTGTCGTCTTCCCCACCAGAGACGACAACCAGTGAGTCGTCCCAGGAAAAGCTGAAATGCAACGCAACAACAAGAACCGTGCTCTCGCCATCGCCGCCTTCGCTGCCCTTGCGGTCGCCGCCGTCGCCTACCAAACCTCCGCCGTCTTCTCCGGTCGCCTGGATCCTGAAAGCTACCGAGACCACGTTTACACGGTTGGTCCTGGCCTGTGGGATGTCGACCTGACGAACCAGAATCCCGGCGATCTCGACGTGAAGGTCTACGACGAAGATGGCAATCTGCTTTGCGAGGACATTCTGGACGACAACCTGCCGATGTGCACCTTCCGCAATCGCTACCGTCAGGAAATCACGATTCGAGTCATCAACGC
>CALRVA020000045.1:0-17170 GCA_943371495.1 Archangium gephyra | reverse complement strand
CGAGTTCGGCCCCAAACTGATCGAGCGCGGAGCGCACCGCACTGAGTTGGGTGAGGATATCCACGCAGTACTCGTCTTCGCTCACCATGCGTCGCAGCCCTCGGACTTGGCCTTCAATGCGGGCGAGGCGGCGGTCCAATGTGGCCTGGGTTTGCGGGCTCATATCTTTTATATACCCCCACGGGTATCAAGACGTTCCCCAGGCCTACACTTTCACTGACTAGTCAAGTTGTAGCCGCGAGGCCCGCTGGGCCACCTCGTGCCGGGCTTCGTCCACAATCGCGTCGGCCGATAGGTCGTCTACGCCCACCTCGGACAAGGCAAAGGAGACCATTTCTAGGGCCGTCTCGAGTTCGCCAAGCACCGCGCGTTGCACACTCGATTCGTTGAACAGGCCGTAGTCCGCCAGGCTGTGAGTGCGAACACAGATGGGCAAATCGGGGCATAACGCCCTTGCCGTCTCGATCATGGCCCGAGTTTCCGAGTTGGCCGGAGTCGCGATCATCAGTAGCCGGGCCGCTTCGATGTTGGCGCGCCGCAAGTCACGCTTTTGCGTAGCGTCACCTAGCACCACGGGGGCTCCGTGCTCAGTGACTTCCCTTGCGATTTCCTGGTCAAAGTCCACCACAACGTAAGGGATTTGCGCTTTGATGAGGCAGTCCTCTACGATCCGGCCCACACGCCCGTAACCCACCATCACCACGTGGTCCTTGATTTCAAGGGGCGGACTTTGCGCAACAATGACCGGATCCACCACAACAGTCTCGTCGGGCACCACCGTTTCCGCCTGCTTGCCCCACTGCTGGCCTTGCCGACTCATAACCTGCAAAATCAACGGGTTCAAGGCGATCGAAAGCACTCCTACCGCCAACACCACGCTCATCAGCCCCTGCGAGAAGACTTCGTACTTCAATCCCAGGCCGGCCAGGATGAAGCTGAGTTCCCCGATCTGCGCCAAGCTCCCGGCGATCAGCATCGTGCCGGGCCAAGGGAACTTGAAGAGCCGCAGAATGCCGATGGCGGCCAGGGTCTTGCCGAAGAGGACAATGAGCACCCCGATGGCCACTTGCAGGGGGTACTTGACAAGCACCGACGGGTCGAAAAGCATCCCTACTGACACAAAGAACAACACAGCAAACACCGTGGAGAGCGGCTTAATTTCGGCCGAGGTTTGGTGCGAGAGTTCCGACTCGGAGATGACCACGCCGGCCAAGAACGCCCCCAGGGCCGGCGAGATGCCAAGGAGTTTGGCCGCCCCGAAGGCGATGCCCAACGCCACCGCCACCACGCCCACGGTGAAGAGTTCGCGCGGCCCATTCCTGAAAACACGGCCCAGCAGCTTGGGCAAAAGTTGACGGCCCGCAATGAGCATGACAGCGCCAAAACCCACGATTTTGAGCATCGTTTCGACCAAGACGTAGCCGAGGTTGGGGTTCTGATCCGGGTCGGCCTTGCCTCCGAGTTGCGAGGCCAGAACCGGCAATAGCACGATGGCCACGATGAAGAGAATGTCTTCCATTACCAGCCAACCGATGGCCACACGCCCGCCGGTGGATTCCGTTTCGCCCCGGCTTTCCAGCGCACGCAACAACACCACGGTGCTGGCCACCGAGAGACACAACCCGAAGAGCAAGCTGGCCCCCCAAGAGATGCCAAGCGCTATGCCCGCCCCCAGGCCCAGCGCGGTGGCAAGTGCCATCTGGATGAGAGCGCCGGGCACCGCATACTTCCGCACGGCATTGAGGTCACGCAGGGAAAAGTGTAGGCCGACCCCGAACATAAGCAGGGTCACCCCGATTTCGGAAAGTTGGAAGGCCACGGCACCATCGGCCACGAACCCCGGCGTAAACGGCCCCACAGCGAGGCCCGCCACGAGATAGCCCAGCAAAGGTGGTAGCCGCAGCTTAACCGCCACCAGACCGAAGATGAATGCGAGTCCAATCCCGGCGGTGAGCGCAGCGATGAGAGAGGTTTCGTGCGGCATTACCCCTCTGTACCCCTTTCTCGATGCTTGCAGTTTGCCACTAAAGCATAATCCCCAATGTTCTTATCCATATGGTTGTGTTTTCGAAAGTTTTGGGGATACAAATCCGGGTAGAACCCCCTCAATGACGCACGAAGAAGCCCTGGCCCCCATGGACTTAGCCATTTGGGAGATGAGCGAAGCCTTTGACGGCATGCCCGCGGCCGACCTGTGGGTGCGCCCGCACCCCCGGCTGCTGAGCGTGGGCGAACTGGCGGTGCACGTAGCCTACGGCGAAATTCGGTGGCTGCATCCGGAACTCGAAAGCCCCCTCAACCAGCCCCGGGCGGGTTACTACCTCGATTCGGTGGACGACCCCTTTGAGCTTCCGCTCGGCCCCTCGGAACTCTACGACGAAGTGAAGCGCGTCCATGAGGCATGCCGCGCGCAAATCTTAGAACTCCGGCCCGATTTCGATGCCAAGCTGCCCCGCCGGGATGACTGGACCTGGGGAGACACCCTGCAATACATGGCCTTCCACATCGCCTACCACACCGGGCAGATGTATTCGGCCCGCCACCTGATGGGGCACGAAACTGCCAATAACTAACCCCGCACAAGTACTAGGTGTTGTCGGAAAAAACTACGAAAGAGCCCCCGGAAATGTATAATGTGCCTGCGGCCTACGTAGGCAGCGCGGTGTTTTTTATATGAGAGGAATCTTCAAGTTCAGTGCTTTGGCACTCAGTTTCGGCGTTTTGTCCAGTGCGGCTTTCGCCGAAGTGGCATTGGCCAACGGCACGGGCACGTTCAGCCAAACCTTTGACCAGCCCTGGCTGGCCAGCGAAATCATTGATAACGACTACACGGCCAACAATGGGTGGGCCATCTTCCGGCCCGGCGTGGGCACCCTGGCCGAAACGGCCGTGTTTGAAACCGTCACCGATCTGACCGCACCGGCGCTTTCCATCGACATGCATCAGCTGCACGGCAACCTCGGCCACATGGTGGGTCGGTTCCGCTGGTCTTACACCACAGATAACCGGAACGATTTTGCCGATGGCCTGCAATCGAATGGGGATGTCACCGCGAACTGGACTGTATTGACACCCACGTCCGTGACTGCCCCGGGCAGCATGACCGCAACGGTCCTCGGCGATGGCAGCGTCCGCATGGGCGGAAACAACGGTACCGGGATCTACAACGTGCTCTACAGCACTCCTGTTTCTGGGGTCACTGGCCTGCGCCTCGAAATGATTGAAGACTCGCTCTTGCCGTCCAACGGCCCGGGGCTCTTCCCCACGAACGGCAACTTCGTGTTGACGGAAGTGGACGTGCAAGTGGTGCCGGAACCGGCGACCATGATCGCGATGGGCGCGGGCCTTCTGCTCGCCGCTCGACGCCGCAACCGCCGCTGATCCAGTGCTTCCACGACCCCCTTGCTGCGGCAGGGGGGTCATTTTGTTCTGACTGATCAAGCTTGGTCGCCACCCAGTGGGTCCTGGTTTTCCTTCGCCTACGAGTACAGGGTGTATACTCGTGTGTATTCATGCGCAGGATTAACTTCACGCTCGATGACGACACCATCGAGCTACTCGCATCCGTCGCCGACCGGTTCTACGGTGGGAATCGTTCCCTCGCCATCCGGGCCGCTGTCGAATCCCTCGCCGCGCACTCCGGTCATGAGGGCTGGGTAATCACTGGCTTCACTCCGGAAGAGATTCACGCCGAAACCAAGTGCCACTGCTGCGCCACCGAGTTCCCGACCGGAGCCATCCTGTTCCGACCGGTGTTCGAGCGGGGCGTGTCGCCGGAGGCGCTGGATCGCCTGCCGGAGGGCAAGTGGCTGGACTGCTCGCAGTGCGCGGCGGGGCACCTATGATCTTTAAGAAGAAAACTCGGCTTCCTGTCACCGTACTTTCCGGATTCCTGGGGGCCGGCAAGACAACTGTGCTCAACCACGTTCTGGCGAACCGAGAAGGCAAGCGCGTCGCCGTGATTGTCAACGACATGAGCGAGATCAACATTGATGCTGAACTCGTGGCCAACGGCAAGGCCAACCTCTCGCGGACCGAAGAGACGCTGGTGGAGATGACCAACGGCTGCATCTGCTGCACGCTGCGCGATGACTTGCTGAAGGAAGTTTCCCGGCTGGCGCGCGAGGGTCGGTTTGACTACCTCCTCATCGAGAGTACCGGCATCAGTGAACCGCTGCCCGTGGCGATGACCTTCACGTTTGAAGACGAATTCGGTCAGTCGCTGGGCAAAGTCTCGCAGCTCGACACGATGGTGACGGTGGTGGACGCCTTCAACTTCTTCCGCGACTTTGCCGAAGCTGAGTACATCCGCGACCGGGGCGAGAGTCTGGGCGAAGAGGACGAACGCACCGTAGTTGACCTTTTGGTGGACCAGATTGAGTTTGCCGACGTGATCCTCATCAGCAAGACCGACCTGGTGGATGAGGCGACCCTGGGCAAGGTGATGGGCGTGATCCGCACCCTCAACACCGAGGCGCGGATTGTGCCAATCCAAAACGGCGCCGTGCCCCTCAGTGAGGTGATGGGGACGGGCCTCTTTGATATGGAAAAGGCGCAACGATCGCCCGGTTGGATCAAGGAACTGATGGGCGAACACGTGCCCGAAACCGAGGAGTACGGGATCTCCAGCTTCGTCTATAAGGCGCGCCGCCCCTTCCACCCGCAGCGGTTTTGGGAGGTTATCAACCAACAGTGGCCGGGTGTGATTCGCTCCAAAGGATTCTTCTGGCTGGCCACCCGCATGGCGTGGATCGGCGAATGGCACCAGGCCGGGGCCGCATGCCGTTACGGCCACGCCGGGACGTGGTGGTGCACCGCCCCCAAGGAGTATTGGCCGGACGATGAGGAAAGCCGCCTGCGCATCCACGGAAACATGCAAGAGCCTTACGGTGACCGACGGCAAGAGATCGTCTTGATCGGCATCGGAATGGACAAAGCGGGGCTGACGGAGATGCTGGACCGCGCTCTGCTGACCGAGGCGGAATACGCCGAGGGGCCAGAGAGTTGGGCCAAGTTGCCGGACCCGTTTGCGTCGTCCGATGAACTCGTAGGTGCCTAACGATGCAGTTTCAAACGGTTGATGAGATTGAGCGGTCGCTCATTGATGACCACGGCCCGGGAGAAGAGATTGCCCCTGGCGTGGTCGTCTCCCGCCGCGCAGTGCTCAGCCTGAGTGCGATGGCACTCGGGTGGCTGGCGCTCCCGGCTGCGGTGCGGGCGCAATTGCGAACGGAGGCCCGAGGGGCGGAGGGCGAACGCATCGAAGTGGTGATGGCCGAAGTTCGGCGCTTGGCCACTGAGCTTGTGGCGACGGACGACGCGGATGAAGAAGCCTATCTTAAGGCCGTTTACGACTTGGTGAAAAGGATGCAGGCCGCGCCCGAACCTTGGTTTGGCTGGCAAGTCGACCCCGGGCAATGGGGCATGAATGTGACGTGGTACTCCCAGCCTGTCGTGCTCTATCAACTCAAATTCGAGCCCAATGCGGTCATTGACCTGCACGACCACCGCCATTACAACGGCCTACTGCTGGGCTTGGAAGGCTCGATCGAAGTGAGGAATTTCGACATTTTGCCGGAAGAGGGCATGCCGCTTGACTTGCGCAAAGGCGTGGTGCCCCCCAAGGGCCGCGAGTTCTTGGTGCGGGAAACGGCCAAGCAAGTCTTGAAGCCGAGCCAAGCTTCCACCCTCACCCGCGACCGCGACAACCTCCACGTCGTGAAGGCGGGGCCACAGGGCGGGATGTGCCTCGACTTGTTCACCCACTTCAATAACAAGGCGCGCTCGTACTCCCTGGAGTGGAAGGATAAGCCCGAAGCCGGCACCCCAGATCGCTACCGAGCGGCTTGGAAGGACGACTAAGCGATGGGTCCGGACTAAGCGCCGAAGATACGTGGGGCCAATAAGCCGGCAACCGCCAAAACGACGACAAAGGCGGCCGCCGCCGATCCCCGGCACCCGGACTTCTCGGGCAAGAATTCGCTGCGGTCGCCTTCGGTTTCGGTGAAGGCCAGCGTGAACTTTTGATCCGGGAAGCCCTCCGCCATTGCTTGCTCGATAATCGGGCGGGCGGCTTCGGCATCGGGCTCGTTCAGCAGGAGTTCGAAATCCATCATTCCCATGCCCGAGCCCGAACCCACGCACTGGCCGATGCCGAGCGAGTTCAGCTTGGCCTCCACCGCATCGCGGACTTTGAGTTCCGCGCGGTTGGCAAAGTCGCCCTGCACGTCGATCATCACGCTCACCAAGACGAGCTTTTCGGGGGCGGTGCCTTCATCCATCCGGTGACCCTACCCCCTCAGCGCCGCGCGGGGAAACCCGCCCGTGCCACGTCCGCCAGGATGCGATCCCGATCGCGAGGGGCGAGCGTAGATTCGCGGAGCAGCGCCACCAAAATCACCCAGTCGCCCGCCTTGTTGCGCGCAATGCCCACATCGTTGGTGGCCCCGGCCACGCCCCGGTGGGTGGAACTCGTGCCCGTTTTGTGCCCCACGGTCCAGCCCGCTGGCACCCCTGCCCGCAGCCGATCCTGCCCGGTTGCGGTGCGCTCCATCACGCCCAGCAGGTAGCGCGTGGAGGTCGGGGAAAACAGCTGCCCTTGCAGCAGCTTTTGCAGCAGCTTGGCCATGGCGGCGGGAGTGGTGGTGTCGCGCGGGTCGGCGAGGTAGCGGGCGTAGGCGGCGTCTTTGTCGGCCTCCGAAACCGCCGCGTAGGCCGCTTCAATCAGGTCTTCGTCCACATATTCGGGGCGCCAGGTGATGCCGCCGATCTGGGTTTGCAGGTCGCGTTCCAGTCGGTCAATGCGCATGCCCTGGATGTCGTGCCGCACGAGGAACGCGTTGACGGCCTGCGGCCCGCCCAGCCGCCGGATGATGAAATCGGCCGCGCCGCTGCAGCTCTCGGTCACCATCAGCTCGATGCACTCGTCGAGGGTGATGGGAATACTCTCCCGCCGGCCCAGGCGCTGGGTGATGGGCTGGTGGCTGAGACTGAGATCGCTGCGCATGAACTCAAAAGATTGGTCCAGCCGCCACTGGCCGCGGTCCACCTGCTCCAGGGCGGCCATGGCCACCATCAGCTTCATCACGCTTTGCAGGGAGAATTTGTCGTCCCGGTGGAGGTAGTGCGCGCCCTGCGCGGTGACCACGGCGGCCCCCAGCTTGCCTTGGGATCGGGCTTCGATCGCCGCGAGTTGGGCTTCGGTGGCCGTGGGCTGCGCGGCTATGAGGAGCAACAGGGGCGCGAGGAACATGGGGAGAGGATACTTGACGGCATCCTCTCCCCTTCGGCTACTAGGATTTCAGAAGCCTACGGAATAACCCAGTGTGAGCCGCACTCCGGAGGGCCTTGAAGCGGCGTCTGACCAAATGTCCGACTCCAATCCAAAGTCAAACACGGCTTGCTCGGCCACTTGCTGCCGGAGACCGATGCCTAGGGTACTGAACCAGCCCTCGCCTGCCCTTCGGCTCTGCTCAAAGCCAAATTGGGCGACCAACGTTTTGTCGAATTGTGTCGGAGCCCCCAAAGGATTCGAATAACCCACCAGCAGGCCCCACGTCAGGTCGCGTTCGCCTGGTTCAGGCTCGGTGGCAAGCGTAGCGTCCAAATTGAAGTGGATCTTGTCGTATTGCCGCAAGGTCGTGGATAGGATCCCGCGCACGCCCAACTCCACACCGGATTCGCCACGCTCCATCGGAACACCGATTTTCATCCTGTAAGCGAGAGCGGGAGACGAATCGATCTCTCTTTGGAGTTGACGGAAATGACTGAACTCCAGCTCACCGGCCGAGAACCGCTGGTTCGCGCCCGCGTACTGCGGATGCCACGCGATACCCAAATCTTGATTCTTCGCGAACCCGTACTTGAATTCCAGCGCACCGACGGCGGAGTTGTTTCGACCTCGTCCTAGAATCCCCGTGACTCCCCACTCGATGGCTCGTTCCCCAAAGGCGATGCTGGAAGCATCGTCAAACCGGAGCGGTCGGCCCGCATCCACATTGTTGTGGTCGGTAGCTAGACCGAGGGTCAGTGTGCCAAGGAGTCCAAGGCCCGCGGCGAGGCGTGTCACGGTCACGGACCCACCTCACCATTTCGTTGATACGGGCTGGGGCGGCTGATCCGACGGTAGGTTTCGGGCGTTCCTTCATTCCTCGTTTGCCATTCGGCCAGCGTGAGGGGTTGCGAATCCTTGTAGTCAGGATTCTCCGCAGTATAGGCGTCAAACGCCCGTCGCGAAGTGAAGACCTTAGACCAATCATTGCACTCCGGGTGATCCGCTTTCACCTCCAGGAACACAATCTCGGGAAGATTCGAGGTCCAGTTGCCGAGTTCGTCGGAAATCAGCACCAGGGTTTGATTCGGGTCTTCCGTTGCGGCTCGGATGATGGCTTTGCCAATCGTCTCGGAGGCCATATCCCGCGCGCACAGCATGCATCGCACCATCATCGTCCACCCTTCTGCGGAGACCGTGGCCCCCCACTCGTCACCGCTCGGCAACCGAATAGAGCAGTGTCCGCACTCCTCCATATTCATCCAGCCCATGCCGGACATATACATTTCGGATTCGGTCGCACCCTTCATCCAACCCATTCCCGGCATCCCAAACGGGTGCCGATGGTCGTGGAGCGTGTTGGCTTCCCCTTCCCCGGCGGTTTCACCTCGGTGAGTGCTGGCCAGCACGCGCCAGATGGCAATGCGGATCTGCTGCTTCTTTTGCACCTCGGTCAGTTCATTCGTGGCCAAGATATCGTTCACGTTGTCGTGCAGCATGTGGAGGTTGTCAAAAGAATTGGCAATCTCGGGGAAGCGTTTGGCAAATCGAGGGCTGAGTTCGCCCGTCATCGGCATGAACTCCCGCTCGGTGTTGAAGAGCTCAGTCTCCCGGTACCTCTCGCCCACCACTTGGTATTGCGGGCCGTGGGTCTCCACCGGGGTCCGGTAGAGCATGTCGTAGTTCGCGGTTTGGAGCCAGTGGTAACCCCAAAACAGGCCGTTGGCCTTCGGATACTTCGTTCGGAATGCCCCCGAGTATGAGTAACCATCGAGCACCTCCATGTTCAAAGGAAGACCAGTGATGGCATAAGGCTGAGCGGAATAGAACTGCCAGATCTTCTCGATTTCAGCCTCCTTTTGCGCGTCGGTCCAACCGCGATGAGCCAGCACATCTATGGTCTGGAAGTGGAGCGTGTGAGCCCAATCGAACACCTTCTCAAGCTCACCGTACCGTCGTTTGAAGGTCGGCAGAATCGCCCCCTCATCAATTGGCAGGCGAGGCGGATTCTTGAGCACCTTGACGATGGAGTCGTAGATCGGCCCTTCGAGTTTCTCAGCTTGGCCCGTCACGAGAGCTTCATAGGCAATCCCGTGCCCGACACCAGTGCCGTACATGTCAGCGGCGAAAGGCGGCACGTTCCGGATCGACCAGTTGTAAGGCCCGGATTTGTAGAACATGTGGTCGGCACCGCGGTCGTCCATCCACGAGGGGAACAAGGGAGGCGGTGAGGGGAGTTCACGGCTTAGCGCGTGGCCGCTATGATCGTGGCCCGATTGGGCCAGGGCAGCCCCCGGGAGCAATGCGGCCCCCAAGACAACCCACGAGAGGAGATTCTTCATCGGAAAGACTCCATGGGGCCGCATCCCCCGCTCAAGTTCTGAGGAACGGAGCGGGGGCACGGCGGTTAGTTGGTCTTGGCCACCTCCGCGAGCATCTCCTTCAACGTCAAGGCCTTCGCGTTGGCCACGTTGTTCGAGGCCACGTAGCGGTCAAACGCGCTCTTGGAAGAGAACGTGCGAGAGAGGCCCGCGCACTCTTGGTGGCGACGGAACGCATTCAAGAAGACTGTGCCTTCCGGAGCCGTCCAGTTCCCGCCGGTGCGCCGCACCAAAACGGGCTTGCCCGCCGCTTCGCTGGGCGCGTATACGATGAGGTCTCCGGTGAGCTTCTTCTGGTCGGCGAACACGCAGTAGATGCATCGGTACTCGATTTTCTTGTTGCCGAATCGCACGACGACTTCGTTGTCCTTGTCGTTGGTGTTTTGCACCAGCTTCAGCTTGCAATAGGGGCAGTCGGCCTCGTGGACGAGGGCCGGACTCACGGCACCCAGAGTGCCGAGGGCGAGGAGAGAAGTGGCGATGATGAAAGTTTTCATGGTGTTGTTCCTTTGATTTGGGGGATAGGAGAACTGAGTTCTCAGGTCGGGGTTCGCTTGGTGGCTCCTACTTGAGATCCACGCCGAACCCGAAGGTTTTGATCTCGTCTTGATGGCTGAACTGGGCGTAAGCCTTGTAGAGACCGGACTTGGGGAATCGGGCCATAAAGCGGAACTTGCCTTGCTTGGCCAGTTCTTCTGCTTCGGCGTCTTCCTTGGGATGGCTATGCACCACGGTTTGACCGTCCTGATGAATGATCATCATGTGGCCCGCCGCGCCTAACCACGGCTTGGTATCCAGCACGGGCTTCCCTTGCGCGTCGGTCAGTTGCACCTCAATGAGCGTGTTCTTCCCCTGCGGGATCGGCTGGTCCACCGGTTGCAGGCGGGCCGTGACACCCGAGACCGTGACGGGACCGAGGTTGGCCGTCAACGTCTTGTCCCAAGTAGGCGCAGGGCCATTCGGGACGTTCACTTGAGCGATCAACATCTGTGAGCTTTTGCCGGCCGGGGCCACGTCACCGTAAACCCAGTACTTGCCGGCCGCCGGGAACTTGATGGCCAGGCTCCAGGTGCCATCCGCGTTCATTTCGGGATGCTCGTGGACGAACCAGTTGAGGTCCTCGCTCGCAATCAGCAAGTGGAACTTCTTCTCGTGCACCACTTGGAAGTCCTTTTGCACGGCTTCCGCCTTGGTGTCCATCACTTGCAGCTTCAGGTCAACCGGCGTGTCGGCGTCGGCACTGGCGGGGAAGTTCACGACCTTCAGTTCGTAAGGCTTCTTACCAACGGCTTGGTCCGTCGGGCGCTCATCCTTCACATCGATAGCAAAGCGAACGGGGAACTTCTCGCCCGCAGGAAGAACAAGCTCCAGGTCAATCTGGTAGCCCCCGCCGTGCGGGAAGTAGAGGACAATGCCATAGAAGCCAGGGATTCCCTCGCGGTGTATCTCAGGCTTTTGCTCGGGCATGCCCGGCATGGCCGGCATGGTCACGATGCCCGTGGCCTGGACGTTGGCGATGCCGAGGTTGCCTTCCACCGGATCCTTTTGGGTTGTATCGGTGACTTTGAACTCGATGTCGATTTCTTCGCCGGCAAAGACGCCTTCTTCGGGGACGAGAAGCTCAATTTCGTACTTCCCGTGCTTGACCGACGTAACCGGAGTATCGGCCGCGACTTGTTGAGGGGCCGCTCCAGTCTTGTCAGCCGAGGTGGCAGTGCCCTGATTGGTTGTGGGCGCACACCCTGAGAGCACCACGATGGTGACCAAAGCGAGCCATGCCACGGAAGTGGCCGTTAGTTGTTTCATAGAATTCCTGTTGAGTTGTTGAACGTGGTTGACGAGTCATCTCCGCATTTGGGGAGATGCAGGGCGTTCAGGCAACAGGAGGAGCACGAGCCGACTCGTGATCGAGTGCGACACTTTGGGGCGGACTGGAGTCTCCCGCGAAAAACTTGGGTGCGCCGATGCTCAACGGAAGCCGCAGGTCCTGCGAATCCGGCACAATGGCGGGCCAATCGAGCACGGGCCACGACACCGAGATCGCCACGGTCGGCGGGACGGCCTGGTCCATCGTGTCAATTTCTTGGCACGTGCCATTGCACTTGTGGCCGGCGGGCGAATCTTCGGTTTGCTTGGCATCGGAGCCGCAGTGCCCCGTGCCGAGAGCGGCAGGCTTCGCCGATTCAGCGCACTGAATGATGCAGCCTACTGACGCCGCGAAGCCGAGCGTTGCCTGCAATAAGAAGACAACGACCCCAAAGAAGAGGACGGCTTGGCGAGTGCGACTGGACATCGTCTGTTTAAGAGAACAATCACAAGATTGCACAAGTTCCCGGGCTAGGGCAAGACGCCCTGGGGACGACGGCCACGGAGGCCATAGCGAGAGCTCTGCCCGCCGGTCAAGCCTGGACCCACGCCCATTCCAAACTTGCCGGCAGCGATGCCGCGCAGTATTCGATGTGCAAAACCCGCCGGTGGCCGACCGCCGTCGCGCGGGATGACCCGTGGAAGACCAGCGGCCGCATCCAGATCAGGTCGCCCTCTTCGGCGGTGAGGGTCTCGGCGGTCGCAATCTCAGACTCCGTGGGGTCGTCGCGAAGCCCATCTCGATGGCTAAACGGGATGACCTGAAGCGGGCCATTGGTGGCCGGGCATGGATCGAGATGAAGCCGCAAAGCCACACTTGCCTGCAAGACTTCGACGGGCGGAAGCACGTGCACCACGCCCTCCTTCACGCTCCACGCGGAGTAGCCCGGGAGGTCGGGGCGCGCCTCTCGCACCGCAATCTTGGTGTCCTGGTGCCAGCCCAGGGTCCAGTTTCGGTTCGCTACTTTGTCGAAGAGAATTGCCCGCACGGGCTGGGCTCCCTCCCCCACCAAGCCCTGCGCCAATTGAAGAAGGCGAGGGTCGCGGGCAAAAGCCTGGCACCAAGCAAACTCGAGCAGACTCCGAGAACCGGCTTGATCTCCCAACTCCGGGAGTTGCCCCAGGAGTTGATCCACCTCATCCGGCGCGACCAACCCCGGAACGATGCCGTAGCCCCGATCCATCAGGGCGTCGGCGTGGCCTGCTTCATGATCGACTGGAGGTCGATGATGTACTGCCCGCTGCCCGAAGACACCTGCGGCAGCTTGCCATCCCACTTCTCGATCCACTCCCGCGCGATGACCAGCCCCCCGCCGGAGACCTTGAGCGCCTCCGCGTTCAGCTTGGCGGCCTCGGCCGAACCCTGCGCCCGCGCCACGTCCGTCTGCTTTTGCAGTTCGGCCTGCTGCAGCACGTACTTCTGCTTTTCCGCCTCTTGCTGGGCCACCTGCTTGGCTTCAATCGCCTTGTTGAACTCCGGCGAGAAGTCGAAGTTCACAATCGACAGCCCCTGCGAGTCCACCACGATATCGTAGGCCGCCAGCCGCTTGATGATCTCAGTTTCGACCTCGTTCTTCACCTGGGCGCGGTTGCGGATGAGGCCTTCGGCGGTGTAGCGCGCGGTGACGACCTTGAGCGATTCCTGCACGGTGGGGTCGATGATGCGGTTCTTATAGAGCGGGCCGACCTGGCCGTAAAGCTCGTCCACCTTCGAGGCGTTCAGCCGGAAGTTGAGCGCCAACGTAGTGGTGACCACTTGCAGATCCTGGCTGGCGGCGGTGGCCTGCGATTCTTCCTTTTGGGTGCGGGTTTCGAGCAGTTGCACGCTGTGCACCCCCGGCACGATGATGTGGATGCCCGGTCCGAGAGTGCCATCAATCGCCCCGAAGCGGAGCTTGACGCCCGCATAGCCGGCGGGCACTTGCACCACGCCACTCCACAGGATGCCGCCCACCAGCAGGAAGATGCCGAACACCCGCGCCGCCCAGGCGGTGGGCTTGAGGTTCACCTTCTCGCTGGTCTGCTTGTTGACGCCGCCCAGCACAAAGGAGATAAAGATGATGACAATACCGAGGAGAACCGCGCCCATCGCCCTTTAAGTACGGTTCAGGGTGCCCGGGGGATGCAGACTCACTCTTGGGTGTGTGCCTGGAGCTTGAGATCCGCCACTACCGGTCGGTGGTCGCTGGCCGCGCGCTCATTCACCACCCGTGCGGTTCCGACTTGCCACCGGGGCGCCGGGCCAACAAAGAGATAGTCAATCTCCTGCGTCGGGCGGTTGGCGGGCCAGGTGAACCTCTGTCCGGCGGGCTTGGCCACCTCCCGCAGACTCCCGCGGAACAAGCCCAGCGTGCGACTTTCGGGGCCATCGTTGAAGTCCCCCAGCAGCAGCGTCGGCACATCGCCCTCCGTCACCGCCTGGTGCACACGCTGCGCCTGCGCCCACCGGAATCCGTCGTCGTCCACCCAGTCGAAGTGCACATTCACCACCCGCAGGGTTTCGCCGGAGGGGAGGCGCACCAGCGCCTGCAGGGCCACGCGCGGCTCATTGCCATCGGGCAGGCGGATCGCTTCCACATCCACCAGCGGATACCGAGAGAGGATGCCCATGCCGTAAAGGCCGCCGTCGTACTCCATAAACGAGCCGAAAGCGGGGTACATGCTCAGCTGACGACCCAATTCCGCCATTTGGTTGACTCGCTCCGATCTCCCGACCCGGTCGTCAATCTCCTGCAGGCCAATGATGTCGGCCTTTAGCGCGCGCAAGGCCCGCACGGTGCGGTCCAGGTCGAGCCGATCATCCATGCCTGCACCATGCCGGATGTTGTAAGTTGCCGCCCGCAGGCGCACATCCCGGGGTGGCGCAGGGGCCCCCAGGCGGAGTTCGGCCAGCACCGCCGCGTGGTCCGACGGAAACAGCCCCGCACTGGTGTCGATCCGCTCCGCGCGCACGGGCTCCACCCCCGCCCCCCAGAAGTAGATGAAGTCGATGCGATCTTGCTCTTGTTCCGGGAATCGCGGCGACCAGGTGCGGTCTTGTGCCCGGTTGACCTGCGGGTGCATCTCGCGGAAGGCGTCCCTATAGCCTTGCCCGGTCATCAGCTGGCTGGTGGCCCACCGCACGGGGCGGCCGTAGTGTTCCCGCGCCACCTCGGTGTAATCCAGATGCGACATTGAGTTGAAATCCCCGCCGATGACCACCGGCACATCCGCATATTTCGGCCCGGCCAGACGCTGGTGGATCTGGTCCAGCAGCCGTTCCAGAACTTGCGCCGATGGCTGGCACGCGGCGAGCATGGCTTCCAGGCTAGAGGCACGGCGCGTGGCCGGAATCCAGATGTCCTCGCCGTAGGGCAGCCACAGGGAGAAGACCGCCACCCGCCGCCCGCTAGGCAGGCGCACCAGCGCCCCCACGCAGTTGAACGGCTCACCCACCGAGAGGTCTTCCTCAATCGGGTAGCGGCTGTGCAGGGAGACGTTGGTGCCCCGGGGCTGGAAGTGGAAGTCCAGCCCCCGCGCGATGAGTTCGCCGGACCCGTAGGTTTCCTGCATCATCACCACGTCGGCCTGGGTTTGCCGGATGACATCCATCACCTGGCGCGGCCCCCGGAAGCGGTCGTTCTCCCGCCCGCCGTGCCAGATGTTCCAGGTCATCAGGCGCAGGTTTTCGGGCGCGGGGGCGCTGGTGGCGAGAGTGGCCATCAACAACCCGAGCAACGCAAGACCGAAGCGGAGCGAATCCATCTTGCCCCCGAGGCTACCAAACTCGGGTGAGCGCGGGGTTAAGAGTTCACTCGCGGCCGGCGGATTGGAGCGCTCCCACGGGCTGGGCCACCCAGGGCAGGATGGTGAAGGGTTCGCCCAAGGCCATGATCTCCCGGATGGGCTCGATCTCCTTGGCCGCCTTCCCGGCCAAGATCGGTTCGGTGACCCCGGTGAGCGCCAGCGAGCGATTAACAACCCAACCGAAGGGCACAATTCCGGCCCGTTTGAGGTCATCTCGGAGCCGCATCGCTTCGTGCACGGGCGTCGGCTCGGGAAGAGTGACCAAGACCACCTTCGTAAAGTGCGGCTCTCGCAGCCGGGGCAAAAGCTGGCGCACGGATTCCGGCGCGTCGCTCTGGGTGCGGGCCACTTCGCGGTGATAGGCCTCAGTCGCATCCATTAGCAAGATGGTGTGCCCCGTCGGAGCCGTGTCGATGACGACAAATCGGTCCTCACCCTGGGCGACCGTATCGGCAAAGGCGCGGAACACGGCGATCTCCTCGGTGCAGGGGGAGCGGAGGTCTTCGGCCAAGAGTGCCAAGCCGTCGGCATCCATGGACTCGGCGGCCTTCGCCAGCGCGGCAGCGGTGTATTTCTTGACCTCTTCTTCCGGGCTGATCCGGGAGACTTCTAAGCGGGCCGTGGCGTCGCCCACCAGGTCGAGCACGTTCCCCGCGGGATCTGTGGTGGTGAGCAGCACGTGGTGGCCCCGTGCGGCCAGCGCCGTGGCAATCCGGACCGCAACCGAGGTCTTGCCCACACCCCCTTTGCCCATGGTCATGATGACGCCGTGGCCATCTTGGGCCAACGAGTCCACAAAGGTGGAGAATTCTTGACCATCGGGTGGAGTCTCCGTTTCTCGCCCGCCCGCAGGCACGTTCTCAGGATGCAAGAGCCCACGCAGGGCGTCGAGCCCCACTACGTTACCAGGCAGCATGGGCACCAGGTGCCGCGAAAGCTGGCTGAGCCCCACTGGCATGGTGCTGAGGCCCGTGGCCACCACTTCGGCAAAGGCCTGCGCCACGGGGTCGGCGGAGCTGCCCGACTCATACACCGCATTGATGACCAGCCGTAGGTTGCAGATGTCTAGCTCGGCGAGTTCGTCTTGAGTGCGCGCGGCTTCCTTCAGGCTCGCTCGATCGGCCCGCGCCACCAACACCACCGTCGTACTCGTGGGGTCGGAAAGATGGCGAAACGCCGATTCGTAGAGCTCACGCTGGCCCTTCAGCCCGGCCAAGGGGCCGAGGCAACTCGATTCGGCCGTTGTCGTGTTGAGATAGCCACTCCACGCGCTGGGCAAGCTCAACAGCCGGAGGGTGTGCCCCGTGGGGGCCGTATCAAAAACGATGTGGTCGAAGCTGGCCGTGGCATCCGGGTCGGCCATGAGCCGCACAAACTCGTCGAAGGCCGCAATCTCGGTGGTGCATGCCCCGGAAAACTGCTCTTCCATGTTGCGGATCACCGCCTCCGGCAACTTGCCCCGATAGGGTCCGACCATGGTCTCGCGATAAGCCGCGGCCGCCGCTTCGGGGTCGAGATTCGCGCCAAACAAGTTGGGGACCGAGGCAATGGCGGTGGGCTCCGTACCCAAAGTCACGCCAAAGACTTCGTCGAGATTGCTGGCGGGGTCCGTACTAACGATGAGGGTTCGTTGGCCTTGTTCGGCCAGGTGCATGGCGGTAGCGCAGGCCAGAGAGGTCTTGCCGACACCCCCTTTTCCGGTAAAGAAGAGGTGCCGCGTGGTCAGGCCATCCGCCCACATTAGCAGCAGCCTTCTTCGCCGGAGCAGCACGGCTGGGCGGCCATTTTGAGCTCAGACACTCCAGCCGAGAGCCCAAACCAGGCTGCCAATTCGCTTCGGTGAGGATAGGTGCCTTTCGCCCGGATT
>CALRVA020000044.1:0-17254 GCA_943371495.1 Archangium gephyra | reverse complement strand
CAATCCGCAGTTCTACAAATCCTTCTTCAAATTCGTAGCGCAAGTTGCTCGCCACGGGGTTGGCCGAGCGAAATCCTGGTACTCCGGCGGTAGGCGCCAGGACCAGCCGCCCCACCCACGTGGTGCTGGCGGAGGGCAGGTTGGGCAGGAGGGCCTTGGCCCGATTGATGAAGAACTCAGGCGCGGTCTCGTTCACGGCTCCGCCGACGAGATGAAGGGCACGGGCCTTCTCCAACGCTTCGGGGTCGGCTTCGACCACCTGCCGGACGGCCTCCGAGGCGATGCCCCGGGCGTAGTCCACAATCTGCTCCCAACTTGCCTTCATGGTGTCTTCCTTTCTCTAAGGGTGGTTCGGTCTGTCATCTCTAACGTTAATTTTTCGAGGGTCGGCCAAAGAGGGCAAAGGCCGCCCAGTCGGCTGGATGCGGATACTTGGCCCTTGTGGCTTCGTTGGCCGTGCGGTAGGCGGCTTCCGTGCCTTGAGACAGTTGGTCGTAGAACTGCTCCATCCAAAACCGAGTGACTTCATCAGAGACTTCCCATAACGAAGCCACCACGCATTGGGCGCCGGCAGCAAAGAGCACTTCCAAGAACCCTTCCGCTTCTCTGAGATCTCCCACCGGGGAAAGGCCGGTGGAACACCCACTGAGCACCACCAGTTCGGCCGACATCCGCCACTGGAGAATGTCAAAGACGCTAAGGTTTTGGTCGCCGAGTTTCATGGCGCTGAAGAGCGGGCGGTCTTCCCGGACGATCCCGTGGGCCGCAATGTGGACGATCTTGGCGTAGGGGACTTGGTCGGCGAGGTCTTCCGGGGCCGTTCGGGCGGTGCCGAGTTGCTTGGCTACCCACTCTAGTTCGCGGTCGATATGCGGGGCGAGTGCATCCGCCGCCCCGGCCACCACGGCGCGGCTGCCCACGGGGGTGCGCTGTCCCAGAGCCGACCACAGAACTGCACTGGGTGCGTAATGCACCGTGGCCTGCGGGAACACGGCATGGATCGGGATGCCAAACAGCGGGGCTGCGCGCCCCACCACCACCGTTCCGGCGCTTTCAAAGAGGGGGGCTAGATGTTCCCGAAGCTGGGCCAGATGGTTCTCGGCCCGCTGGGGGTGGTGGCGGACGCCGGGGGAGAAGTGGAGGCGAAGTCGGCGGGCGAGATCTGCAAACTCCCGCAAATCGCCGAGCCGGACTTCTTTCACGTTGTCCGGCTCGATGACGAAGGCGTAGAGGTTGCCGTCATCGGCGAATTGCTCGAGGAATCGAACGCCCTCCGGAATCGTTACCGGAACATCCGTGAGGTCCGCTGACTCGGCGCCGGTGTTTTGGGCTTCCCGTAGGGCCTCGTCGAGTTCGGATTCCGACCGACCGGCGTAGAGCTGGCTCCGCATGTGCCGGAGTTGCGATTCGTCGCTCAGAGCTTCGGGAGAAAGCACGGCTTCGGCAAGCGCTTGATTCTTAAGCCGCGAGACCACTTGCAGTCGCTCTTCGGGAGCGCGCAGCGCCCGGAAACACTCGCGCAAGGCGCGTTCTTGCGCCACGGCGGCCGCCTTCCGCAACCGGGCGTTCCCCAGGGCAGTGCGCGATTGATCGTATTCCTGGAGCGCCTGTCGGGCAGCCTGTTCGGCGTCGTCCAGCTTCCCTTCCGCCCGGAGATGCTTGGCCTGCAGGGCCGGAGACGGCGACAATCGTCGGACTTCTTCACTCTCCCCGAGGTCAATTGCGAGGTCAGCCAGTTGCTCCCGGATGGCGGGGAGCCGCTCCCCGGTGGGCGAAAGCAATTCCGCTCGCTGCAACTGCGCAAAAGCCTGCTTCGGCTTCTGCTGAGCCACGGCAATCTCGGCGGCGGCTTGGTGGGCCAGAGCGTGCCAGTTGCTGTTCGGCTCCCTGCGCAGGCGGCGGTTGGCTTCGGTCAGCAAGCGGGCGGCTTCCCCCTGGTCCCCGGCGCGGACAGTGGCAAAGCACTCCAGCAGCGTGGCCTTCCCGATTTCAAACGAAACATCGAGCTTGGTGAATATCTCTCGCGCACGGGCGGCCGCCAGCCGAGCATCCGACCACAGACCGGCATCGAGCATGATATCGGCCTGATCGAGGAAGCTGTGCCCGAGTTCAAATCCTAAGTCCGCCGGGAGGTTCTCGCGGAGCGAGCGGTAACCCACCAGCGCTTTGCGGATGAGTCCCTGCCGCCCCCACATATAAGCGCGGTTGAGTTCGAGTTCCAAGACAAGAGAGGTGTCACCCGCTTGCTCAAAGACGTGACTGGCCCGCTCGTACATCTCGGCGGCCTCGGCAAAGCGGCCTTGCCCCATCAGGCACACGCCAAAGTTCCGCGCCACGATCGCGATGTCCCCTGTGGCTTGGTGGGCCGTCAGCACTTCCATGGCGGCGGCGTACTCGCGAGTCGCCTCCTCGAGACGATCCTGGCGGTGCAGGGTGTTGGCAAGATTGGCCCGGATGCGCGCCGCGCGGAACACATCGCCCGCATCTTCAAAGGTAGCCAGCGCCTCGGTTGCAACCCGGAGCGACTCGTCGTAAGCCCCCACATAGGCCAGCGCCTGCAGCATGGCCACCGCGGTGGCGGCTCGCTCCATCGGGTCGGCGGCAAAGGCTTCGCGGGCCGCTTGATAGTGCGGGATGGCCTGCTTGGGGCGACCCGCCAGAAGCTCCGTGTGGCCGCGCAGCCTCCGGGCCAGACCCTGGGCGTGCGCATCCCGGATCGAAGTCGCCAGGCGCTGGGCCAGCATCGCCAGGCGCTTGGCGCGCACCAAATCTTGCCGGACTTGGGCCATGCCCTCATCCACCACGGCCTGCACTGTCTCTTTCGATTTGAGAGCGCGGGGGATGTCGCGCAGCCGAACATCCGGGTTGGCCAACAGATCCGCAACGGTCACGGGAGACCTCGAGACTTCAGCACCTTCATCAGCTCATCGAGGCAGCGTTGCCGGGTCATGCTGATGGACGCCACCTTGATGCCCAGGGCCTCGGCCACTTCGGCGTAGGGTTCCGGCGGGTCGGCCAAAAAGAGACGCTGCACAAGTTCTTGGCATTGCGGTTTGAGGGTATCTACGCATTCCCGCACCGTTTGGCGCATTTCGCTCAATTCCACCTCGCGGGTCTCGTCGGGGGCGGCCAGCTCAATGGTCATCGCATCCAGGCTCACGTCCTTGGCGGCCTTCTCGCGTACCCGGATCCCGTGGCGCAGGGTGGTTTGCCGAATCCACGGGCGGAGATCGTCAATAACCTGGATCGTCTCGATGGCCTTGAACAGCTCCACAAAGACGTACTGGAACGCATCCGCACTCTCGGATTCCGGCACGCGCACCGAATTCAGCAGGGAGTAGACGTAGCCGGAGTACCGGTCCACCAGGTCCGCCCAGGCCTGCGCATCCTTGGCCCGCGCCCGCTTGACCAGGTGGGCATCAGAGCCTCGGTCACCGGGAGAGAAGGAGATGGGCATGGCGGCACAAAGCATTTTGAGCGGGAAATAGGGTCTCCCGCAAAATATTTGTTAGAGATGATATTCCATGTCCCCCTTGGTTTGATGTGGCCGGACTCACCGGCTCAGAGAACCTAAGAAAATGAAAACGACTCTCTTCCTCGCGCTTGGTCTGATGGCCGGTGTCGCTTCGGCCAACAACGTCACCGCTCAGATTTCGAGCAGCGACCTCAACATCCAGGGCGACGCGCTGGGCAACCAGATCCGGGTGGAGCGCACCGCCACCGGCGTCCGCGTCGTCGGCCTCAACGGCACGCTCGTCAATGGCCGCGCCAGCGTCAACTTTGTGACGGGGCCGCTGGTGAACGTCTCGGCCATCATGGATGGGGGCGCGGATGTGGTGACCTTCCGCAATGTGGGCAACCTGGGCGACGTGATCATCGAAGCTGGCCAAGGCAACGACACGCTGCAAGTGCTGGGTTCGGCTTCGGCGGCCAACTTCAACCTGAAGGGTGAAGAAGGCGACGATACGATCGTGGTCTCCTCCTCCCGGGCGGCGGGTGACATGGTGCTGGACGGCGGGGCCGGCGGCAACCTCATCCGCGCCACCACGGTGAACGCGGGCAACAACATCTCGTCCTTTGGCGGGGAGCTGATTGACCGGTTCCAACTGAGTGGCCTGACGGCCGGCGGCAACCTGGAAATCTTTGGCGACAAGGGCAACGACAACGTGAGCGTGACCAGCGCCCGCGTGGGCCTGAGCGCGCTGGTGAACACCGACGAGGGTGCCGACCGCGTGACGGTGACCGGATTTGAAGTGGGCCAGGACATGATCGTGGAAACCGGCGCGATGAACGACGTGGTCGCCATTAGCCAGGCCAACATCTACGGCAACGTGGGTGTGAACCTGGATGCGGGCAGCGATAGCTTCACCTCCACGAGCGTGGTGGCGCAGCTGGATGCCATTGCGATTGGCGGGGCGGGCACGGACCGCTTTGTGAACTTCGGTTTCACCGGTATCACCAAGCGCGAAGTCGTCGAATTCGAGCTCTAAGCTCGGCCCGAGTCCCCCCGTCGGGAACCCGGGGGGCTCTTTCTTCCCTTTGCCTCTTCGTTTTGCGCGAGGGGGCAGATTTTTATTTGGGGCCGCGGCAATTCCTGCCTTGGCAAGGGCAACACCTGCCGTCGGGCACCCGTAGACTCAATCAACCCCATGACGCGCTTCCTTCCCTTGCCCCTCCTTGCCCTGGCCTCCACGGCGCTGGCCCAAGCCGACGACACCCGCTGGATGCTGGACCTGGAAACCGGCCTCACCTCCACTCGCTACAACTACGCGGGGGTGCCCAAGGCCACCGGAACCCAGATCAACGTGGCGGGGCTGATCGGCCGGGGATGGCAAGGCTATGGACGCGTGGCCCTGGGCTACACCGACGACCACGACGGCACCTGGAAGCTGCTGTACGCTCCCTTCCGGCAGAGCGGCGAGGGCATCCTGCCCGGCGCCACCCAGTTTGGCGGGCAGTCCTTTGCGGCGGGGGCCGTCTCGGCGGGCTACAAGTTTGATAGCTACCGGCTGACCTACCGCAAGCCGTGGCGCGGCGGGTGGTCGGTGGGGGGCACGCTCAAGGTGCGCGATGCGGAGATTCGGCTGGCGCAAGGGGGCACCGTACACGCCGAGCGGAACACCGGCTTTGTGCCGCTGCTGCACATCTATGGCCAGGGGCCGCTGGGGGCGGGCTGGAATTACGAAGTGGAGATGGACGGCCTGGCGGGCGGTCCGGGCCGGGCGATTGACCTGAGCCTGCGCGCTAAGCGCCCCCTGGGGAACATGACCGAGGGCTTTGTGGGGTTCCGGGTGCTGGAGGGTGGCGCGGATGTGCCGCGCGTTCGCAATTTTGCCTGGGTGAGCTATGTTTCGGCCGGGGTGACGATTCGGTTCTAAAGCGTCAATCCTTCTTCGCATTTCCTTCGTAGAACCAGCCGCGCTTTTCGCACATGGCGTAGATGTCTGGGTGGATGATCGAGTCCTTGTTTGCCGAGGCGAGGACCCAAGAGAAGTAGCTCTGGTACCCGCCCAGTTGCGACTCCAGGAAGCCCTCGTAAGTCACCAAATCCCAGTCCGGAGGTAAGCGGTACTCGGGCACGCTCCCATCGGGTTGAGGCACTCCCTTCATGTCCGCCCAATGGCGTACATAGAACGAGTAGATCGCCAGCGCTTCGATGGGGTTCGAGATTTCCTCGTCGGAAAGCCGGAGGTGAGGGGCGCACCCCCCGATGACCCAGCCCGAAGTGACCCGCTGGGTGGTTTTGCAGGGGCCACGGAAGTGATGCACCGCCACAAACCGGAAGTAAAGCTCGCAGGTTAGTTCACGTGCCTCAAATCCGATGAAGTCCAGGAATGACCGGGCTCGATCGGTGGCCTCGGCCTGGGAGATCTCCGGAAACGAATCTACGACGGGCGGGGTGGGATATACGTACTCTTTCATTATCGACACGGCTGGAATTCGCTTTCAACCCCAGCTCGGATCCATCTCAGGGCCATCAATGTAAGTGATTTCAGGCATGTTTTCCGGTGATACGTCTTCGATAAACCTCTGAGCGAAGGCGTGTAATTCTGAGTGTTGTTCCGGAAATTCAATTTCGAATCCTCCTTCAACCCACCTAAATTCGAAGACTGTTTCGCCGTCAAGATTGGCCCTGAAAAGAACTTCTATACATCCCGCTAGACCGATGATTACCCAAACAACATCCCAAACCGAATCAACAAAGGGAGTGCCCCGAAAGTCCGACCGGCTGGGGTTTCGGTAGCTGGACCCGTAACCTTGTTCGGCCTGGTATTGGTAGGGCAAATCGTCGGTTGTAATCTGCCATTCGGCATCTGGAAAAACCGCGCTCACTCCCAGGGCCAAGCGGATCATCGCCGTATTTACCGCCGACTCATTCCGAAAGAACCCACTGTAGCTTGCCTGCCCCATCCACTCGTTCCCCTTCCAATCAAGGATTGAGTGTGATTATGCCCGTTTGCTTCCCCTTAACTTGCCTTCACCCTCAGCACCCGTGCGCCCGCCAGGCTGGGGCCGGTCTTGCCCGCCACCGGCTCGATCCGCACGCGCACTTTCGTCTTTCCGCGAGTGAGCTCCACCGGAATCGCGTAGGCAACGTCGAAGAACACGTTCATCGGTCGCCCTTCCAGTGCCTCGCGCGCGATCTGCTGGCCATCCACCAGGATCACAAACTCCGGTCGAATCCGGTCGTTGCCCCAGTAGGTCATCATCAGCTCGCTCGCCCCCGCGCTCGGCACGGCCATGTCGAACTCCACCCAGCCCCCGGTCAGGGGTTGCCGGGTGCCCCGGTTGTTCTGCTCCCGCACGTCATTGCGCTCTTGGGTGAGGTTGTGGTCACGCTCCGGCTGCATTTCGCCGATGTTCATCGAGTCCACCGTCCGCTGCATGATGTCCTGGAGGCAGGCTTCTTCGGCTCGGTATTCCGCTTCCTTGGCCGCCCACTCGGCCGGCGTAAAGAGGTCGAAGTAGACCCCGCACCGCGATTCGAACAGCGAGTGGAACGGCACGAAGGTGAACTCTTGCGGCTGCATGGCCCCCTCGGTGCGGAAGGTGAGCGGCTGCCCCGGCACTGGCTTTAGCCATTCGCTGATCCGCGCGGGGTCACTGGTGATCACCGGTGTCCGGAACACCGCACCCTCGGCCGGAGAGGACGAGACCGGCCCCATATCGGCGGCCAGCACCAGCGGCCCGTACTTGATCGCGATCCGCTTCGGGTTGTCGGGCGTCGCCTCCGTGGAGAGGCGGAGCGGGAGGTCGAACTCCACGCGGTCTCCGGTGCGCCAGGTGCGCCGCAGCGAAATGTAGGAACTGCTGGCCTTGGAGACCGTGGCCACTTCCCCATTCACTCGTACCGGCACCTCGCCCTTGGCCCACCCGGGGTGCCGGATGAGCAGTTCAAACTCCCTTTCCCCTTCGGTAATCCGGAGCGTGACGCGCCCATCCTCGGGGAATGAGGTTTCTTGCACCAAGCGGATACCCGCCTCGCGCCAATGGAGTTCGGTGGGCAAGAACAGGTTGACCCACAGGCGGCTGGCCCCCTGGTGGAAATACGTCGAATCTCCGTGCTTGGTGTGGTCTTCCATGCCCGTGCCGTGGCAGCAGGTGAAGTTGTGCTCGGGGTCGCTGAAGCCTCGGTGCGAGTTCATCGCCAGCGGCATAAAGTAGGTGACCATCCCGGTTTCGGGGTGCTGCGAGGCCAGGATGTGGTTGAGGTACGCGCGCTCGTAGAAGTCCATCTGCGCGGCCTGCGGGTTCCAACTAAACACCTGCCGGGTGAGGCGCAGCATGTTGTAGGTGTTGCAGGTTTCGGCGGTGTTGAAGCTCAGGCGCCCGCTCAGCTGGTCAGGCAAGCCCAGGTATTCGCCGTTGCTGTTGCCCCCGATGGCATAGGAGTGGTGGTTCACCACGCGTTGCCAAAAGAACTCGGCGGTGGTGCGGTCTTGCGGGTTGCCGGTGAGTTCATAGAGGCGCCCAAGCCCCACGAGTTTGGGGATCTGGGTGTTGGAATGCTTGCCCGCCAGGTTATCTTCGCCGCGCGAGAGTGGCTCCAGCACGCGGTTGTCGTAGAACTTGCGGGCCAGGTCCAGATACTTGCGGTTTTGGGTGCGGGCGTAGAGGTCGGCCAGCGATTCATTGATCCCGCCGTATTCGGTGCCCAGCATGGTCTGCCACTGCTCGGGTGTGAGGTCTTTGGTGATGGTGTCGGCCCAGTCAGCGAACTTGGTAGCGACCGGAAGGGCGTCGGGGTTGTTGCACAGGGCTTCGGCATCCAGCAGCCCGGCCAGGACTTTATGGTGGACGTACCAGGGCGCCCACATGCCGTTGAGGTCAAAGCCTCCACTGCGGAGCTTGCCGGCGGCCACCTCCGCCCAGATGGCATCGAGCCGCTTCGCGTCGAATCCGGCGGGTTCCCCGTTCGGCCCGGGTTGATCAAACCGGAGCGCGCAAATGAATCCGTCCCCTCGCGCGGCCTGGCATTCCGCCAGCCCCTTGACAATGGCGTCGACCTTGTCCTTAAAGCGCTTATCACCGGTGCGGGCGTATTCCTGGGCGCAGGCGGTGAGGTAGTGGCCCAAAGAGTGCCCGCTGAGGCCGCCGGTCTCCCAACCGCCGTAGATCTCCGCTTTGGGCGTGAGGCCGGCATTGGCGCGGAATCCGGCGAGGAGGCGCTCGGGGTCAAGGTCGAGCAGGTAGTTGGCGGTGAGCTCGGTGGCGTGCGCGAAGCTGCCGCCGGTGACCTTGACATCTGAGAGGGCGAAGGGCGTGGCGACCGGGGTTGGTGGGGCGGTGGTGATCATAAGGCTGAGAGAGAGGAGGGCGGGGGTCATGCCCCGGCACCTCTTGACGTTCTGACCATCCGTTGGGCCGAGCTCACTTCACCGACCATTCCCAGATGCCCGATGACCAGTTGGGCTGCAACTTCACTTCCAGGCGCAGGGCCGTGGTGCGCACGGGCGCAAACTTGATCAGGTTCGGTTGATCCTTGGCCACCCCGTACTTCACGACATCGGCTACGGGCTTCCACTGTTCGCCATCCTTGTAGAGTAACCGCCAGCTTTCCGGCACCCGGCACTCCCCAATCCCGGTGTCGTCGAACCAATACAGCATCGCCTCCGAGACAGTGGCCGCCTCGGCAAACTTCATTTCCACCCACTCCTCGGTGCCCTTCTTGGGCCACCAGTGGAAGAAGATGTTGGAGCTATCGCCCATGTAAGCGGGCTCCGAACCGTCGTTGATGGCGTTGGGGTTCACCCCACCCGATGCCGTGATTTGGGCCTTGGTGGCAATGGTCGGGAGCGGGGCGGGGCGCGCCGCATCCAGCCGGTTGGGCAGCCACACCAGCATCTCGCTTCGACCACGGTTTGCCCAGGAGTAGTACGGAATCAGGGTCAGTGGCTTCGCGGTCTGCTTCACCGAACCGTCCGCTTGCGCGGCCAGGTCCATGGCGGTGGTCTGCAGGGTCACCACCCCGCCCAGCAGGTCCGGAGCATTCACCACGCGCAGCTCGGCATCATCCGGCAGCATAAAAGTGCGGACGCTACTCGCGTTGTCCACCCCTTCCGCGCAGTAAACAATCGGGCCGCGCTGAATGGCGACCCGGCCTTGGTTCATCAGCACCTTCTCGCTAGAAACCACCCGTCGCACCGGCATGGGCAGGCTGAGGCTGACGGTGTCGCCGGCCTTCCACTCCCGGTCCAGCACGGCGTAGCCATCCTGCAGCGTGATCGGCACTTCCCTTTGGTTCACCCGCAGGGTCGCCCGGGTTGTGGTGCCCTTGAAGGCATAAAGCTTGGAAGGCACGGCCTCGTTGCGCGCCCAACCGGGAATGCGCACCATCACCTTAAAGCGGCCTGTCCGCGCCGGGTCAATCTTGAGGCTCACCTCGCCATCCCAGGGGTAGCTGGTTTCCTGCGCCACCTTCACTTGGCGGCCGGCGCCCATGTCGATCTCGGCGTGGCCGCTGGCAAAGAGGTTCACATAGAGCGAATCGCCCCGGTGCGCATAGAAGTACCCCGGCGTGGAGGCCATGAATCGCGTGACGTTGCTGGGGCAGCACGCACAGCCAAACCACGGGCTGCGGGCATGCTGGCCAATGCTTTCGAGCGGGTTCGGATAGAAGAACGTCTTGCCGTCCAGAGCAATGCCGGAAAGGAGGCCGTTATAGAGGGTCCGCTCCAGGACGTCCACGTATTTGGAATCCCCGTGAAGCAAGAACAGACGGTGGTTCCAATACACGTTGCCAATCTGCGCGCACGTTTCGCAGTACGCCGTCATGTTGGGCAGGTCGTAGGGTTTGCCGAAGGCTTCCCCGGCCCCCGTGCTGCCGATGCCGCCCGTGATGTAGAGCTTGCTTTGCACCACATCCTCCCAAATGGTGTTGATCGCCTTGAGGTAGTCCTCCTCACCGCGCAGGGCAGCCACATCGGCCATCCCGGAATACATGTAGGTCGCGCGCACGGCGTGGCCCACGGCTTCGGCCTGCTCGATGACGGGCTTGTGCGCTTGCCAATAGTCGCCGCTGCCGCCCCGACTATCCAGGAAGAGTTTGGAGAGCTCCAGGTACTCCTTCTTGCCCGTGATGCGGTACAGCTTGCCCAGGCCAATTTCGATGACCTGGTGGCCTGGCCAGATCTTGCGCCCCGGCTTGAGGAAGGTCTCCACCAGCAAGTCGGCGGATTTGGTAGCAACATCCAAGAACGTGCGTTTGCCGGTGGCTTGGTAGTGCGCGGCGGCCGCTTCGTACATGTGCCCCAGGTTGTAGAGTTCGTGGCTGTTGTCCTGCTCCAGCACCCAGCGCTCCTTGCCCGCCCAGGCGTGGGGGGCTTCCGGGTTGATCGTACGCGTGGTGTAGAGGTAGCCGTCCGGCTCCTGCGCGCTGGCGATGAGGGCAATCAGATCATCGACGTACTTCTCGAGTTCGGGGTCCGGCTTCACGCTTAGGGCATAAGCGGCCCCTTCCATCACCTTGTAAACGTCACTATCGTCAAACGGATAGCCTGGGGGTGATTTGTCCTCCAGCGGCTCGCCTCGCAGAACCTTGGCCGCGCGCGCAAAGAGGTTCATCCGCCCCGTCTGCTCGCATTGGTCAAAGGCGTAGGGGATGGTGACCACGCGGTTGGTTTCGATGCGCGGCGCCCAGAACTTGTCGGTGAGATGAACTTGGTTAAACGGGATGGGTTGCACCGGATAGTCCTTGGGGGCTTCGGTTGAAACAATCAACGCGAGAATGAGTGGGGTCATGATTCCTGCTGCCTCTGACGGCGTGAGGTTACTCGCAGACCACGCTTTCCCAATGATTTGACCTCAACGCGAGTGGTCACAAGATCGAGGGCCCCGAAGTCCGCTGAGCCGATCATGGCACTCCTCTCGAATCGATGTCAACGCGCGCACTATGTAAATAGTTGATTGGGAATACACTTCGCCGCCAAACCCTTTCCTTAGAGCGGATTCACGGTGCTACACTGGGCGCATCCGACCTCGGTCGGCCCCAGAGAAGTGCAATGAAACGTGCGTTGTGGCTCAGTCTTTTCGCCTTTGTCGTCATCGGGTGCAACTCCGGCGACACCGCCAAAGCCCCCGAGGGCGGCAGCGAGGCCCCGGCCCAGCCGGAAGCCGGCAAGAAGCTCGTCGTCGGGTTTTCCCAGATCGGCGCGGAGAGCGATTGGCGCACCGCCAACACCGAGAGCATCCGCAGCGAAGCCGCCAAGCGCGGGATTGACCTGAAGTTCGCCGATGCCCAGCAGAAGGCCGAGAATCAGATCAAGGCCATCAAGTCCTTCATTGCGCAAGACGTGGATGTGATCGCCTTTGCCCCGGTGGTGGAAACGGGTTGGGAGCCGGTGCTCCGCGAGGCCAAGGAAGCCGGGATTCCTGTCATCGTGAGTGACCGCCGCCCGGATGTACCCGAAGATCTTTACGTCACCTTCATCGGGTCGGACTTTGTGAAGGAAGGCGAGATGGCGGCCGAGTGGCTGGTGAAGAAGATGAACGGCAAGGCGAAGATCGCCGAGCTGACCGGCACCACGGGCAGCGCCCCCGCCAATGACCGCGCCAAGGGCTTCCGCAATGTCATTGCCAGCCAGCCGGGCATGGAGATCGTCTTCACCCAGACCGGCGACTTCACCCGGGCCAAGGGCAAGGAAGTGATGGAAGCGCTGCTCAAGAGCCCGCAGGGCAAGGAGATCGGCGCGGTTTACGCCCACAACGACGACATGGCGCTGGGCGCGATCCAGGCCATGGAAGAAGCCGGAATCAAGCCCGGTAAGGACATCATCATTGTGTCGATTGACGGCGTGAAGGCCGCATTTGAAGCGATGGTGGCAGGCAAGCTGAACTGCTCGGTGGAGTGCAATCCCCTGCTTGGTCCTTACCTCTTTGATGCGATTGAAAAGGTGGCGAAGGGCGAATCCGTGCCCAAGCGCACCGTGATCGAAGACAAGATGTACGACGAAACCACGGCGGCGGCCGAACTCCCGAACCGAAAGTACTGATGCTGCTCTCCCTTGCCCTTCTCGCCGCCTCGGCGGTGCCCTCCTCCGCACCCGAGCCGGTGCCCACGCAAACCGCCGGCCCCACCCTGACTGTCCATTTGGATAAGCCCGGGGTGGAGGTCAGCCCCCATCTTTACGGCATCTTCTTTGAGGAGATCAACTGGGCCGGGGATGGCGGGCTCTACGCCGAAATGGTGCGAAACCGCGGGTTTACCGAAGGTGCTTCGCACTGGATCGCGCCCGAAGGGACGCTGAAGGTCGAGGGTCGGCGCGCGGTGGTCACCGCATCCACGCGGACGCAAATCGTGAATCCCGGGTTTGCCGGGATGGGCGTGCGGGAAGGTATGGACTACCGGCTGAAGCTGCGGGTGCGCAGTCGAGAGTCGAAGGGCATTGCCGTCCACCTGGCGGAGGGCGAGAAAGTGATCTCCGACCAAATCCGCTTTGAAGTGGGAACCGAATGGAAGGATTTCACGCTCACGCTCAAAGGCAAGGCGACTTCGAACAAGGGCAGCCTGGTCATCGAGATTCCGGCGGGGAGTCAAGTCGAGTTCGAGTGGGTGTCGATGTTCCCAGGCGATGCCGTCAGTGGCATTTTCCGCAAGGACATCTTTGAGACGATCAAGAAGATGAAGCCGGCGTTTGTCCGCTTCCCCGGCGGCTGCTGGGTGGAGGGCGACACGATGGAAACGGCCTACCGCTGGAAGAAAACCATCGGCCCGCTGAACGAACGCGCGGCTATCTACAACCTCTGGCGATATCAATCCACCAACGGCCTGGGCTACCACGAGTACCTCCAACTTTGCCGCGACCTGGACGCCGTACCGATGTTTGTGGCGAACTGCGGCATGTCGCACCGCGACGTGGTGCCGATGGACAAGATGGACGAATTCGTTCAGGACATCCTCGATGCAATTGAGTACGCCAATGGCCCGGTCACCAGCAAGTGGGGTGCCCTACGCGCCGCCAACGGAAGCCCGGAACCCTTTGATCTGAAGTACCTGGAGATCGGGAACGAGAACGGTGGCCCGGCTTACGAGGAGCGCTACGGCCTGATTTACAAGGCGATCAAGGCCAAGAACCCCGAGATCACCACCATCGCGAATGTTTGGGGTGGTTACCCGCAGAAGTCTCCCATCGAGGTGCTGGACGAGCATTACTATTACGATCCGGGGTGGTTCCTGGGGCAGTTCAACCGGTACGACACTTATGACCGCAATGGCCCCAAGATTTACGTTGGCGAATACGCTGTCACCCAAGGCGTGGAGAACGGAAACCTGCGCGGCGCACTGGCTGAGGGTGTCTTCATGCTGGGCATGGAGCGGAACTCCGATGTGGTCAGCATGGCTTCCTATGCACCCCTGCTGGCCCACCCGGCGGGCAAGGCCTGGAACCCCGACCTCATCTACTTCGATGGCCTCAACATTGTCGAGACCCCTTCGTTTCACGTGCAGGCCTTGTTTGCGCAGTACCGGCCGCAAATGATGCTGAACACCACCATGAGCCAAGTCCCCACGAGTAGCGAGGTCTTCCCGGCCGGAGGGGTGGGCGTCGGAACTTGGAGCACCAACGCCGAGTTCCGCGACCTCAAGGTGACCCAGGAGGGCCGCACGGTTTACACCTCGAGCCAAAACCGACTGCAGTTGGAATCAGGCAATTGGACGAACCTCAACGACGTCTGGCGGCAAGAAGGCAACACCAACGGAGCGCGGGCCTTTGCGGGCGATGCTCAGTGGAAGCGCTACCGCTTGGAACTCAAAGCGAAGAAGATCAGCGGCGACGAAGGCTTCTTGGTGACGGTGGGACGGCAGGATGATCGGAACTTCATCTGGCTGAACCTGGGCGGCTGGGGCAACACCCAGCACGCGCTGGAGTGGTCGGTGGACGGCGGCAAGCGGCGCATCGGGGCCAACAAGCCCGGTCGCATTGAGAGCGGACGCGATTACAACATTGCGATCGATTACGCGCCCGACCGGATCCGCTGCTTCCTCGATGGCGAACTCCTTTTCGACGAGAAGGTGCCGACCCGCCAAATGGTTTTTGCCAATGTGGGGACGCTGAACGGCGAAACGATTGTGAAAATGATCAACGTGGATTCGGTCGCGCACGATCTGACATTGAGCATCCCCGGCGGCGCGGAGGTCTTTTCGGTGGAGGGCACCTTGCTTCAAGCCGACGACGACCGCGCGACGAGTACGTTTGAGAATCTGACGGCGCTAGTGCCGAAGCCCATCGCCCGGCGAACCTTGCGGAACAACTCGGCGGTCACCTTGCCTCGGCATTCGCTCACCATCTTGCGGTTGAAACGGCAAGCCGGCGAGGCCCAAAACTAGGCGATGGCTTCCCTGCTGCGCATGTCGGGGATCGTGAAAACGTTCCCCGGGGTTAAGGCCCTGCAGGGAGTCGATTTTGAAGTTCAAGCGGGCCAGGTTCACGCCTTGATGGGCGAAAACGGGGCCGGCAAAAGCACTCTCCTCAAGGTCCTGACGGGGGTTTACGAGGCCGAAGAGGGCGCGATTGAGTTCGAAGGGCAAACCATACGCCCCCGGTCGCCGCAAGAAGCCACCCAGGTCGGCATTAGCGCGGTGTATCAAGAATTGAGCCTCGCCCCCAACCTTTCCATCGCGGAGAACATCGTGATTGGGCGCGAGCCCATGGGGCCGCTGGGAATCAAGTGGTCGGCCGTACGAGAGCGAGCACGGGGGGCGTTGGCCCGCCTGGGGCTGGAACTAGATGTGGACCGGCCGGTGGGGGCGTGTTCCCCCGCCATTCAGCACCTCACCGCCATTGCCCGGGCGCTGGATGTGGATGCACGTTTGCTGGTGCTGGATGAACCCACCGCTAGCCTGGATGCGGGCGAAGTGGACGCGCTCTTTGAGGTCATTCACCGGCTGAAGGCGCAAGGTCTGGGCATCGTTTATGTCACCCACTTTTTGGATGAGGTCTACCGGATTGCTGACCAGATAACGGTGCTACGCAATGGCACGCTGGTGGCCACGGACACCCCGGTGGCCATGCCCCGCCGCGCGCTAGTGGCCCACATGATTGGCCGGGAGGCGCCCGCCGAAGAAGGAACCACCGCCAAGATGGCGCCCGACGACGGCGAGACGCTGATTGCGGCGGAAAGCCTGGGCCGGCAGCACTCCGTGACGGGACTAGAGTTCACCATTCGAGCGGGTGAGGTGCTGGGCTTGGCGGGATTGCTCGGTTCCGGAAGAACAGAGACGCTCCGTCTCCTGTTCGGCATTGATCGCCCGACGAGTGGCCGCCTCAGCATCGGTGGCAAGTCAACTCCCTTCAGTCCCAGAAAAGCCATGCGCGAGGGCATCGGGCTATTGCCCGAAGAACGCAAAAACGAGGGCATTTTCCCAAACCTCAGCGTGCGCGACAACATGATGATGGTCGCCCAGGTGCAGCGGGGCTGGCTTTCACGCGTTCCAGCCCGCGAATTTGTCCAGGCCGAGGCGATGAAGGAGGAACTGCGCATTGCGACCCCCGACCTTGACCGCAGTATCGGAGGCCTGAGCGGGGGCAACCAGCAAAAGGCGCTCCTGGCCCGTTGGCTGATTTCCAAGCCTAAGGTGTTGCTCCTCGATGAACCCACCCGAGGGATTGATGTGGGGGCGAAGTTCGAAATCACGGGCCTGGTAGAACGGCTCCGGCAACAGGGCATGGCCTTTGTGATGGTCAGCTCGGAGCTCAGCGAAATTGTGCAAAGCAGCACCAAAGTTTCAATCTTGCGAGACCGGCGCATGGTCGGCGACGCCACGGAGATCACGGAAGAGGCGATCATGAGCCAGATTGCGGAGGGAGGCGAGTGAAGGCTTACCCCTGGCGGTACTCCCTGGCCCTGCTGGGCTTGGTGCTGCTGTTCAATGCCATCTTCACGCCAGGGTTTCTCTCCATTGAAATCCGTGATGGGCGTCTCTTCGGTTCGCTGATTGATATCTTCAACCGCGCGACTCCGGCGGCCTTGCTGGCCTTGGGGATGTCCCTGGTGATTGCGACGGCGGGGGTGGACCTCTCGGTGGGGGCTATCATGGCCATCTGCGGGGCGGTGGCGGCCGGGCTGGTGGTGCAGCCCCCGGACTTCCTTTTGCACGGCATGGGGGTCCAGCCCGTGGCGGTGGCGATGAGCGTAGCCGTGCTGGCTGGAGCCGTATGCGGACTGTTCAACGGGGTGTTGATCGGGTTCTTCCGGATTCAGCCCGTGGTGGCGACTCTTTTGCTCATGATTGCGGGGCGGGGCGTCGCTCAGCTGCTGACCAACGGCCAGATCATCACCGTGCCGGGCGACGACTTTGCCGCCCTAGCAATTGGCACCACGCTGGGCTTGCCGAACCCGATTTGGATCCTTGCCGCAATGGCTTTGTTCTTTGGTGCCCTGACGCGCTTGACCGCTTTCGGTCTGTTCGTGGAAGCCAGCGGCGATAACCCAACGGCGGCGCACTACGTCGGCATCAACGGGAAAACGCTGCGCCTGGCGGTGTATACGCTTTCCGGCCTTTGCGCGGGGGTGGCGGGAGTC
Organism: Archangium gephyra; assembly: GCA_943371495.1. Lineage (GTDB taxonomy): Bacteria > Armatimonadota > Fimbriimonadia > Fimbriimonadales > Fimbriimonadaceae > JAHBTC01. The sequence continues at coordinate 235 of CALRVA020000044.1, read as the reverse complement.
ATCGCCGCTTCCAATATTAAGGCGGCCGACGCCAACAATGCCGGTCTCTATCTGGAACTCGATGCGATCCTCGCCGTGGCCGTAGGGGGCACCGCAATGACCGGCGGAAAGTTCAGCCTGGTGGGGGCTTTGATTGGTGCGGTGCTGATGCAGGCCGTCACCACCACGATTCTCACGCGCGGGATCGGCACGGAAGTGACGCTCATCATCAAAGCGCTGGTGGTCGTAGCCGTTT
>CALRVA020000043.1:0-17355 GCA_943371495.1 Archangium gephyra | reverse complement strand
GTCGCGGCGAAAATCCGCTGGCCGAGTGAACAATTGCGGCTCCCCTTCGTCATACACCCTGGGGGCGAGGGCATTGGCCTGAATCCGGTAAGGACGCTTACCCCTAAAACGACTTAACGCAAAAAAGCCGGACACAGTGGAGAGGACTTACTGAGCCCGGCAACGGTTGTTTTTCTCGCATTGCTCCCGCATCTGACGTGCGGTTCGCGTTGCAATGCTTATTTTATCCGAATTCTTACTACCCCCTGTATAGGGGGTATGACCTGATTTTTAACGAAATCTGTCATTTCCCTCAGGCTGGCCAGGTTTTCTGGACTTTTCGGGGTCTATAGCGAACCCCACAGGAGTCGGCGAGCCCCAATCGAAAAACCTCCTCTCCAGTTCTAGGATTTCGTGCCGAAAACCTAAAGTGAAACCTCATGGTTGAACTGGTTGGACGACTCATCCTCATGGCGGGCGGCCTCGCGAGCGCAGGTTTGCGCCAGGGTCCGACGTGGGACTTGGCCTGGCGGGCCATGCTGTTCTTTGGCGCTTATTCGGTGATGCTCTACTTGATGGAGCAGCGCGGATTGCGCAACCGAGGGGTTTCCGGCCTTGCGGCCAGCCTTGATGGGCTGGTGCTCGCGATCCTGCTTCAAGATGCCGGCCAGGTCGAGAACTTTGGATTCCTCACCCTCGCCCCGCTCATCTGGGCGGCCACGCGCCACGGAAGTGACCCGGTGCTGATGGCACCGATCATTGCCGCCGGCCTCGTCAGCTCGGCCAATTTCCGCAATGCCAACCCGTCCACCCTCCTCATGGCCCAGGCGGCCGGGGTCCTCATCGCCGGATTGATGATGAAGCCCGCCCGTGCCCAAACCATTGTAAAAGAGGTGATGTCCACGCCCGCCGTGCAGGACGACATGACGCGTGAGCTGCGCGTGCAACTTCGCGACGCCCTCGTCGAACTCAGCGCCAGCGAGACGCGCGCCAAGGTGGATTCACTGGCCGGTCACCTCGCCCGCACCCTGCCCGCTCGCGGCGCGGACTACAACGGCCTCACCCACGCTGTCACCGAGGCCCTTGGCCTGAGCGGCGCCCTGATTTACACCCGCGACGAAAGCGGAGAACGCCTGGTGGTGAAAGGCGCGGCGGGCACCCTGCCGCTGGAACTGCAAACCATCGGCATTGAATGGCCGCAAGGGCAAAGCGAAGCCCAGATGAAGAACCGCATCCAGAGCGCCATCCGCAACCTGGCCGAGGTGGATACGTGCCACTCCGTGCGCGTCATCCGCGACCAAGGCGTGCCCATTGGGGCGGTGGCTGTGTTCCACCCGACGATTCATGGGCTGGAAGACGCGCTCGACCAAATGGAAGCCGCCGACGAGGTTCTGGGCCGATTTGTGGCGCAGGCCGAAGCCCGCAACGCCGAAGCCAACCGCCTGGCCGTGGCCGAACTGCTCTATACCATTGCCGCCAGTGCCCCGGGCATTGATGATGCGGAAACCTTGAGCGGACGCATCTGCCGCGAGACCTTTAGCGCCGTGAACGTGGACCACGTGGCCATCGTCCAGCTGCAAGGCAACCAGGAGAAGCTGCTGGCCCGCGAAGGCGCCGAGTGCCGCATGCTGGATCTCATTGAGTTTCCGGCCGGACCGGGTTACGCCGGGTGGGTTGCCGCCGGGCGCGAAGAAGTTTGGATTGACGACTGCCTGCACGACAGCCGCGTGGTGGGCCGCGAAGCCCTCAAGCGCCGCGTGGGCTCGTTCATCCTCATCCCCCTCCGCAACTCAGAGCGAGTGCTGGGCTACATCAGCGTGGCCACGCACCGCGCCGGTGGCCTGGATGCCCCCACCGTGGGTCACCTCCGCGTGATTGCCGGCGAAACCGCCCGCGCTCTGGACCGCATGAGCGGCCGAGTGCGCGAAACCGAAGGCTTGGCCACCCCCAACGAACTACGAAAGTTCATTGCGCAGAACCCGCAGGGCTGCCTCGTCTACCTGGACGTGCCGCGCCGCGAGAAGCTGATTGAGAAGTACGGGCGACCCGCCTTTGACCGCGCGATCCGGCAACTTGCCCTGCGCGTGCGGGCTCTGGTGCCGAGCGGAAGCCTGATCTGCCGCCGCGATGACGGGGACTATATTGTCTTCTTGCGCGGCCAAAACGACGACACGGCCCGCGTGTGGGCTAACGAAATTGTGGCTACCGCCGCCCTGGTCCCCCTCATGACTCTGGATGGCCGGAACCGAATGCCCATGGCGCTCCGGGCAAAAGTTGCCACTTTGACCCCGCAAAAGGACCGGATTCCTGCATGAAACCCGCGCGAAACGGTATGACTGGTACGTTCACAGGGGCAAAAACAGCCGCGCACCAAATAGGATGGGTGAGCGGGGCTCCGAAGAACCCCGCCCTTCGGGGAGGAGATCAAGGAATGAGACAAAGCCTAACGCGCACGGATGCGCCGCAAGCCGTGGTCACGACCACGCCCACCATTCACCGGGCGAACATGACCCGCGACGCCCAAAGTCGTCTGAAACATTACGACTGGATGGGAGCCCTGGCCCAATGCGAAGAAGTGCTGGCCATGGACCCCCTTCACCTGGGAGCCCTGGAAGTTCAAGCCCAAGCCTTGTGGTTTGGCGCGCGCTTCGCGGACGTGGTGACCGTCACCACACGGTTGCTGCGCCTCAACCCGGGCGAACCCGGCTACCGCTACACGCGGGGCATGGCGCACCTGAGCATGGGCAACCTGAGCGGCGCCCGCCGCGATTTTGAGGATGCGATTTCTCAGAGCCAAGATGAGCAGTTCCGCCAGCAAGTGCGGGAAGCTCTGGAAGCTCTGCATGAAGGCCCGGTGACGCTGAACAGCGCCACCTACACCCTCATAAACTAAGCCTTAGCTGCGAAGCCGTTCGGCGGCCTCGGTGCTTTCCCAGGGGAAGTGCGCCGGACCAAAGTGGCCGTTCTTGGCCGTTTCGCGATAGAAAGGCTTGTACAGCCGCACCTGGCGGCCGTCTTCGGTCACGTCTTCGTAGCCGAAGTGGCTGGCGTCGCGCAGACCCAAGTGCTTGGCAATGCCCGCCGGGCTCATGTCGAACCCGTTCATGATGCGCGCGCGGATTTCGGCGTGGGGCACCTTCTCGGTGCCGTAGGTTTCCACGTTCACGCTCACCGGTTGGGCCACCCCAATCGCGTAGGCCAGCGTCACCACGCAGCGATCCGCCAGGCCAGCGGCCACCACACACTTCGCCACGTGGCGAGCCATGTAGGCCGCGCTGCGGTCCACCTTGGTGGGGTCTTTGCCGCTGAAAGCGCCGCCCCCGTGCGAGCACAGCCCGCCGTAGGTGTCCACGATGATTTTGCGACCGGTCAGGCCGGTGTCGCCCCACGGCCCGCCCTGCACAAATCGGCCGGTCGGGTTGATGTGGTAGATGATCTCCTCCTTAGTGTAATCCGAATACTCCGCCAGAACGGGCTTGATGATGTGCTCTTGCACCATCTCTTCCACCGCCTTCTGCGTGAGGTTGGGGGCGTGCTGCTGGCTCACCACCACGGTCTGGATGCGCTGCGCGAAGCCGTCTTCGTAAATCACCGAGACTTGCGCCTTCATGTCCGGGCGCAGACCCAGACTGGGGTGCTTGCGGCGCACTTCGGCGGCCCGGCGGGAAAGCGCGTGGGCCACGCTGATCGGCAGCGGCATCAGCTCGGGGGTTTCGGTGGTGGCGTAGCCAAACATCATGCCCTGGTCGCCCGCACCGCCCGTGTCCACACCCATGGCAATGTCCGGACTCTGCTCTTGCACGGCCAGCATCACGCCGCAGGTGCGGCCGTCCATCCCCAGATCGGTGTCGTTGTAGCCCACCTCATTGATGGTGCGCCGGACAATGTCGGCCATCGGCACGTAGCCGTCCATTGTGAGCTCCCCGGCGATGACGCACAGACCGTGCGTGACGAGCGTTTCGATGGCGACGCGCGCCTGGTTGTCCTCGGCGAGGATGGCGTCGAGCAACGAGTCCGAAATCTGGTCGGCGAGCTTATCCGGATGGCCTTCGCCGACGGATTCTGAGGTGTAGATGTGGGTGAGGGACATTGCCGTCGAGGGGAAAGGGTACCCCTGGGGTCCGGCGGGGCCGGGGGCAGGCCCGATGCGCGCCGGAACTCTTGGCCCCCCAGCATGGTTGGGGAGAACATGGCCAAAGTTCTTGCGGGCTTCCTTGCCATTGTCCTGAGCGGGGTCGCCCTTGCTCTCTCCTTGCCGCTCTTTGGGTGGTCCGCGCTGGGGTTTGTGTGCCTGGTGCCAGCGCTTTGGTTGGCGCGTGGGGCCGGATTTCTGCGGGGCTTCTTGGTGGGTGTCGGGGTGGCGGCAGTGGCCGCTTGGGTCAGCACCTCTCCGTGGCAGCCCGAACCCGCTTTGGTCGACGGCACCTTTAACTGGAACTACGTGGCGTTCTTCCTGTTCGGAACGGTGATTTCTCTGTTCCTCGGGATCTTTGCGGAGGTCAAAACGTTCTCTTGGCGCAACGTGCTGGGGCTCGCTTGCGTGGGCATTCTCCTGGAGGGCATCACCTTCATCCGCATGCCGGCGCAGATGGCGCTCTCTCAATTTGCGAACCCAGCGGCGCTGGCCCTGGCTTCGGTGACCGGAATTTGGGGAGTTTCCTGGCTCATGTGGCTGGCGAATCTGGCCTGGTTCGCTCCGGTGGCTTCTCGGCATCGCTGGGTTGCGGGAGCTTCGGTGGCGGCCCTTGCCTTGTGGGGTCAGTGGGGCACGCTTCAGGCTCATGCCCGGATGGATGACGCGCGTCTCGTCCAGGGCCATGCTCCCGTTGGGTTGGTCCAGACTCCGCAGGTCGGGGCGGATGCGCTGCTGCGAGTGCAAGAGCCCTTGGGTGCCGTTTCGCCGCGTTGGGTGGTGTGGCCCGAGGTCAGCGTGACCACCTTTGACCATGACTCTCTCCGTGACTTTGCCCGGTCCGAAAACGGCTGGCCCATCGTCACCTCGTACCTCGACGAACACCAGCCTCTCCCGCATAACGCGGCGGCGGTTTTCTCTAAGTCAGGAACCTCCGCGCCATATTACAAGCGACACCCCTTTGGCGATGAAGCCAAGCTCGTCACGGCCGGCACCACGGCGCAAGTAGTGGCGGTGAAGTCCGAGAACGTCGGCCTCAACATCTGCTTTGACTCGTGCTTCCCGTGGACGATGCGCGACACCGTGCGCGAAGGGGCCGATGTGATTGCCTTGCCCACTCTAGACCCCGTTTCGCCCAACGGATTCATCCAGGCGGGGCACGCCGCCTTCACCCCGTTCCGCTCCGCCGAACTAGGCGTGCCCATTGTGCGGAGTGAGGCCACGGCCTGGAGCATGGTCACCGACGCCTCTGGGCAGATCACGGGCTTGCTGCCCACCGGCCACGAAGGTGTGCTGGCGCGGCCCTTGCCCGCCGCCCGGCGCACCACCATGTACCGCGTGCTCGGCGACTGGTTTGTGGGCGCAGCCCTTTTGGGATTGCTCTTGTTCATCCCGGCTCGGGGCCGCCCAAGGAGCTAGGCGCCGATGGCCGCCAGCCAGCCCCGCAGGTTGTAGTAGCTGGTGACCCGGGTGATGAGGCCATCTTTGACCTCAAAAAAGGCGGCAGCCGGGATGCTGTACGTCTGCCCGGTGGCGGGCGGCAGGCTGCCGTCCGTGCTCAGATAGGTGCCCGAGCAGGTGAACTCCACCGCGCCGCGCGTGCCATTGCTGAACACCACCAGGTCGGTGATCTGCTCGCGGTAGCAGGTGTCCATGTGGGTTTTGAACTTTCGGAACGCCTCGCGGCCGACGTCGGTGCCCCCTTCGTTGATCTCGTGCACCACGTCTTCGCTGAGGGTGGCCAGCATGCCCTCGAGGTCGTGGGCGTTGAAGGCGTCAAAGTAAGCGCGGATCGCGCGTTCGGTGTCGTTCATGGGCTTAGTGTGCCCCGGCCCTGACACGTGCCCCCGTCATCCGGCCCGAGCGCCGCGCCCTTCAGAACTGATCGGTCATGAACATCCGCACGGGATGCGGCAGGCCGCGCGTCATCAGCAGTAACTGACTACTCCAATAGACAGAGTTCTTTCGTCTCTTTTCAAGACTAACTACAACTCGTCCGCTTGCGTCAAGTACGCTGCTACAATCTCACCCAGTAGTTCGTGTGGGGGGATTCCCTTGCGCTCGGCACTTTGCCTTATACCAATGATCGCTTCTGACCCTAGCTTGATCGGAGCGTATTTCTCTGGATACGCCCATGCACACTTCGAACAATCTAAGACGCAGCCTCTACATGAAGTACTCTTGTGGTTGTTACACTCGCCGCATAATGGTTGCCAATTACTTACCTGGTCACCTCCGCCCCTAACTCTAGGAATCTTGTGGTCCTGGTCGAACTCAACCTCTTCAGATGATCTCCCACAGACAGCACACTTATGGTGGTACTGTTCTAGAATTTTGTTCCACTCACCAGCACTTAAAGAAACACGAGGAACGCGCTTTTCAGACACTTTAAGATCTACTAGTTGATAGACTCTTCCTATTCGTGCGATTCCAATGACTCCTTCTTCACCTGCTAACTCCCTAACCCGCCGAAAGACATCCACATACTCTTTGTAAGGTGTCTTACCATCATGGACTGAACGCCTGTACGTATTGATCGCATCTCGAAGCTCGCCTTCAGATATCCGTGGGCCAGGTATCCCGTGCCCCTTTGGCCAAAGAGTTTCTAGTAAGACTCGGTAATAGGCTCTGTTCGCCTTGCTTGGTGCAACGAATTCAGCGCAAGTCTGTTCAATCCACGAATCACGATCTTGGTCGGTCACCCCAGGGTCTGGTTGTGGCGTCGCTAGTGGGAGAAAGTTTTGACGGGCACGCATTTTTTGTGAGGTTGATGGCCCTCTCATGTCACTGTTAGCCATTAAATGACCTCCAGCCCATGAGCTCGTGCGGCGAAACTCGAAGCACCTTCGACAGCGCGCATAGTTCAAAGTCCCGCACGCCTCTGACGCCTCTTTCAATCTCGGACACATCGGATTGATCCAGGTCAACTCCAAGCTCCAAGCTGACTGCCGCCGCCACATCTGATTGAGCCATGCCGAGACTCTCACGCCGTGAACGAATCTGCGGCCCACACAAGTTTGCGGGTGACCTCACTTCAGATCCCCACATGGCCGCTCGTCAATACCCATTTGGAGCGTCAGGGTACAGTCAGAAATAGGCCAAATGCAGACGATAATCGTCTACATCGGCTACAATTTGATTTGCTTGGGCAAGTATCACGCATACAGAGTAGACTGGGTGGCCATGGGCACAGGAGAAGGCGAAAGATGCGAGTAGCCTCGTTTTTCGCTGGCATTGGTGGGTTCGATCTTGGATTGGAAAGAGCTGGGATGAGCGTAGTCTTCCAGTGCGAGATCGACCACCATGCCCAGATGATCCTGCGGAAACACTGGCCCCACGTACCGCTACATGGAGATATAACCGAACTTGAGCCTACAACTATCCCTTCCGCTGACCTCTGGTGCGCAGGATGGCCCTGCCAAGACCTCAGCAATGCCAACAGCACCGGTAGAACAGGGCTCGAAGGAGCCCGGAGCGGGCTCTTCTACACGCTTTCTGGACTTCTTAGTAAGTCTAAGCCTAGATGGATCGTCTTGGAGAATGTGCCGGGCCTCTTATCAGCAGGGAGTGGAGCCGACTTTGAGACAGTTATCGACGTCCTTGAAGAGATCGGGTATGTGGGGGGATGGATATCGGCTAACCTCGTCGATGCGGGCTTGCCCCACAACCGTGACAGAATCCTCATTGTGGGATCTCTTGGAGACACCCGTGCCATTGAAGTCTTTCTTGACGGCAAAGAACTGTCAAGGGATTTTGCGAAGGGGCGAACAAGCCGGGAGCGGAAAGAAGCTGGACCCCATCTTTGTGGAAGCGCTAAGGGACACTATCCGCTTGTGGTCCAACGTCGGGGAGGCTTTGGGTATACCGGAGCATCAAATATTTGCCCCACGATACGTGCCCAAACTGGACGACATCAAGGCGGCCACTCTGACCGACCAATATTATGTGGCCAGAAATTTGACTTGGAACGAGTGCGAGAAGCTAATGGGCTTCCCGCCAGGATGGACGGTCGTAGAGGAAGACTAATTGGAAATGCTGTTAGTCCCATCATTGTTGAATGGCTGGGCCGACGCATAATGGAGATCGAGGCACGATACGCAGTCAGTTCTGAGGCAAGTGCTTAGTATTCTGAAATGCGAGCAGCGTTTCGTATTATGAACCGCAGATTCCCAATGGAATCCTAGCCCCCGCGCCCCTCAGAACTGGTCGGTCATGAACATCCGCACGGGATGCGGTAGGCCGCGCGTCATCAGCAGCAGCTCTTCCTTCTGGTCGCTCAGCTGCATCCCCAACTCACCCGCTACCTGCGCCAGCCCGTACCAGCGGGTGCCATTAGGCACCGGCCACAGGGCCGTGGGGTGCGGGCTCACCACCTCGCGCACCAGGTTGCCCTCCAGGCAGATGTAGCCTTCGCCGAAGGTTTCGCACGGGCGGTGGAACCAGTGCCAATACCGCCAGCGCCGCTCGTCGCGCACCACCCAGCGCTCATCCCGCGCCGCCCACTGCGAATACAGGCGGTGGATATCTAGCGCCGAGAGAAGCTCCCCCCGACTCCCGGGATCGCACGGCACGGTGCCGGATATGACCCGGTCGGTGGTGGCAAACCCGAACCGAGCATACAGCTCTTCCTGGTGAGCAAACAGCATGGCCGGCCCCTCGCCTTGCCGCGCCGCTTCGTCCAGCACGTGCATCAGCAGGTGCCCGGCGTAGCCGCGCCCCCGGTCTTCCTGGCGCGTGGCCACCCCCGCGATGCCGATCGCTCGCCCCCACCCGAATTGCATGCCCGTGGTGGTGAGGATGGAGCGCATCTGGTGGTTCTCAAACAGCGCCCACTTGCGGTTGAGGTCAAACATCGGGTCGGCGTAAAACGCCTGCCGCGCCCGGCTGATATCCAGATGGAATGCCCCGGCCAGAAGTCGCAAAAAGGCGTCCGCTTCATTCGGCTGAATAGGACGGCAGATCATGATCCACTCGCCCGGCCGATGATGAGGGTGACGCGCACGCGCTCGGGCGAGAGGCTCACGCCTTCGGGCGACACCAACTTCACATCAAAGGACTTGTCGGCTTTGAGGTCGGTGATATCAATCGGCTCGGTCAGCACGCCGCTTTGGCGGGCCATCAAGTCGGGTTCGCCGCTCGCCAGCGCCATGTTCGGCGTGATGGTGTACGACTTGACCTCGTAACCGAAGGCCAACTGCCCCTTGGTCCGCAACTGGACGAACAGGTTGCGGCTGGTGGGCGCGGTGAAGATGACCGGGCTGACCGTAATCTGTTTGGGCTCAATGCTGACCCCCGCCACGGGTCGGCGCGAGGTGTCCAGCGTCTCCAGGTCCAGCGCGTAAGCCCCCTTGGGCTGGGCGTCTTCCAGGTTCAAAATGGCCCGGACGTGCGCCACCTGCTCCATCATGCTGGCGGGGCCGCTCACCGTCACCTGCATGGGCTGGAAGCTGGCACCGCCATAAGAATAGAGCGGCGAGAGGCTGCCCACTGGCTCCAGTTCCACGTCAATGCGCTTGACGGTGCGCTCTTCCACCTTGATGCGAATCACCGGGTCGCGGGCCGTCACCCGGACGTTGGCGCGGCTCGGCACGTTCAAGCGCACGGCGTAGTCCCCATCCCCGGGCACGGCGCGGGTCATCGAAACGCTAGCCTCCACTTGCCGGGTGTCAAACACGCGGAGTTCTTCTTCGGTGCCGGTGGCGAGGAGCATCACCGAACTCGGCACCTCGCGGGCGGCAAACTTGGGTTCCAGCCCCACCACCTGCAAAGGCACGCTGAACTCGCGCTCACGCTCAATCTTGTCGCCGGGCTGCACCTGCAAGTAGAGGCCCAAGGCGACCAGCAACGAGGCAATCAGCAACCACGCTTCGGACCGTCTCACGCCTCGTCTCCTCCGGATTCTCGTCCGGATTCTTCTTCGGTTTCTTCTCCGGAGCGCTTGGCTCGGCGGAACGACCGGCGGCGCGCAGCCTCGGCGTCGGTGGTTAGGCCCTCGGAGAGGAGTTGCAACAGCTCTTCCGGCGACTTCACCGGCGTGAGAATCCCGGCCCGCGCCACCGTGATTTGCCCGCGCTCCTCACTCACAATCACCACCAACGCGTCGGAATGTTCCGTCACCCCCACCCCCGCCCGGTGCCGCATGTGGTATTCGGCGCGGATCGCCGGGTTGTCGCTGAGGGGAAGCTGGCAGGCCGCCGCCACTAGTTCATCCTGGCGTACGATGATCGCCCCGTCGTGGAGCGGGTTTCCCGCGTAAAAGATGGACTGCAAAAGGGGGGCGGAAACCACCGCGTGCAAGGGCACGCCGCTGCGGATTTCGGCATCCAGTTGGCGGCTGCGGTCAATGACAATCAGCGCCCCCGTGCGAGTCTGCGCCATCGCCTGCGCGGCCACCGTGATCTCCTCGAAGGCGGTGCCTCGCGCCGCCCCCTCACTGCCCACCAGCCGGTCGCTGAGACCCCCGATACGGGCAAAGCCCTCAATGGTTTGTCGAAGTTCGGGCAGGAAAAGAATCACCAATGCCACGGGGCCGAGCAGCGTCGCCTTGTCCAACACCCAGTGCAAAGTGCGCAGCCCCAGCACGTCGCTCGCCAGCAGGGCCACCAAGAAGACGAAGACCCCAAAGAGGATGCGCCAGGCGCGGGTGCCGCGCACGAGCTTGAGAAGCCGCCATATGAGGTAGGCGACCAGCAACACATCAAGGATGTTGATGACCGCTTGGGGCCACGGTTCACCCAGCGTGCTCAAGCGACGCAGGAATTCATCACGCAAGGAACTGGAATTATTCTAGCCAAGAAACTCGGAGCCCGGCAGGGATTCATACCAAGCTGAAAACGCCTCCGCGTCGGGGAGGGTCAGCGGGGCGCGGACATCCGCCCTTTCGATTCGCCCCTGGAGTAAAGCCGACCGCTTGTGATGGGCGGGCTGGGGCACGCGCCGCAGAGCTTCGATCAGCGGCAAAACCCGGGCAAAAAGGCGCTCGGCCCGGTCGGCTTCACCAGCCTCCCAGGCTTGCACCACTTGGCACAGCGGGGCCGCCATCACGTTGGCACAGCCGCTGATGGTGCCGTGCCACCCGGCCTGCAGGGCCGCCAGTAGCAAGCGTTCATCGCCCACCCAAAGCGGGGCATCCGGCCACGCCGCGCGGAATTCGGCCAAGTTCGCCGGGTCGCCACTGCTATCTTTCAGGCCCATGCATTGCGGGTGGGCGGCCAGTTCGGCCACGTGCTCGGCGCGCCACGTCACCCGCGACATGAGCGGGTGATGATAGAGAATCAGAGGCAAAGGCGAGGCATCGGCCAAGCGGAAGAACCAATCCCGGATGCCCACCGGGTCCAGGTTCGCGTAGCCCCCAGGCGCCATCACCAGCACCGCATCGGCCCCCGACTTCGCAGCTTGCTGGGCCAGCCACATCGCTTCGGTCAGGCTGCTGGTGGCCAGCCCTGCCACCACCTTTAACTGTCCCCGCGCCGGGGCAAAGCCCCGCACCAGGTCGCGCTTTTCCACCGCACTCAGCGAGGGGCCTTCGCCGTTGGTGCCGCCCAACACGATGCCCACGCATCCCGCCGCCTCGAACCCTGCCCCCATCCGGGCCAAACCCACAGCGTCCACCTCGCCCTGCGGGCCATAAGGGGTGAGGGAAGCGGGCATCACCCCTCGCGGCCACTGTACGCTCATGAACGAGAATCTACCCGTGCGCTATAATGGGCGAAGCGCATGGAGCCTCCATTACAAACGGCCCTCATTGTGGGACTCCTTCTCATCTTAGGCAATGCCTTTTTTGTCGCCGCCGAGTACGCGCTGGTTGGTACCTCGCGTCGCCGCATCGAGAACCTCGCTAAGAAGGGCAGTAAGTCCGCGAAGCTCGTGCTCGCCGCGTTGGACGACATGTCCACCTATGTAGCCGGCATCCAGACGCTCATCACCCTCTTCGGCCTCGGCATCGGGGCGCTCACCGAGCCCGCCATCACGGCCCTCATCAAACCCAGCCTCACCTTTATGCCGGAGGGTGCCGTGAGCGTGATCTCGGTCATCCTCATGTCCTTCCCGTTGGTGGTGCTGGGCGAACTGGTGCCTAAGTACGCGGCGCTGCCGGTGTCGGAGCGGTTTGCCATGGCCACCATCCGGGTGCTTCGCTTCAGCATTCTCATCCTCACCCCGCTGGTGTGGGCGTTCAAGGTGAGCGGGCGGGCGGTGCTCAAGCCGTTCGGGGTGAACATTGACCAAGTGGAGCAAGCGGCTTCGCGGGAAGAGATTGACCAGCTCCTGCGCGACCCCACCACTGAGAACCTGGACGCCACCCACGCCAACCTGGTGAGCAAGGCCCTGCGCCTGGACCAGAAGACGGCCGAAGACTTGATGAACCACCGCGTGGATATTCAGTGGCTGCCGCTGGAAATCACTCGCGAAGAATTGGGGCAAGAGCTCAAGAAGATTCCGCATAGCCGCATTCCGGTGGCGCGGGGCGACCTGGACGACATCGTGGGCGTGGTGTATCTGCAAGATCTGGTCGGCCGATGGGATGACCCCGAATTCACCCTGGAATCCATCCTCCGCCCCGCCGAGTTCGTCCCCGAATCCATGGGCGCCGACCGCCTGGTGCAGCGCATGCGCGAGGCCAAGACGCAAATCCTGATCGTGAGCGACGAGTACGGCGGCACCAGCGGCCTGCTGACGCTAGAGGACATCACCGAGGAGGTCTTTGGCGACCTCGAAGATCGCCTGGAAGCCGACCGACCGCCCATTGAGAGATTGAACGACAAGCGGATTGTGGCCCGCGCTGACGTCCGTTATGATGAAGTCCTCGAGTTCCTCGACTACGAAGATCCGAGTGACACTTACACCACCGAAACGCTCTCCGAAATCGTGATGGAAGAACTCAAACGCATTCCGGAAGTCGGTGAAACCGTGCCGATACCCATCGGCACGATTCGCGTGGACCACATGACGCGACGGCGCGTGATTCGAGTCTCGTTGGAGCTCAAACCTCGCCCGGTTGAGGCTGAAGCAGAATAAGCTCGTGCCCGACCTCTTGCCACTGGTAGCCGCAGGCCTCCACGTGGTCCTTGAGGTCGGAGAGCATGAGCCCTCGTTGCTCCAGTAAGGGCGGGTGGATTTCGACCACAAAGGCCCGCACCCGACGGCTGAGCAGCACATCCGTCGCCGCCCAGAGAAGCTCGTACTCAAAGCTCTCGATATCCACCTTCGCCACGTCCACGTGGTCGAGGCCCTGCTCATCCAGCAAGGTGGCAAGCGTGGTGACCCGTACGGTCTCGGTGGGGATGGCGTACTTGGTGGCACGGACCAGACCCGAGGCTCCGGTGTTCATGTCCGGGAAAAGATGGATCTCCGCCGAGCCCTCTTGGTCGGCCACCGCGAGCTTAGCAATCTGCGCTGAGGAGGCACCGTTGGCGTTAAGATTTCGCCGCAAGACTTCTTGCAATCGGGACTGCGGCTCCACCGCCACGATCCGCCCCGCTTCGCCCTGAGCTTGCTGTGCCAGCACGGAGAAGTAGCCCTCGTTGGCCCCGATATCGAGGAACGTGCCCCCGCGCCGCCAATGCCGACGCAATGCGGAGGTCATCTCGGGTTCGTAAGGTTCGCCGCGCAGGATGCGACCCCCAAAATTGGAGGCCGGGTCCACCCAAAAGGTGCCGTCCGGTCCCGTGAACTCAATCCGCTCCAGTCGCAGCCAGCGCTTGAGCCGGGCGGCCAGTGAAGCGGGCCGCACCCGCCGAAGCCAACCCGCCAACCGAAGCTGCGACTGAGGATTCATGCCGATGAGATTAGCCGACCTACGCCACGCGGCGCTTGTGGCTGGAGAGCATGCGGGCGCGGTCGCGGTACTTGTTCACCGTGCGGCGAGCCACTTGCAGCCCCTTCTGCGCCAGGCGATCCGCGATGTCTTGGTCGCTGAGCGGATGGTCCGGATTCTCACTGGCCAGGATGTCTTCGATCATGCGCTGGACCCGCAGAGCGGCCTTAAAGAACACATCGAAAGAAACCACTTCTCCCGTCGCAATTTGAATGAATTTGCCATTGGTGGCGCGGCTAATGGTGCTCTCGTGCAGACCCAAATCCTTGGCCATCTCTACGCGAGTCAAGTTCTGCAAGAACTTGTAATCCCCGGTCTTCACGAAGCCCTCTTGGCGTTCAGCGAGGTACTTGGCCACCCGGGCCAAGGTTTCCCGGCGGCTGTTCAGGGCCGAGAGGAAGTGCCGCGCGCGGTCCACGTATTCGGTAATGTGGCGCTTCTCGTCCTTGGCCCCCTGGCGGCGACCCTGGAGCTCCCAGTACCGATCTTCGTAGCCCCGGTCCACCCGCAGGTTGAGCGGCGACGGCCCCGGAATCTCGATGATGCAGCCGTATTCGTCAAAGCTCAGCATCACGTCCGGCTGCGCTCCAATCGAGCGCTCCGACACTTGCGGCACATTGTGCGCGCAGAAACCTTCGCCCGGGAACGGATTGAGCCCCGTGATGACCTCAAATGCGGCCTCAATCAGCTCATCCGCCACCTTGTAGCGGTGGCGCAGGCTGCGGGTGTTGCGTTGCACCAGTTCGTCCCAATGGCTGCGCAAAATCTGGCGGGCCAGTCGTTCCGCATCGGTCTGCGGGCGTTGCAGTTGCAAAATCAGGCAGTCGCGCAGATCATAAGCGCCCACCCCCGCCGGCTCGCAGCTCCGCAGAGCGTCAATGGCGGCCTCCGCGTCTTCGAGGCTCACGCCGCAGTCCAGGGCGGCTTCCTCGATGGTGGTGGTCAAATAGCCGCGCTCATTGATATTGCCGATGAGATACAGACCCAGGGTGCGGTTTTCGGCCGGGAGCATGGTCAGCAACTGAGCCCGCAGGTGATCCCACAGAGAGTCGTGCGAGGCCGCCAGGTCAATCCAATCCGGCGAGGAATCGTCCGTCGGGCGGCAACGGTTGGCCTCCCAGGTGTCGCCCGAGGGGCGCAATTCGGACGGGGCCACGTGCTTCAGGATCTCCTCCCGGGTCAGCGGCTGAAACTCGTCATCAATCCGCTCCAGCGCCGGGTTCTCCAGCAGCTCGGCTTCCACGGCCTGGAATAGGTCCGCCTGCGCCAACTGCAAAATCTGGCTATTGAGAACAACTTTCGGGTCCGCAGTCGTGCGGAGTCCCGTTCGTACGGAGGTTCGGATGGATGCGCCCGGTTTCATGCGTTGTCGACCTTGTGACACTCAAAGTCTCGGTGCTTTCCGGGCCGGGCTTCTCCGGGGGAATACTAGGATTTGCAGAACGGGCCGCAATGGCACGTCGTAGCGTAGGAGTGAAGGAAGAACGATGTTTACGGGGTTGATTGAGGCCGTGGGGGAAGTGGTGCGGCATGAGGCGCCCCGCCTGGTGGTGCGCCCACCCGCCGATGGGATGGGCGAAGCCTGGGCCCTCGGGGAGAGCATCGCCATCAACGGTTGCTGCCTGACCCTGGTGGACTTTGCCGAGGACCTCGCCTTTGACCTCAGCGAGGAAACCTACGCCCGCACGACCCTAAGTCAGCTCACACAGGGGACCCCGGTGAACCTGGAACGCGCCATGCGCGTGGGCGACCGCCTGGGTGGCCACATGGTGCAGGGCCACGTGGACACCACCGGCACCCTGGTGAGCCTGGAACCCAGCGGCGACGGCTGGACCATGACCGTGCAAGCCCCCGCCGCAGATGCCGCTCTGCTGGTGGACAAGGGGAGCGTGACGGTGGACGGCATCAGCCTGACGGTGGTGGAGCCGGATGCCACGGGGCGATTCCAAGTCGCCGTAATCCCGCACACCTTTGCCCACACGCACTTGCGGGCCGCGCAGCCCGGGCAGCGGGTGAACCTGGAGTTCGATATCATCGCCAAGCAGGTGGTGCGGTACCTGCAGTTGCGGCAGGGCTAGTTCTCGCGGGTGATGGTGATGCACTCGGCGAGGCGGGCGGCGGCCGCCACATTGGTGCGGTGCCCACTGCGGTGCGCCGTGACTTGCATCACCGACCACGGCACCCCGGCCAGCAGGAGGTCGCCCATCAGGTCCAGCAGTTTGTGCCGCGCGGGCTCATCCGGGAATCGCGGCGGAAACGCATAACCATCCGCTTCCAAAATCACGCAACTGTCTTCGCTCAGCCCGAGCCCGAGCCCCATCTGGCGGAGCGGCTCCACTTCTTCCCGGAACGCAAACGTCCGCGCCGGGGCAATCTCTGAGGCGTAGCTTTCGGAGCTCAAAACGAACTCGACTTCCTGCACGCCCGGCCAGCGCGGCGTGTTGTCATATTCGTAACGCACGCGCCCCGTGCCCGAGGCCATTGCCACCTTCACATCGCCCTCGATGAAGTAAATGCGCTTAAAGAGACCCTCAATATGGAGCTGTCCGCAAGAAGTCATCCCCACCGACTGTAACCCTGCCACGAACTCTTTGGCACTGCCATCCAGCGCCGGCATCTCGCCGCCTTCCACTTCGATTTCAGCATCGGTGATGCCCAGCCCCGCGAAGGCGCTCATCAGGTGCTCAATGGTAGCGACCGGGCCGAGTTGCGTGCACCGGCGGGTGTCCGTGACCTCGCTCGGCGTGGCGAGCACCCGCTGGTCACCCGCTCGGAAAGCGATCCCATCCGCCCCCGGGTGCACCGTCACGCGCACCGGCTGCCCGCCGTGGAGACCTTGCCCCGCAAACGAGACGCCGTCGGCCACGGTGAAGCGGGGCGCGGAGATCACGCCTTTTCCCCGTCGGTTTGGCCCTTTTCAAGCTTGGTAATGCGGGCCACGATCTCCGGGAGCTTCTGCATCAGGGCCAGCATGCGCATGTGCTGGCGAGCAGGGATGGCCGGCAAGCCCATGTATTGCCCCGGCTCCATCAGCTGCTTCATCACACCGCTGCGGCCGCCCAGGGCGATGTCGTTGCCCACTTCGGCGTGGTCGGCAATCCCGGTTTGACCGCCCATGATGACGCGCTCACCCACCGTGGAACTCCCCGCCAACGAGCAGTGCCCGGCAATCACCGAGTGCGCCCCCACCCGCGCGTTGTGGCCCACCTGGACGAGATTGTCGAGCTTCACGCCCGCCGCAATATGCGTCACCCCGCAGGTGGCGCGGTCCACGCAAGTGTTGGCGCCGATTTCGACATCATCTTCCAGCACCACGCGCCCGATTTGCGGAATCTTGAATTGTCGCCCACCGACCATGGAGTAACCGAAGCCATCCGCGCCCAGCACACTGCCCGAGTGGATGCGGCAACGCGCCCCCACCGTCACCGAA
>CALRVA020000042.1:0-17627 GCA_943371495.1 Archangium gephyra | reverse complement strand
GGGGCGACCACTGCAGACCTTCGGGGAGACCCACATGAGTGTCCAGGCTCAGCCGCACGTTGGCCATCTGGCGGGGGCCGATGCGCTCGTCAATCGCGCCCGGAACCTGTCCATCCACCCGCACGCCCATGGTCTTGCCCTCGGCGGGGGCCAGCGGGCCGGGCAGCATCAGCCGGGCCTCCATGCTCCAGCGCCCGCCCGAGCGGCGCGCTTCAAACTGGATCATGTCGGGCGGGATCTGCCCGCTTTGCCAGGCGGTTGCGCCGTTGGGTTGGTTGTTCAGGCGGCGTACCGCAAACGTGATGTTGGGGCCGCGCCATCCGATACGAATTTCAAAATTGTCGGGGCCGGAGGTCCAGCCATCGGCCAGCGAATCCAGGCTGAACACGATGTCTTCGTTCGCGGGGGCCTCGGCGGCCCAGTAGATCCAGCCCGGTTCCCACTGCAGGTATGTGGTGGCGTTGCCCGCCGTGGCCAAGGGCTCCCATTCGCCCCCTCGAATCACACCATCGAGTTCCGGAGTGAGGGCCAGCCGCCGCAAGTTCGCGACCGCATAGGGTGACTCCCAGGTTTGAGCCTGTGCCTGCGCGGGGAGCGCCAGACCCGCGAGACTCGCCAAGAGCCCCGCCCCCAAAAAGAAAACCGCCTTCACATTAGTCCAAGACGTGTGAAGGCGGCGGAGGGACGCAGTCCCGGTGAGGTTTAGGCTTCTTCGGTGGCGGCTTCGGCTTCCGGAGCCTCGGCCACGGCCGGGGCTTCGGCCGGTTCTTCTTCGGCCACCACTTCCTCGGTCGGGTCCACAACGGCCACGTTCATGTGCATGGCCACGTCGCGGTGCATGTCAATTTCGATCGGGTACTTGCCGGTGCGCTTGATCGGGAGCAGCAGAGCCACGTCCTTCTTGTCCACGTTCACACCAAATTCCTTGTTGATCTGATCGGCGATGTCTTGGCTGGTGACAGCACCGAACAGACGGCCTCCTTCACCCACCTTCACTTCCATGCGCAGGGTCTTGCCGTTGATCTTGGCGGCAATGGCTTGGGCACCCGCCAGGGTTTCGGCCAGCTTGCTGGCGTCACGGGCGTTGCGGGCTTCCAGAGCGCGGATTTGGCCCTTGTCAGCCACCACGGCCATGCCCTTGGGGAAGAGGAAGTTGCGAGCAAAGCCCGGCTTCACCTTCACCAGTTGTCCAGCCTTGCCCACCTTGGGCACCGCTTGCTTCAAAATCACTTTCATGGTTTGCGTCTCCTAACGCCGGATTCCGACCCCGACCGCGAGGCGATTGCGATCGAATAGCCGTTCGACTCCGAACCAGCCGTTCACCCCCTGACCAAACTCGTACCGTAACTTGGCATCGAGCTGAGTCTGGTTAAGGCCGAACAAATCTGCACGCACGCCTAACCGAGAGCTGACGCGTGAATCTACCCCAACTCCGGGTTGGCCGGCATAGACCCCGTACCGAAGGTCGGTCTTTGGTCCGATGGGGCGGCTGATCTGCGCGTTGATCTTGTTGGACTCAAAGGCGTCGTACAGGCCGATGTTCAGGTGCTCATTTCGGCCAATCGGGATGCGGGCGTTCACGTCGGTGCGGATGCGATCCGGCCCGGAGGTGCGAATGGCATCGGCCTGGAGTTCCACGCTCGGCAGCAGGCTGCCGCTTCCCTTTTCGATGCGCTCCACCGTCTGATTGAACTTGTCAATCAGGCCCTGCACGTTCTCGGCGATCTCGTTGGCCTTCTTCATCAGGGCCACCGTCTCCTCGCTGATCACAACGCCGTTGGCTGTCATCTGCTCCATGTTGGTGGCCAACTTGGGCGCACTGTCGCTCGCGATGCGCACATTCTCAAGCGTGTCCTTCAAGGAGGCACGGAGTTCGGGGTCAGAAGTCAGGGACTGCACATCTGCCACCAGCTTTTCCGCGCGCACGGCACTGGCGTTCAGGCTGTCCAGAAGGGCCAGGGTCTTGTCCTGCATTTGCCCGCTGGCGACCAGCTTGCTGAACTCGCTGGTGACTTTCTGGAGGTCGGTCAGAGCATTCGAGGCCGTGATAAGCGACTTGCGAGCCGTGGCTTGGTTCTCCGCCACCAGCCCATCAATGCGGCGCACCAGCTGCCCGACATCCCGGGCCGTGCCCTGGCTTTCTTTGAGCGTGCCCACCAATGCGGCCTTCAGCTCGCGGTCGGCCAAGAGGGTTTGCACCGAGGCCAGGGTCTTGTTCACTTCGACCAAGGTCGGCTCAAAGTCGGGCACGATCTCTTCGAGCGGATCTTGCAGGCGGCCGGTGAGCGGCAAACTTGGATCGTGCGGCGAGGTCCCCGGGCGGGCCTGCACCAACCGCAGTTCGGTCACGCCGATGGAAACCAGGCTGGTCGGCACCAGCGCCTCAACGCCCTGCCGCAGTTCCAAATCCTTCTTGACCTGCAACACCACCTCGGCCTTGGCATCGTCGGTCAGGCCGACGGTCTTCACCCGGCCCACTTCGACGCCCGCAAACATCACCTTGCTGCCCGCCGCCAGACCCCCGGCGTCTTCAAACACGGCGGTGTACGTCCGCGCCTCGGCCCCGGCTCCCGTCCGCAAAAACTGACCAGCGTAGACGGCCAGTGCTCCCGTCACGATCACCATCGCCCCTACCCGTGCCGCTGCATTCATGTCCTCTATTGTAGCGGCATTGAGGCCCGACAAGAATACGGGGCTCAGCGGTAAGGTGAGAAGCAGAACAAGCCGACAATGACCTCTAGGCGCAACAAGGGTCATTTGGCGAACCGGCCGGCAACATTTTGAGGTCGGAGATCGTCGAAAAGGCATAGCTTCCGAAAGGTGAGCCCCGCTCACCGGACGGCATGACCGGAGACAGAAAGAAAAATCTAATGTGGCAACGCTTTACGGAACGAGCAAGGAAGGTCGTCTTTTACGCTCAAGAAGAGGCACACAAGTTTGGTGAGGGCTACGTCAGCACCGAACACCTGCTGTTGGGCCTGGTGAGAGAGAACGACAGTGTGGCGGCTCGTGTCCTGGAGCGCCTCAATGTGGGCCTTTCCCGCATCCGCACCGAGGTGGAAAAGCAGCTTCCGCGCGGAGATTCTCGCCAAACGCAAGAACTCAGCCTGACGCCGCGCGCCAAGCGGGTTATTGACCTGGCGTACGACGAAGCTCGCAACCTCAACAACAATTACATCGGCACGGAGCACCTCCTCCTCGGCCTGATTCGCGAAGGCGACGGCCTGGCGGGTCGCGTGTTGGCCAAGCTCGGCATCGAGCTGGACCGTGCGCGCCGCGAAGTAATGGCCCTGCAGGACACCGAGTCCTCCAACCGCTCCAACCGGGGCAGCAGCGAACGCGCCAAGGAAGGGGGCAACACCAGCGCCCAGGCCAAGACGCAGACGCTGGACGAATTTGGTCGCGACCTGACCGAACTCGCCCGCGACGGCAAGCTCGACCCGGTGGTCGGACGCCAGCAAGAAATTGAGCGCGTGATGCAAATCCTGAGCCGCCGCACCAAGAACAATGCGTGTTTGGTGGGTGAGCCGGGCGTCGGGAAGACCGCGATTGCCGAAGGTTTGGCTCTGCGCATCGTGCAAGGCGACATCCCCGACCTGCTGAAGGACAAGCGCCTCGTCGCGCTCGACCTCGCGGGCCTGGTGGCCGGTACCAAGTACCGAGGCGAATTTGAAGAGCGCATGAAGAAGGTGATGGAGGAAGTCCGCAAGGCGGACGGCCAGATCATCCTGTTCATTGATGAGCTTCACACCCTCGTCGGCGCCGGCGCGGCCGAAGGCGCGATTGACGCCAGCAACATCATGAAGCCGGCCCTGGCGCGCGGTGAACTCCAAGTCATTGGGGCGACCACGCAAGAGGAGTATCGCAAGTACGTGGAGAAGGACGCCGCGCTCGATCGCCGGTTCCAAGCCGTAAAGGTGCGTGAACCGAACGAAGACGAAGCGGTGGACATCCTGAAGGGTCTGCGAGAACGCTACGAAGCGCACCACGGCGTCGAGATCACCGACGAAGCTCTCAAGGCCTCGGTATCTCTCAGCCAGCGCTACATCAGTGACCGCACCCTGCCCGACAAGGCGATTGACTTGATCGACGAAGCCGCCAGCCGCGTGCGCCTGCAACTGAGCATGCCGCCGGTGGATGTGCGCCAGGACAAGCAGCGCCTGCACCGACTTTCCGCCGAAGCGGACCACCTGCGCCGCCACGACGCCGAAGGCGAAGCCCTCAAGAAGCTGAACGAAGCCATTGAAGAGCTTTCCGATTCGATCCAGGCCCGCGAGGATGCCTGGGCCGCCGAAGAAAAGCCGCCCGCCACGGTGGGTGAGGCCGAAATTGCGAGCATCGTGCAAAGCTGGACCGGCATCCCCGTGACCAAGCTGGTCGAAGCCGAATCCGCCAAGCTGCTCCGCATGGAGGAAGACCTCCACGGCCGCATCATTGGCCAGAAGGACGCCGTCAGTGCCGTTTCGCGCGCCATTCGCCGCGCTCGCAGTGGTCTCAAAGATCCGAAGCGCCCCATCGCTTCGTTCATCTTCCTCGGCCCCACCGGGGTCGGGAAAACCGAACTCGCCAAGACGCTGGCCGGATACCTCTATGAGAAGGAATCCAACATCGTGCGCATCGACATGTCCGAGTACATGGAGCGGTTCGCGGTGTCGCGACTGGTGGGGGCCCCTCCGGGCTACGTCGGTTACGATGAGGGCGGCCAACTGACCGAGCAAGTGCGGCGCAACCCGTACTGCGTGGTGCTGCTCGACGAAATCGAGAAGGCCCACCCCGAAGTCTTCAACATCCTTCTGCAAGTGATGGAAGATGGCCACCTGACGGACAGCCAAGGCCGCACGGTGGACTTCCGCAACACGCTCATCATCATGACCAGTAACGTGGGCGTCCGCCCGATCGAGTTGGAGAAGGGTTTGGGCTTCCGCGAAAGTAAGCAGGACCTCAACGACCCGCGCACCTACGAGAGCATGAAGAACCGGATGCTGGAAGAGATGAAGAAGCTCTTCCGCCCCGAGTTCCTCAACCGTGTGGACGAGGTCATCGTGTTCGAGCACCTGAAGAAGGAAGAGATCCTGCAAATTGCCGACCACTACCTCAAGCGCATCAACGAGCAAGCCAAGGAAATGGAGATTTCGATCGCCCTCTCGGACGACGTGAAGGACATGCTGGTGGAGAAGGGTTACGACCCGAACCTCGGCGCCCGTCCGCTCCGCCGTGCCGTGCAGCGGTTCATCGAAGACCCGCTCTCCGAGCAGTTCTTGATGGGCACGTTCAAGCCGGGCGACCATCTCATCGCCGAACTGGATGCCGACCGCAACGTCGTCTTCCGACGCACCGATGCGGCCCCCGGCACCGACGACGAGCCCACGCTGATCAACAACTGAGGCCTGTTTTTCGGTCGAAATCCGCCCTCTGCTCCCACCCGGGATCAGGGGGCTTTTTGTTAGGAGAATGTTATGAAGTTTAAGGGATGATAAAGACCAGATTAAGCGTCGTTTAACGTTTCCGAAGGACGTCCCGGAACGGGCAAAACTCACCTCATTCGGCCCGAATCGTGTGCCTAAATTTCGTCGGCTCGCGGGGTCTCCAGCCCGTGAGCATTGGAGTTACCCTTATCATGAAGCGCAGCGCGTTTACGCTCATCGAGCTGTTGGTGGTGATCGCGATCATCGCCATCCTGGCCGCCATCCTCTTCCCGGTCTTCGCGAAGGCCAAGTTCGCCGCTAAGAAGACGGGCGACTTGTCCAACGTCAAACAGATCAGCTTGGGCATGACGATCTACACCACGGACTATGACGACACCTACCCGTCGGCGTACTTCCACCGTGCCTTCAATCCGGCTCTCGGCGGAACGAACTCCGGCTATATCCACTGGTCCGCCATGGTTCAGCCGTACGTGAAGAACACTCAGATGTTCGTGAGCCCGCTCGACTCGATTCGAGGCCACGCCCCGACCTGCTTTAGCTCGTCGGATAACAACAGTGGTGCTGGGGTTCCCCCGGGACAAGCGGCGAACGTCTGCACGACGGTCAACCCTGCCCTCGTGCCCCCCGCCTACATCCGTGGCGGCGTGGTCGTGGACGAACAAGTGCCGCGTATCTCCTACACCGTGAACTCGGCGGTCATTCCCCGCATGCGCAACATCGGTGACGTCAACCGCGGCATCAACGTGGTCAGCCAAACGCAACTGGATAACGTGTCCGACACGATCCTTATCGCCGGCTTCACTGACAACCTGAGCTGCCTGGCTTCGGCCTCCATCACGGCGACGGTCCGCAGTGCTTCTCACCGAAGCACCAACGGCTACTCGCTGGACCAAGCCAACACGCGGGCTTACTTCGGTAGCCAAGAAGATGGTGCCACCCGACCGACGATCTGGGCGCTGAACAACCGCCAGGTCACGACGGGAGCCAACCAAATCTTCAACCTGTGCAAGACCACTCCGCGCACTGACTACCCGCTGGCCGTTTACACGGGCGGTGGCCGCATCGAAGGCGGTGACAACTATGGCCTGGCCGACGGTTCGGCGAAGTACCGCAAGTTCAGCCAGACCCTGAACGTGAACCAATACATGTGGGGCGCTCGCGTCTACACCGACGGTGGCGCTCCGGTTCTGGACCCGCTCACCGGCGTGGCCCTTCCGTAAAGCTGGCCCATCCCCGGGACATCCGGGGATTTGGTCACACCGCGCTCGGGCGTAACGCTCGAGCGCAAACCTGAAATTCGGCGGCCCCCTTCTCGCGGAGGGGCCGCCACTTTTTGTTTTTGGCGCGCGGTTTAGCGCGGACGCTCATTCGGCCCGAAATTGGCGCGGTAGTAAGACACCGTCACACTCTCGGGGGCAAAGATGCGATCAATCGCCTCGCGGGTCTTGTCGTCCAGCACGATGCGGCAGGCCTCAACGGTCTGCTCCAGTTGCTCTGGCGACTTGGCCCCGATGATGGGCACCGTGATGCCCGGTTGCCCCGCCACCCAGGCGAGGCTGAGTTGCGTGAGCGTGAGCCCCGCCCGGTCCGCCACGCGCTTCAGCTGGGCCACCTTCTTGCTGGAGGCGGCACTCACCCGATTCATCGGGTCGCTCTTGCTGTAGCGCGCATCCTTGACTTCGCCCAGGTACTTGCCCGTGAGCTGCCCTCCCGCCAGCGGCGACCACGGGATCACCGCGTAGTTGTAGGTGCGGCAGAACGGCAAAAGCTCCCGCTCGATGCTGCGATCGAGCAGGTTGTAGGGCGGCTGCTCGCACACAAATCCCGCCGTGCCCATCTCCTTGGCGATGTAGTGCGCTTCGGCCAGCTGCCACGCTCCAAAGGTGCTGGCCCCCGCATAGAGGATCTTGCCTTGTTGGCGGAGTTGGTCCAGCGCGCGCAGAGTTTCGTCAATCGGGATGCCCGGCTGCGGCCGGTGGATTTGGTAGAGGTCAATGTAGTCCGTGTCCAGGCGCTTGAGGCTGGCTTCGCAGGCCTGCACGATGTGGCGATACGAATTGCCCCACTCGTTCGGGTCCGTGTCGCTCATCTTGCCGTGGCACTTGGTGGCAATGATCAGTGAATCACGATGCCCCTTGATGGCGCGGCCCAGGATGGTCTCGGACGTACCCCGGGCATAGACGTCGGCGGTGTCAAAGAAGTTGAGCCCCAAATCCAATGCCTTGGCCATGACTTTCATGGCTTCGCCTTCGTGGCTGCCCCAGTCGTCCGGCTCCCACCCGAAGGTCATTGTGCCGAGACACGGATTGCTGACTTGGACGCCCGTGCGCCCGAGAGATCGAAAGGCCATGCCTCAGTCTACGTCACTCGGCAGGCGCGGACAGCTTGGCTTGGATGTCGTCGACACTGAATCCGGTGAAACGCACGACTTTATCTCGGCTTGTGTGCCCTCTCGTGATTTCAATGCTCGATTTGGCGCAGCGGAGGCGCTTGGCCAGGAGTTCAATCACGGCGGCATTGGCTTGGCCCGAATCCGGCGGAGCTGTCACCCAGATTTTCAGACCGTTTTCGCCCCATTCCGCATGGTTCCGGCGGGCTTTGGGGTGCACACGCGCGGCCACGTCGGTCGTCATGCCCACAAGTCTAACCGACCCTTGACCATACTTACTTATGGCTTCATTTCGGGAAGGTTTGAGTTTCGACGACGTCTTGCTCGTCCCGCGTCGTTCTTCTGTGCTCCCTTCCGAAGTTGACACCTCCACCGAGATTGTGCCGGGCGTCCGCCTCCGGGTTCCGATCGTTTCCGCCCCGATGGATACGGTCACCGAAAGCCGCCTCGCCATCGCCATTGCCCGCGAAGGGGCCGTCGGGGTGATCCACCGCAACATGCCGATTGACCGGCAAGCCGAGGAAGTGGACCGGGTGAAACGTAGCGAGCACGGCGTCATCACCGACCCCTTCAAGCTCAACCCCGAAACGACCATCCAAGAGGCCGTGAACCTGATGGCGCGGTATCGCATCAGCGGGGTGCCGATCACGGACGACAAGGGCCTGCTGGTGGGCATCCTCACTAATCGCGACATCCGTTTTGAAACTGATTACTCCCGCCCCATCAGCGAGCGGATGACCAGCAAGAACCTGGTGACGACCAAGGAGGGCACCAGCCTAGAGCAAGCCGAAGCCCTGCTGGCCGACCACCGCATTGAAAAGCTGCCGATTGTGGACGCCGACGGCTACCTCAAGGGGCTCATCACCATAAAGGACATTGAGAAGGTGCGCCGCCACCCGAACGCCACCAAAGACGGCCGGGGGCGCTTGGTGGTGGGGGCCGCCATTGGCCCGCTACGAGAGCCCTACGAGCGCGCCAAGGCGCTGTTCGAGGCCGGCGTGGACTTCATCGTCATTGACGCCGCCCACGGCCAAAGCGACGGCGTGATTGAGTGCGTGAAGATGCTGAAGAGCAAACTGCCCGACCTGAACGTCATTGCCGGAAACGTGGCCACCAAAGAAGGCGTGCGCGACCTGCATGCGGTAGGTGCCGATGGCCTTCGCCTTGGGATTGGGGCGGGCTCGATTTGCACCACGCGCGTGGTGGCCGGGGTCGGAGTGCCGCAGTTCACCGCCGTCCTGGATTGCTGCGAAGAGGCCAACAAGCTAGGCTTGCCTACCATCGCCGATGGCGGGGTGCGGAGCAGCGGCGACGTGGTGAAGAGCCTCGCTGCCGGGGCCAGCGCCGTGATGATGGGCAACATGTTTGCCGGATGCGAAGAGAGCCCGGGCGAAGTAGAAATCTATCGCAACCGGGCGTACAAAGTGTATCGAGGCATGGGCAGCATTGGTGCGATGCGCCAAGGCTCTAGCGATCGCTACTTCGCGATCAAGAGCACCGGGGCTTCGATGGTGCCCGAAGGGGTGGAGGGCCGGGTGCCCTTCAAGGGCTCGCTGAATGAGACGATGGTGCAGGTGCTGGGGGGCCTCAAGAGCGGCATGGGCTACCTGGGCGCGAGTTCACTGCAAGACCTGCGGGAGCGGGCGGAGTTCATTCGGATCACCAATGCCGGGCTGCGAGAAAGCCACCCCCACGATGTGTGGATTACGAAAGAGCCGCCCAACTACTCCAGCCCCTTTGTGAGCGGAGAAGCCGACTAGGTTTTCTTAACAAAGACATTTTGTCGGAGTTTCCTATTACAATAGAGTGATGATATGCGAGCCCATAGAACCTTTTGGTTCTAAGGCTTGGCGATTGGCAAAGGGGCTCAATCAACGAGAGGATAAGATTGAACAAGCCGGGTGGTCGATCCACTGGGGGACGGCCCCAGTGTCTCCGAGTCCTTCCCCATCATCCATCTGGATTGAAGACTTGGACTCGGAAGGACGCCGTCAACGAATTCGATGGACCAGCACCCCGCACCCGCGTCAAATCATAATCAGTCGCGACCATCTGCCTGGCTTGGTGCATAAATGGCTCACCGACCTCACGGTAGCTTTTGATGAAAATGATGAGGATTTGCTGGCTCATCTGCTCAGCGGAAATTTCTTCTATAAGCCATTTATTGATCGCCTGTTGCACATCGCCAATACTTATGCACCCCAATGCAAGTTTCGCGATACCGAGGAGGCTCAGACCTTCAATCCGGCCCACGGCCCCCAGAGCTACCGCATCAACATTTTGCTAAGGTTTCTGCAACGAGTTTGCAGTTTGCAGTGCTTAGTGGCTCGAGGTTGGTTTTCGTTCCAGGGCAATCCGCAGTTCTTTCGTGCCCTCGCCGCCGATGTCCAGGCTCACCCTGAGGGCCCTTCTCTCTTCGATCGGTTTAATGCCGTCCTCAAGCAATCCATGACGCCTCCTGCAGGGCGGGAAGGCAACCCCATGAGCCCATGGATCGGCGAGGTGCCCTATTTAGGGCGTATTGGGCACGCCGACTATGAGCAGCCGCTGACGCCGCGCGACTTCTCTTACTTCTTCACGCCCACGCCGGAGTTCTTGGAAGCCGTTTTTGGCCCGAAGGGCTTGATTCAAGATTTTCCTTTTTGCCAGGACCACTTCGACGCCTTCTACAGTGAGGTGGCCGTCCACGCCAACATCGTCTACCGAACCACGGTCCGGGCGTGGCAGGGTCGATTTGACAGCGTCCATATTGGATCTCGTCGACGGGCGTTTGGCCGGCTCTATGAGCTCTTTGGTGACGTCGATCTCCAGCGCGGCACGGGGAACTGGAGAGACGTGGTTGCCATGAATCAAGTGGTGGACACCGACAACAATTTTGGCGACTACGCCACTTCGGTCATCCACGAACTCATGCGCTTCATTCACCATTGGCTGGTGCAAGAGGGAGCCAAGGATGACCTGTCGGATTACATTCTCCGCCTGGTGAACTCGCAGATTACAGTGGTCGTTGACAACCCGGGCGCGGTTTACGTCACCCGGCAACGCATTGCCGATGCCGCATTGGCATGGATGCCAAATCCCGAACGAGCCAACGAGATTGACTTGACGCACTCCGTAAGGATGGGCCGGGCCATCCAAGAAGATTACGCTCGCTTCCAGTCTAACTGGAAACCCTCAGAGCGAGTGATTTTCCGAGCGCACTACCCTCCAGTGAACTTGCGGGACGCGATCCGTTCGGAATCCACCCACCGACTCTTGCGAGACTTGGCGGGGTTGCTCAACACCGATGGCGGCACGATCCTCGTTGGCCTGCGGCCCGATGGTTCCATCACCGAAGTCCCTCTGGACCCGGACGCGGAACCCTTTGACTTTGAGCGCTCCATGCTCTTGCAAATGACGCAGCTGATTTCTCAGCTGCTCCTGCCGAACCCCATGCATTCCATTAACATGGTGTGGCAGTATCAAGAGCGGAATCCCATCATGCTAGTTTCGGTCCAGAGTAGCCCCACGCTCACCTATCTTCGCCCCATGGTAGGAAGAGATGAGGGAACTCAGGAGGACCTCTTGTGCGCCCGGCGTGGCATGGAGACCATCACGCTCCATGATCGGGAGCGAGATGACTTCTTGATCGCCTGGAAACTCAAACGAGCGGGATTGGTGAGTGAGGAGCACGACCATGACTAGCTCCGACCCCGAGCCCTCGCTTTTTGATTGGCTGGTCGAGCATTACTCCAGGCCAAGCGAACGAGGCCCAACCTTGGGCGGGTGTC
The DNA here is from genome assembly GCA_943371495.1 of Archangium gephyra. Taxonomy (GTDB): domain Bacteria; phylum Armatimonadota; class Fimbriimonadia; order Fimbriimonadales; family Fimbriimonadaceae; genus JAHBTC01. The sequence continues at coordinate 6,042 of CALRVA020000042.1, read as the reverse complement.
CCCTCGCCCTGATTCAGCACGTGAATAAAATTCCTCCGGGCTGCATTGGGGTGATCGAGCATCATCGAACGGCCCCCGCGCTTTGCGTCAAGGAATTGGACGAGATCTACCTCATCTCAATTCCGTTACCCGACCCTCCCACCTACATCACTGATCTTCTGGCCACGATGGCGAAGGAAATCGGTCCCATTAAGTTAGAGGACAAGGTTCACCTCTTTTCCGATCAGCGGCTCCTCCAGCACGTTCACGATGACATCACGGCCCTGGTGGAGGAGTTCAGCGAGATGGTTGACCCTCCGGCAGAACAGAAATTCTTCCGCTCAGCCTACGCCCGGGCCAATGATTCACATTATTTTCTCGCCACAGTCCTCATTCGCTGCCTTCACTTGGCGATGCTTGAAAAGCGCGGGGCCATTACCTTCTCCGAAGTCCTGGCGTCGATGGACAAGGAGCACAACTTTGCCGAAAATCCGGCCAACCTTGTCCACACCGAGTGGCTGCGAGAGACCATCTTGGCGAGTATCGGCCTCCGTAGCCCGGAGGGCCCTGGAGACGAACTCCCGGACTTTGCGCGGTTGTTCCAGACGGAAGATAGTGTCCGCGACTATTTCCATCGCATGCGCACCCTCTTCAGCATCCCGGCGGGCATTGTGCACCGGCTGGCGCAGCCCCAATCTTTGCTGAGTCGCTACCCGCTTCTGGCGGGGCCACCAGACATCGAAGCGCATGAAGTTGGCATCACCTTTGAGCACCTGAGTTTGCTCCTCGATTCGCTTCGAGACCAGGAGCCGCTTTCGTCTTACAGCGACCTCCACCAGGGCGTGCGGTGGGAGCTCCGGCAATACGAGTCCCGGCTGACGTTCCATCCTTCGCAGGACGTCGCAGCGACCCAATCTCTGAACTCGTTAATTTTCATTGACGAGAACCCAGAGCACGGCAACTATCTGGTGGCCCTCTTTAACGAGTTGATGCACCTCAATGCCACTCGGGCAATGCATTCGGGTGAACCCTGGGATCCTCTCGTCACCGCGCGTCGCATTGTGGGTCACCAGATCATGGGGGCCTGTCGAAACCAGGGCGATCTGTTCCAAGCGCGACTTCGGTTAGGGCTTGCCGTTTGGCAATGGCTCGAAGGACCTGAAGTTCCGGACTTCCCTGAAATGCAATCTGCGGTGCGATGGGGAAAGGTGACGAACCGCATGGTAAGCGCAGGCCATCCGCGCTATATCGAGTCGGAACGGCTTGAACTTAAGCGTGGATTTGATTGGAACCCCAAAATCCAGGGGCGCGATCAAGAACTCCGGCGGGCGTGCATGCGCACCGTCTGCGGATTCCTGAACGCCAGGGGAGGGAGTTTAATCATTGGGGTGAATAACGAGGGCGTCCCCATCGGCCTGGGCGAGGAACTCCAACATATTCGAGGTCAAAATCGGCTGGATGTGATGGAGCAGCGGGTGCGGACATACCTCCGCCAATACATCGATCCTACGCCGCTCCAGTTTGTAACGATCCGCTTTCCCCGCGTAGCCAACCGAATCCTTTTGGAGATTGTGGTGGAACCCCGCACGGACATCACCTATTTCAAGCACAAAGACATGCAGGGCGAGCCAAAGATGGAGATATGCGTGCGCGATGGCAACCGCACCATCACGTTGAAAGGGCAGGAGCGAGACCAGTTTGTTCTGGACCGTGCCTGGCCAGGCGTTGTCCCGCCCAGTCAAACATAGTCTTTATTACAATCAGTAACTCGAAACTCACTTTTTAGTTAACGACGTAAGCTTCTGAGAGAAATTCCGGTAACAACTTTCGGCGGGTTCAGGTAGAAACATCGGAATACGGCCCGGAGGTGGCCTAAACGATGAGGCCAGGCAAACAAAGCTGGATAGATCAATGGCTCATTGCCCACGGGGCAGAGCCGGTCTTGCAAGGCTATCGGGTGAACGAACATCTCATCTTTCGTTGCGCTTGCCCAGATGATTTACACGAAGGCGCCTTAGGCTTATTTACATCTGAAGCCGGTCAAACTTATCTGGTTCGCCGCGAAGCTCGAGGAGCCGTCCGGCTCGATGTCACCGGACCAGTACTACCTCACTGGACCGAACGCTCTCTCAAGTTCATCTTCACTGCCCCCGCCGAGCAGTGGCAATCCACCCTCAATCACGTTTTCAACAAGCGCACTCTGTTTCGGGCATCGCGCGACTACATTGAAGCTGCTGTCGAGCAATACATTGACCGTATTTGTGCGGGGCCCTTCAATGAAGTGTTTAGCCCTGATGCCACAAAGGTTTCCATCGATCAGTACTCTGGCTTCTCCGCCTGCGTCCGTCTCATTCTCATCCGTCTTATGCAGAACAAGGGTTTCATGCCCGCTCAGGTCACGGAGGGCATCGCCAGTGATCAGATTGATGACCAGGGCTTCCTAAAGAAGGAGTCGCCCCTGATGCAGGCCCTCCATATTGTCGTGGGCCTTCCCTTCAGTTGCAGCACTTCCCGAGAATGCGGTCTTGACCTAGAATTCCCGAATATGTACGAAGCTTGCCAGCTTCCCCTCGAGATGGTCCAGCTAAGCAATTCCATTCCTTCGCATTCCCGCATACCGATTGAGCTGGTTCATCTGATGATTGGCCCCGGCGGATTCTGTGACGAGTTTCCCCTCTTCCAGTCGATCTCCGAGGCGGGCCAATACACTTTGGGTGTCGGTTTCGACCAGATTGTTTTTCTCCACGATGCCCTGCGAGACCACGCTCCCTCGGATGCCGGCGAGGACCTCAGCCACCGTGCCAACTGGGAACTCACCGTATTTTTGAACTGTGACCCGTATACGACTCCGCCTGAACAATGGCTTCCCATGTTGCGCAAGTTCGTACTGGCGCACGAAGTGCATGGGCTCGATAACTTTGCCATGGTGTGCCTTGATGAGATCATGGAGCTCGAGATGCTCGCGGCGCGCCGCATGGGCAAGCCCTGGGATCCGGATCGCACGCTGCGGAGAATTTTGCGGGACAACATCGTCCTGATCTGCCCCTCCCTCGTGGACCTGTATATTGCCCGCCTGCGCTTGGCCCTCACTTCCCTTCAGTGGTATCCCGACGGGCACTTCCCCGAGTTACCCGAACTGGTAGGAGCGGTCCGGCACGGGATTCGCTCCGTGCGGGATGACCAGACCGTTCCTAGCTATCGACAAGAGTCCGAGACGCTGGAGTTCAAACGAGGATTTGATTGGAATCCCCGGACTCAACAGCAAGACCCTGAGTTGCGGCACGGCATCATCCGTTCTGTGGCGGCCATGCTCAACACGCAAGGCGGCACCATTGCCCTGGGCGTCACCGACGCGGGCATCCCCGTGGGCATTGACGAAGAACTCGAAGCCATTCGCGACCGCAACCCCTTGGACGTCTTGGAGCAACGCTTACGCACCCACCTTCGCTCGGCGCTACAGCCGCCGCCGCTTGAGAGCATCAAGGTGACCTTCCCGCGCATGGCCAACCGGATTTTCATGCTCATCGAAGTTCAGCCCACCGCCAGCATCACCTACTGCCGGTTCCGAGACAAGCACGGCAACGCCAAGGAAGAGATTTTTGTGCGGGACGGAAACCGAACGATCACGCTCCACGGAAGGGAACGTGATCGTTTTGTGCTTGAGCGCGCTCAGCGCTCGGCGTATCTGGAATAGGGTCTTAGCGAGCGTAGAACTCGACGACCTTCTGCTCTTCCATGAACTTGGGGAAGTCTTCCCGTTCCGGAAGGGCGATGATCTTGCCCGCGTAGTTCGGCACGTCCGGCTCGATGTAAACCGGCACGGCAGCGCCTTCGTAGCTGTTCTTGCGAGCAATACCTCGGCTGGAGGCGCGATCTCGCACGGAGATCACGTCGCCCACGCGGCACTGGTAGGACGGGATGTCCACCAACTTACCGTTGACGAAAATGTGCTGGTGGCTCACCATCTGGCGGGCCTGCTCAATCGTGTTGGCAAAACCCATGCGGTACACCTGGGTCTGCAAGCGAAGCTCGAGCAATCGAAGGAAGTTCAAACCGGAGTTCCCGCGCATGCGCTGAGCCTTCTCGAACGTGCGGCGGAATTGCTTTTCCAGCATCCCGTAGTAGCGGCGGATGACTTGCTTGGCCAGCAGCTGCTCGCCATATTCCGACATACGTCGCTCACGTTGGTTCGGACCGTGTTGCCCGGGGGGATACGGTCGCTTGACGCTCGGGCACTTGGCCCGGCCCCAAATGTTGAAGCCGACTTTGCGGCAGATATCTGATCTTCGTCCTCGATAGGTCGCCATGCTGTTACTTAGCCTTTCCGTTGGTTTCGTCTGAGAACACGGAGGTCCTCGACGGGCGCGAAAGAACATTATGCCGCATTGGGCGGCAAACTTCCCTCCCAGCGGGTCTATCGGGGAGCGTAAGGCACGCCTTGCATGCGAGCAAAGGCCATCTTGTTCTCGTTGCTGAGGGTTTTGTCCATCAGCACCAAGAACTCGCGTTGGTATTGGTCCATCTGCGGGGCAATCTTGCGGCGGGCGGCGTCAAGCTCGTTCTGCATCGCCTTTTGCGCAGCTTGGTCTCCGGCAATCGCGCGCTCACGGTACTTGTCGTAGATCGGCCCGAGCGTCTTCTGCTCCAGCTCGGCGGCCTTCTGCCCGTTCTTGCGAAACTCTTCTCGCAGGGTCTGCATCGAGGAAGAACTCAGGCCCACTTTGCTGGCCACCTGGTCATCCATCAGTGCCAGCACGCCGGCATCCTGCAGGCTGATCTGCGCTAAGCGGTGAACCTGGTTGGCCGTCAACTCGCCCAGCACGCGGCCCTTCATGGTCTGCCGCATGGTGTTCAGCTCGTTCATGGCCGCTTCGCCCCCGTTGTCCGGCTTGCCTTCGTACTTGGCCTGCAGCTTCTTGCTCTCGGCGTTAAACCATTCCGCGTGGACGTTCATCCGGTCGCGCTGTCGTTCGGTAATCCCGAGTTCAGATTGAATGGACCGGTCTTGCAGCAGTTCGAACTGCGCCACGTGCACGTCAAAAGGATCTTGCGCCCAGGCCACCGAGGCCAAGAGCACCAAGCTAACGAAGGAAAAAAGAAGACGTCGCACGAGACTTAAACCTATCCTACTTCGACCAAGTCGGGTTCCGGTTCCGTTGTCCCGGTGGGAAGCTCCGCCAGTCCCAGATCGTTGTAGATTTCGACTTCCACCGGTGCGGCTTGCCGTAGGCCTTCGATCACTTTTTCGGTGGCGGCCACGCGCTCCATGATAGGCACGGGTGCGGAGTTTGCCCCGGCCACCTGAATGAGAACTTCGTAGTCGCCGGGGTGTTCGCGCACCACCTCGTGGATCGCCCGTAACTGGGCGCGGGTAGCGCGGCTGAGCCGGACGAACATGGTCAGACCGCCCTCGTCATCGCCCAGGCTTTCCGGCTCCGGCAGCACCTCAATGTCGTTGACGATGAGCTGCATTTCACTGTCCTGGTTGCGGTCATCAGCCCGGGCAAAGCCTTTCAGCACCACCGCCCGGTCGGCGACCAAGGAATCCTGAAGACGCTCCAGCGCCGAGGGGAACACCACAAACTCGATAGCCCCGGTGAAGTCCTGCAGCACCCCGCGCGCCATCTTCCCCTTCTTGGTCATGTTGGTGCGGATGCGCGACATTGCCCCGGCGATGGTGACCTTGACTTCCCCTTCCATTTCGCGGATGCGCGCCACGGTGAACTGGCTCTTGGCGCCGATCAGGCGCTCGTAGCCGCGCAGGGGGTGGTCGGAGATGTAAATCCCCATCACGTCCTTCTCCATGCTCAGGATCTCTTCGCGGGTGGCCTTGCGCCCCGGCGGGAGATGCGGCGGCCGATCGAGCTCCATCTGCTCCTCGCCGCCGAAGAGCGAGTCCTGCGCTTCCTGACGCTGTCGAATCTTTTGGTCGGCCCACACCAGGGCTCCGTCGAGGTTATCGAGGATGGTGTGGCGACTGTCGTGCAGCGAATCCAGCGTGCCGGCCCGGGCCAAAGCTTCCAGCGACCCCCGGTTCAAACCGTGCGGCCGCAACCGCAAGCA
>CALRVA020000041.1:0-17842 GCA_943371495.1 Archangium gephyra | reverse complement strand
CGAAGTCAAGCGCATCATGAAGAACCTGGAAGTGAGCCAGGAAGTGCCCAAGATTGCCTTCAACAAGGGCGAGATTGTGCGCGTGGTGGAAGGTCCGTTTGTGGACTACACCGGCAAGATTGAAGAAGTGAATGCGGAACGTGAGAAGCTCAAGGTCATGATCAACATCTTTGGCCGCGATACGCCCGTGGAGCTCGATTTCACCGGCGTCGAAAAGCAGTAATCCACCGTGCCCGAACTGATCTGGCGATGGCCGGTTCGAGACCCCGGGGCCGAGGCAAGAATTGTCGCGGCCTTCGGGGTTTCTCCCGTTGTGGCGGCCTGGCTGGTGCAGAACCAGTACCAAGACCTTGAGCGCATTCGGGCGTTTCTTTATCCCGAAGAAGCCCACCTGCACGACCCCGAGCTGTTGCCCGATTTTGCGGTGGGAGCCGACATTGTGGAGGCGGCGCTGCGCAACCACGAGACCATCTACATCCACGGCGACTACGACGCCGACGGCGTGACAAGTGCGGCGATACTATTGAAGGGTCTTCGAGGCTACGCCAAGCGGATTTCGTCGAACTCGAAGATCGTGCCGCACGTGCCCAATCGGGCGCTGGAAGGCTACGGCATCCATCCCCTGGCCATCGCGGCCGCCCACAAGATCGGCACCAAGGTGCTAATCACCTGCGACTGCGGGGTGAAAGCGCACGAACAGCTATCCCGCGCCATGGAACTCGGCATGCAAGTGGTGGTGACCGACCACCACGCGGTGCCGGAGGAGTTGCCCAGCGTGCCGGCAGTGATCAACCCGCACCGAGCGGACTCGCAGTACCCCTACGCCGAGCTTTGTGGCGCGGGGGTGGCGTTCAAGTTCATCGTGGGGTTGGCCGCTCGGTTTGAAGTGGACCCGGTGACGGCGATGCGATCGGTGGTGGACCTGGCCGCCATTGGCACCGTGGCCGACATGATGCCCCTGACCGGCGAGAATCGCACCATAGTAGCGCTGGGCTTACCCCGGCTTTCAAGCACCAAACGGGTGGGCCTGAAGCATCTCTATGAGCGCGCCAACATCAAGCCGCCCATCACAACGAGCACAATTGGCTTCCAGATTGGACCGCGCCTGAACGCGACCGGCCGTATCGAAGACCCGCGCCCTTCGCTGGATTTGCTGGTGACGGGTGATGACCAAGAGGCTTTCCAGCTTGCCGCCCAACTGGACGAGGCCAACACGATCCGCAAATCCATGCAGGATGAGATGGTGGAGCAAGCCATTGATGCGGTGAAGAGCCTCCCTGAGTTGCCGCCGATCATCGTTTCCGTGGGGCGCGAATGGCACGAGGGCATCATTGGCCTGGTGGCCGGCAAAGTGCGCGAGGCGTTCTACCGCCCGACAATTGCCATAACTTTGCTGGAAGATGGCACCGGTAAGGCCAGCTGCCGTAGCATTCCGGGATTTGACATCGGCCAGCTGGTCGACGATTTGGCCCCCATCATCCTCAAAGGGGGCGGGCACGAGCAGGCGGCCGGCTTCTCCTTTGAAGCGGCGCGGGTGGCCGAACTGGAAGCCTTCATCGCGGCCTACGGGGCCGAGCGGATCACGGACGAGCTGCTCGTCCCCAAGACCATCGTGGACCTGGAAGTGCAGGCGCGGGACATTTCTTTCGACCTTATCCGCGATCTCGAACTCCTGGAACCCCACGGCAAAGATAACCCCCGCCCCTTGCTGGGGATGCGCGATGTGGAAGTGGTGCGGGTGCGCCGGTTTGGCAAGTCGCCGCTGGGCGGCACCGTAGAACTCCGTAAGGATGACAAACTATTCGTTGGCAAGACGTTCCGGGAAGCCGACGACTACGAAGCCCTGCAAGGTCACCGCGTACACCTCGCTTTTGAACTCGGAATCAACGAGTTTAATGGCTCTCGGAAGCTTGAGTTGATGCTTCGGGCTTGGCATTGGCCCCCACCTTCAGCTGAATCGTAAACGTACGATCCAGGTCGCGCACCGTCATATTAACGGTGTCGCCCACGCTGAGGTTGAAAAGCATCGTGGCCAGTTTGACCGCGTTATCCACCGGCACGCCATCGATGCTGAGGATGACAAAGCCGGCTTGCAGACCCGCCTGGGCGGCGGGGGATTCCGGCAAGACCTGGGTGACTAGGGCCCCTTCACCAGCCGGATAATTCCGCCAGAACGCGCCAATGGTCGGGTGATCCACGCGGGGTTCGGCCATGCGGAATCCGGTCACCACGCGGCGCAGCACCGTGGGGTTGATGGAATACGACACGGCAATGCCGCCGGGGCCGAATTGACCGCTGCGGACCATGTTGGCCGAGGACGCATCAATCGCCAGCGAAGCCGAGAGGAAGCCGCAAAGACGGCCTTCTTGGTCCAGAACTGGCATGCTCCCGACGAGGGAGAGATTCTCAAAGCGATATTCGCGCAGGGGGAGGTAACGGCGAGTTTCTTCGTCGATCCCGACCTTGTCTTCGCCCACCACCATGCCACGGTGTACGTCTTGGGCGCTGATCGCCCATACGGTTTGGCCATCGCGCAGGGTGCCGGCTTCTGAGATGACCGTGGCTCCGTCCGTGGGGCCGAAAATCAGCGCCAGACGCGTAATCTCATCGCTGGCCAGCACGCGGGTGCTCATGCGGCGACCATCTCGAAGCAATAGCACCGGGGCCGGGCCTTCGGCGTCAATATCGGGGGCCAACCAGCGTCCATCGGAGGTGATGAGCACCGCGAAGCCGCGCGTGCGACCGCTCTGCTCCACGGCCCGGGCAAACTGGGCGTAGGCCACGTTGGCCGACGTTGAAGTGGGGGGCGCGACAGGCGTGACCGGGGTGGCGAGGGCCACCGTCGTCAAAAAGGCCGAGTTAACCGCCAAAAACCACATCGTCACTTTCCACTTCAAAGGCCGCGTTCTGGCCCGTCACCGGCCCCGAACGCTCAGAAATCAAAACCACGGGCACACTTTCTTCCTTGGTGGCTTGGTCGGCCGCCGCCATGGTCATGGCAGGGGCTCCGCCGTTGGCAGCACCCAGTCCGGTGGATTCGGCATTGCCGGGCAATGCCTCAGCACGAGCCCGTGGCATGTTGGCCGGAGCGAGCGTCACGGGTGCGGGCGCGGGGCGCGAAACCGGGCGGCTTCGCCGAGCCGTGCTCCGGCGTGGGCTGGCGACTTCTCGCTTCAGCGCGGCCACCGGGTTGTCCGTGGTCGCGGGGGCGGTGTCCAGGTCCGTAGCTCCCAGAGCCACGGGTTGGTCGGCCAGGGCCGACGCGCCACTTTCCATTTCCGGAGCCGCATCAGGCGCCGCCAGGGGAGCCGTGAGAGGCGCGGTGGTGGGCGAATCTACGGCCAGCGTGGGCGAGGCTCCCGTTTGGGGGCGCGACATGAAAACGGCAAAGGCCACCACCGTGGCCGCCACAGCCATTGTGCCGCCCCACAGCCAGGGCAACCGGAATCCACCCTTGGCCGCTCCCGGCAGGGCCACAGATTCAGTGCGCACGCGGCGCATCACATCGTCAAATTCCACCGGGCAGGCCACGTCGGCCTTGAGAGACTTCAAGCCCTCACGGATGGACATCAGTTGACGTTCTTCCGCCGAGGATCCCGCGAGACCCTGCTCAAAAATGCGATCTAGTTGTTCGTCGCCTCGTGCCATCAGTCTTGGTCTTCCTCCATCAGGGGCAGGATGCGATCTCGGAGCGCACGGCGCGCACGCAATACCCTCAGCTTGGCCCCACCCACGGTGCATCCCAGCGTGGCCGCTATATCTGCGTATTCCATTTCTTCGATGTCTCGCATGATGATGAGGGCGCGATTGGCTTCGGAAAGACTCTCCAACGCTTGACGAAGAATCTCTCGGCGATGATCCTTTAAGAGGTTCTCATTAGGATCTTCGGTAGATCCTTCCGTCATCCATCGTAAACCCTCTCCCACCTGCTCTTGTTCGAGCACGGTGCGACGCTGCGTCATGCGGGCGCGGTCGGTGCAAAGGTTCGTGGCAATCCGCAGCAGCCAGGTGGTGAACTTGGCGCGGTCCTGATACTTGTCGATGTTGCGGAACGCGCGGACAAACGCCTCTTGGGTGATGTCTTCGGCCTCGTCCCGGTTGCGGACCATGTTCAGGACAAATCGGTAAACCAGATCGCGGTGCTTGGTAAACAGCATCCCAATCGCCACTTCATCCCCGCGCTTGGCGCGGAGAACCAGGGCGATATCTTCGTCGACAGCTCGGATGGGTTCCGGCTCTGTCGACGCGGATCGGGGCGGCATATCCAGGCGAATGGCAGTCCTCGCGATCATGTTACTTGGGTCGGACGTGCGGATTCCTCCCTCGTTACGCGAAACCCCGCCTATTGGACCTTGCAATTCCGCCGCGGGCTCGTCAAGATACAGAGGATGTCCATGCCGTTGATCGTGCGCCAATGGCTGGCTTTCCTCAACATTTACATTCAAGAGGGCATTACCTACAAGGCGGCGGGGGTCATCTGGATTCTTACGGACGTGAGCACGGCCGTCACCATGCCCTTTGTGTGGATTGCCGCGAGCCGTGGCGGCGAGATTGCGGGCTACGGCGCACCCGATTTCGTGCTCTATTACCTCGTGATGCTGTTCGCCTCCACGCTGATCAGCAGCCACTTTATGTGGGAGATCGGCTACGAGATTCGCGAGGGCGTGTTCACATCGCACCTCATCCGGCCATTTTCGTACCTGCAGTTCATCCTGGCCCGCAACCTGGCCTGGCGGGTGGTTCGCTCGGCGCTGTTCTTGCCCTGGATGGTGATTTTTGTCGTGATGTTCTGGCAGTGGCTGGGCGGGGCGCAACTCTACTTCGGCTGGCAGGTCTGGGCGCTCATCCTGGGCGGGCACTTGGTGAGCGTCCTGGTGGTGACGGCGCTGGGGCTCATCGCTATGTTCACTGGCGAGATTGATTCGATCTTCAACCTCTACTACTTCCCTATGCTCTTTTTGAGCGGGCGACTGGTGCCGGTGGACCTGATGCCCGAGTGGGTGCGCACCCTAGCCGCCTGGACGCCCTTTTACTATCAGCTGGATGTGCCAACGCGGGCGATTATGGGGCGCATGACCGAAGCGCAAATGCTGCAGGCTTTAGGCGGGCAACTGGCCTGGATTGTGGTGGCCTACGCGGCGTACCGGCTGCTGTGGCACTACGGCCGGCGCGTGTACACCGGCGTCGGCATGTAACCCTTGATCATCCTGGCAGATAAGCGTCGTCAAATCAGGCAAGCTTGCCTTGACGATTGAGCAAGAATCGTCATTTTCGACAACGAGATCATCATTCTGGACAATAGGACCGACAGGCGGGGTCCACAGAATCTCTCCATGCGCCGCGCGTTTACTCTCATCGAGCTACTCGTCGTCATAGCCATCATTGCCATCCTCGCCTCGATCCTGTTCCCGGTGTTTGCTAAGGCGAAATCGGCGGCCAAAAAGACGCAGAGCCTGAACAATGCCAAGCAGATCGGCACCTCCACCCTGCTCTACGTGGCGGATTACGATGACCAGTTGCCGCAGCTGTTCTGGTACAACCCGGCCGACACCACCTATCCCACGGCGCAGGGGTTCTACTACTACCCGCTCTTGCTTTTGCCCTACACCAAGAATCGTCAGATCTTCCTATGCCCGGCCGACAAGGGCGATGACCCGATGCTGCGCGACGCGGCGGGGCGGGGCCGCTTTGACCCCAACTCGGGCTTTGCGGATTACCTTTACGCGGCGAACCCTTCTTACGGCTACAACTATCGCTACCTCAATAACGTGACGGTGACCTTTGTGGCGGGCCGCCCGGTAAGCAATTTCAGCGGCCGGAGCACGACCTCCTTTGAGGCCAGTGCGCAGACCATTGTGTTTGCCGAGGCGACGATGAAGGATAAGGTGGTGCCGGGCCTGAACGGGGCGGGCATGGGCCTCATCCGCAACGATGTGGGCTATTCGCGCATTGAGCCGCCGTTTGCGGTGCCGGTGCCGGCCGGCCTGAGCCCCTACAACGGGTGGACGGGCACCTTCCCCAATGCCAACAGCCAAGGGCAGCTGTGGGGCCGCTTTGACCAGAAGCGCGTGCTGGTGTCGTGGTTGGATTCGCACGTGAGCTTCCCGCCGATCCAGTCGCTGCGCGGCCAGGGCACCACGGAAGACGAAGTCAACCGCTATTGGAACGGGCGCGGCGACCAGTAAGGTCTGCGGTTCTCTCCTCCCGGCTAAAGGAAAACACCCCCGGCACTCTCTCGAGTCCGGGGGTGATTCTTTCTGTGCCTTGCTCGGCGCGAGAGGCTTACTTCTCGCGGAGCGGCAGGCCCATGGCCTTCAGGAAGGCGCGGGCTTCGGCATCGTTGGCGGCGGTCGTCACAATCGTGATGTCCATCCCGCGGATCTTGTCGAACGAATCGTAATCAATTTCCGGGAACACCAACTGTTCCTTGAGGCCGAACGTGTAGTTGCCACGGCCATCGAACGACTTGGGGCTGAGGCCCTGGAAGTCGCGGATGCGCGGCAGCGCCACGGTGCAGAGCTTGTCGAAGAAGTGGTACATGCGTTCGCCTCGAAGGGTCACGCGGCACCCAATCTTCATGCCTTCGCGCAGCTTAAAGTTGGAGACCGACTTGCGGGCCACGGTGGCGGTGGGTTGCTGGCCGGTGACCGCGCGCATATCGCGCATGGCGCCTTCCAGTTCCTTTTCGTCAATCCCGGTGCCCATGTTGACCACGATCTTGACCATGCGCGGCACCTGCATCTTGGAGCTGAACTTGAACTCCTCCAGCAGTTGCGGGGCAACCTTTTCGGTGTAGATGTTGCGCAGGCGCGACTTGGGCGCAAGGCCCGGATTCGCGTCGCTAACTTCCTTGGTGGCAGACTTGCGAGCCATGGTTACTTCTTATCTCCTTTCAGCATCACGTTGTGAGCGTCGGTGAGGGTGGTGCCGCTTCGCTTGGCGTACCGCACGATGGTGTCTCCTTCCTTGCGTCGGCCCACGCGGGTCGGCTTGTTGTCCTTCGGGTCGAGCAGCATGAGGTTGCTCAGGTCGATCGGAGCCGGAATGCGATAGCGCGCCGACTGCTCGCCTTGATAGCGGGCCTTCTTGTGCTTGACCGCTGCGTTGAGCGGGTTGGGCGCTTCCGGGTTCTCGTCGTTGTCTTGCAGGACGAGGGCACGGCGCTTTTCGGGGTCCACAGCGGCGATGAAACCGATTTGGCCCTTATCCTTGCCAGCGATGATGATGACGCGGTCGCCGCTGCGCAGCTTCAGCTTCGTCTTCTTAGATTTGAGTTCGGCTTTCGTAGGCATGGCTTACAGCACCTCCGGGGCCAGGGACACGATCTTCATGTAGTTGCCATCGCGAAGTTCGCGGGCCACGGGGCCGAAGATACGGGTGCCACGGGGCTCCCCATTTTGCGGGTTGATCACCACGCAGGCGTTGTCGTCGAAGCGCAGGGTGCTTCCATCTGCGCGACGAATGTGCTTCTTGCACCGTACGATGACGCACTTGACCACGTCGCCCTTCTTAATGGGCATATTCGGCGTTGCCGCCTTGACGCTGGCCACGATTACGTCTCCCACGGAGCCAAAGCGGGGCTGAGAACCCTTAAGCACGCGGATGCACATGACCTCGCGCGCGCCGGAGTTGTCGGCCACCTTTAGGCGGGAAAACTGTTGAATCACGGTTCTTCTCTCTCTGTTTCGTTTCGTGTTGGCAGCGGGCGGGGACCGTTTATCCGCGCCATGCCCATAGGGTCAGGGGCCAGGTGTCTCCACCTGGCCGAAATGTCGTTTACTTGACCTTTTCGATGATCCGCACGACGCGCCAGTGCTTGGTTTTGCTCAGCGGTCGGGTTTCCATGATTTCGACGATGTCGCCGATATCACAGGAGTGATCATCGTGGGCCGTCACTCGGTTGGAGCGGCGGACGGTCTTGCCGTAGAGCGGGTGTTGGTAAGCACGATCGAGGCGAACCACGACCGACTTCTCCATCTTGTTGCTGGCCACCACACCACGGCGGACCTTACGGCCACCGCGTTCCGCAGCCATCACTTCCTTCTCGCTCATGCGTCACCTCCGCGCTTCTTTTCCTCAATGAGGGTCAGCAGGCGCGCAATGTTCTTGCGGCGAGTCTTCAGTTGAGCCACGTCCGTGGTTTGACGAAACACGAGGTCACGGCGAGCCTTATAAAGCCCCGCTCGTTCGGCCCGTACCAAGTCTTCCAGTTCCGGCACGCTCTTTTCGCGCAGTTCTTTAGCTTTCAGCCCTTTCATTCTTTCGTGTCCTCCAACGCCGCAGCCGCGCGAATTTCCGCATCGGTGAAGAAGAGTTCCTCTTGCACCTTGCTTCGCTCCACAAACTTGCAGCGGATCGGCATCTTGTGGGCCGCGAGGCGCATAGCTTCGCGGGCCACGTCCGGGGCAACCCCGTTCATTTCGAACATCACCTTGCCCGGCTTGACAACGGCCACCCAGCCTTCAACGCCGGCCTTACCCTTACCCATTCGCTGCTCAAGCGGCTTTTTGGTGTAGGGTTTGTCCGGGAAGACGCGGATCCACACTTTCCCACCACGCTTGATGTGGCGGGTCATGGCAATACGCGAGGCTTCGATTTGGCGGGCCGTGATCCAAGCACAGTCCATGGCGACGAGGGCGTAGTCCCCGAAGCAGATCGTGTTGCCACGAGTGGCAGCGCCGCTCATGCGGCCACGGAACTGCTTGCGGTACTTCGTCCGCTTAGGCATCAGCATTGTTCGTATCCTCCTTCACCGGTGCCGGTGCGGGTGCATTGTTGGTGCGGCGTCGGCCTTGATCCAGACCATCTCCCGCACGGGGATTCTCGTCGCGGCGCGGGCCACGGTTGAAGCCGCCACCACCGCCTTGGCCACCGCCACGGTTGAAGCCACCGCCGCCACCGTGACCACCGCCACGGTTGAAGCCGCCGCCACCCTGATGGCCACCGCCACCCTGATGACCGCCAGCGCCTTGACCACCACCACTGTAGCCACCGCCACCTTCGGGGCGCGGACCACGTTCGGGTCGGTCACCGGCCGGGCGATCGCCAGCCCCTTCGGGACGCGGGCCACGATCGGGGCGATCTCCGCCACCTTCGGGGCGCGGGCCACGGTCGGGTCGGGGACCTCGGTCGCGGTCATTGCGGTCGCGTCGTTCGCGGCGCGGGCCACGTTCTTCCGCCGTCGGGGTTTGCATCATGGCCAGTTGCTTTTCGGGCAACACTTCGCCGCGATACACCCACACCTTCACGCCTACGGTTCCGTAGATCGTGTAAGCAATGGCGTAGCCGTAGTCAATATCCGCACGCAGCGTGTGCAGCGGAATCTTGCCCACCATGTCGGACTCCGTTCGGGCGATTTCCGCACCGTTCAGACGACCGCTGACCTTGATCTTGATCCCGCGCACGTTCATGCGCTGGGCGCGGGTCATGCTCTGCCGCATGGCGCGGCGGTGGCTGACACGCTTTTCAAGTTGTTGGGCAATGTTCTCGGCTACCAGCTGGGAATCCAGTTCCGGCTGCCGCACTTCCGTCACGTTCACTTGAACCATGCCGGTCGGGTCGGACTTGCGCACCAACTTGTTCAGATCTTGGCTGATCTGGTCGATGCCCTTGCCTCCTCGACCGATGACCGCCCCGGGACGCGAGGTGAGAATCGTCACCTTCACGCGGTTGGCGGCACGCTCGATATCGATGCGGCTGATGAGACCCTTTCCGATCTTTTCGTTCAAGAAGGTGCGAATCTGGTAGTCGCCCACCAGGGCATCGCGGTATTGCTTCTTGGGGAAGATCCAGTGACTATCGTGCCCTCGGATGACTCCGAGTCGAAAGCCGTTCGGGTGAATTTTTTGACCCATGGTTTACTTGGTTTCAGGCGCCTCTTCGCCGGCGTCGTTGGTCGGGGCTTCCGTTGTGGCTTCGGCCGTCACTTCCGCTTCGGTCGTCACTTCGGTTTCCACCGACGTTTCCACCACTTCCTCGGTCACTTCTTCGGCCACCGGGGCCGCAGCGGCCTTCGGAGCTGCCTTCTTCTTGCCAGCCGGAACGGCGAGCTTCGGTCGCGGCTTGGCTTTGCCTTCGCCACGCGATCGCTCTTCCGTCGGGAAGTCGTCGGCCACCACAACCGTGATGTGCGCCGTGCGCTTCAGGATGCGGTTGGCTCGGCCCATGGCTCGCGCAATGATGCGCTTCATGGCCGGTCCTTCGTCCACCTTGATCTCGGCAATCACGAGTTGGCGCGGGTCCATGGCGTGGTTTTCTTGCGCGTTGGCCATCGCACTGGCGATCACCTTCCGCAAAACAAATGCGCCTCGACCCGGCTTAAACCGGAGTACATCCACCATCTGCTGCGCCGGCTTGCCGCGAAGTTCGCGGGCCACCTGGCGCACCATCAGCGGCTTGCACTTGACAAATTTTGCTACTGCTCTAACTTGCATGAGGTTTTTCCCTCGGGTCCTGTCGGTTTCGGGGGCGCGACCGTTAATTATGGCCGTCTCGCTCCCGAGCGTTCAGGACTCGGTTTATCGCAGTCGCGTCCCCCGGTCCGGTAAGGACCCGCCGTGACCTTTGTAAGTGCGCGTGGGCGCAAACTCGCCGAGCTTGTGACCAACCATGTTTTCCGTCACCAGAACCGGCACATGCTTGCGGCCATCGTGGACCGCAATGGTGTGCCCGATCATGTCGGGAATGATGGTGCTCCGTCGCGACCAAGTCTTGATCAACTTCTTCTGATCCGCGTCGTTGAGTGCGTCAACTTTCTTGAGCAGGTGTTCGTCAACGAAGAACCCTTTCTTGAGACTACGTGCCATTGATCTTCTCCTTTACTTGGTGCGCCGCCGCACAATGAACTTGTCAGTGCGCTTGTTCTTGCGAGTGCGCGTGCCGATAGACTTGTTGCCCCAACGGTCCACAGGACCTTTCTTGCGGCCGACCGGGGACTTGGCTTCACCACCACCGTGAGGGTGGTCGCGAGGCGATTTCACAACACCGCGCACGTGCGGCTTGCGACCGAGACCGCGGTTCTTACCCGCCTTCCCGATGCGCTCGTTTTCGTGCTCAGCGTTTCCGACTTCACCCACCGTGGCGCGGCAGTCCAGGTGGACCATCCGCATTTCGCCGCTCGGCAGGCGCAGGGTGCAGTAGTTGCCATCCTTCGCCATCACCTGGGCGCTCGCGCCGGCGCTGCGGACCATTTGGCCGCCTCGACCCGGATTGAGCTCGATGTTGTGAACCAGCGTACCGAGCGGTATGTTGCGCAAGGCCAAGCAGTGACCGGGCAGAATGTCGGCCCCTTCTCCACTTTGCACCTTGGTGCCCACCCCCACGTTGCGCGGGGCCAGGATATAGCGCTTTTCGCCGTCGGCGTACTCCAGCAGAGCGATGCGGCAGGTGCGGTTCGGATCGTATTCGATTGCCGTAACCGTGGCCTCCACCCCGTCCTTCTGGCGCTTGAAGTCAATGATGCGGTACCGGCGCTTGTTGCCACCACCACGGTTGAACATGGTGATCCGGCCGGTGTGGTTGCGACCACCCGACTTCGGACGCGGAGCCAACAAGCTCTTTTCCGGTTTGGACTTCGTGATTTCCTCGTACGTCGAGACCACCATATTTCGGCGGCCCGGCGAGGTCGGTTTGTACTTTCGCGTAGGCATTAGACTCCAAAGTCCTCAATCATCTGGCCCGGGGCCAGGGTCACGACGGCCTTCTTCCAGTCCGGGCGGTAACCCTGAGATCGGGCACCCACGCGGCGCTTCTTGCCGTGCATCTTGATCGTGCGGACCGACGAGACCGTGATGTGCTCACTGGCCTTCTTGCCCGAGTTGTAAATGTCTTCAATCGCCGCCTTGATCTCGATCTTGTTGGCCGTCGTGTTCACCACAAAGGTGTACGACCGCTCCACGTTCTTGAGATCTTTGACCCGCGGATCGCCGGTGGCGAGACGCATGGTCTTTTCCGTAATGTGCGGGCGAACAATGATCACATGCGGATCTTTCACTTGCTCCAAACCTCTTCAATCTTGCTGGAAACGCCCTTGGCCATCACAATCTTGTGCGCCACGAGCAAGTCTCGCGTCGAGAACGCGGTGCCTTGACCCGCCTTATTGGGGGCCACGCGCACTTCGACGTTCGGCAGGTTGCGGAAGCACAGATACGTAATCGGATCGTGTTCTTCCAGAATCACCAGCACGCGGCGAACATCGTTCAGCTTGTGCTTGGTGAGGAAAGCAATGGCTTCCTTGGTGCTGGGCTTGGCGAAAGCGATCTTGTCGACCACCGTCACGTCGCCGCCATTCACGCGGGCGCTCAGAGCTCCGGCCAGAGCGAGGCGTCGTTCCTTGCGATTCACCTTCTTGGTGTAGTCGCGCGGCTTGACGGCCAGGGCCATACCACCATGCGCGTAGTGCGGCGCACGGATCGTCCCTTGACGGGCGTTACCGGTCTTCTTCTGCTTGTACGGCTTTCGACCGCCGCCTCGGGTTTCGCTTCGCGTCTTGGCGCTCTGCGTGCCTTGGCGGGCGTTGGCTTCTTCGGCCACCACCACGCGGTGCAACAGACTGCGCTCGACGGTCAGATCCTTCAGCTTGTCAATGTAGTTCGCCATGATTACTTGGCCACCTTCTTAATCGTTACCAGAGTGCCATTGGCGCCCGGCACGCTGCCGCTCACCAAAATCAAGTTGCGCTCGGCGTCCACCTTCACGACCTTCAGGCCCTTTTGGGTGACTTGGTCGTCGCCCATGTGACCCGGTCGGCGCGAACCCTTGAAGACGCGCTGCGGACCCGTGGCACCGTTCGAGAGCGGGCGGCGGTGGGTCATATAACCGTGGGTCATGTGCTGACCCTTGAAGCCGTAGCGCTTCACACCCCCGGCAAAGCCGCGTCCCTTGCTGATGCCCGTCACGTGGACGTCTTCGCCATCGGCAAAGATCGAGGCATCAATGGTCTGCCCGAGCGAGAAGGACGACGGATCGTCCACCCGGAACTCGCGCAAAAACCGCAGATTGGTCGTAAGGCCTGCCTTCTTGAGATGCCCGTATTTCGGGTAAGTCAGGCGCTTGTCGCTGATTTCTTCAAACCCGACTTGGACGGCGTTGTAGCCTTCCTTGTCGGTGGACTTGATCTGGGTGACGTGAACCGGCCCCGCCTGAATGACGGTTACCGGGATCATTCGCCCGTCTTCTGCAAAGACGTGCGTCATGCCCACTTTTGTCCCTAAGATTCCTGGAATCAAAGTATTCAACCTCGTACCGGCGCTTCCTCCCGCCCCTCTGTTGCGTCTGATTCCTCAGTTGGCCTTGCCCCAAGGTTGAGCTTAGGGATGCCCGCAAAGAGAGCGTATGAAGTTCTCCGGCTTAGAAATGGTCCGCACACAAAGGCGCGGACTTGAAAAGATACCCTTTGAATCAGGCCGAACGGCGTGCCGGGGGCCGGAATTCCCCCGGATGACCTACCAGACTAGGTCTTCTTAGCGGCGAAGCCGCCGGCCGCTTGCGAGCCTGGGCGGGAGGCACGAAAAAAGGGGATTCCCTGGCCCGTAGCCAAGCAACCCCCTGAAACGGTCCGCGAACCGATTAAACCGTCTTGATTTCGATATCGACGCCGCTGCTCAGGTCGAGCCGCATCAGAGCGTCAATCGTCTTGTTGGTGGGTTCATGGATATCAATGAGTCGGCTGTGAGTGCGCAGCTCAAAGTGCTCCATGGACTCCTTGTCGATGTGGGGACCACGGATGACGCAGAAGCGGCGAATGCGAGTCGGCAGGGGCACGGGGCCGGCCAAGCGGGCGCCAGTGCGCTTCGCGGTATCAGTGATCTTTTCAGCGCTTTGATCCAAGATGCGATGGTCGTAAGCGCGGATGCGAATTCGGATTGTAGGTGCGGACATGTTTTCTTCTCAAAAGTTCACCCCCGGGCTCCAGTGAACCCGGGGGCGTTCGGTCTTAAAGGTAGACCTTCGTAATGGCGCCGGCGCCGACCGTTCGGCCACCTTCGCGGATGGCGAACTTCGAGCCTTCTTCCATGGCGATCGGTTGAATGAGTTCAACGGTCATCGTCACGTTTTCGCCCGGCATCACCAGCTGGACGCCGTCCGGCAGCGAGAGCGTACCGGTCACGTCGGTGGTGCGGAAGTAGAACTGCGGTCGGTAACCCGTTTGGAACGGCTTGTGGCGACCACCTTCTTCCTTCGAGAGGACGTAGACTTGCGCGTCGAACTTCGTGTGCGGCTTGATGGAGCCCGGCTTCACCACGCACATGCCACGTTCGATGGACGTTCGATCCACACCGCGGACCAGCAGACCGACGTTGTCGCCGGCTTCGCAGTAGTCCAGGGTCTTGCGGAACATTTCCACACCGGTGCACACCGTCTTGATGTTGTCTTCGCGGAGGCCGATGATTTCGACTTCTTCCATCGAGCGCAGCTGACCGCGTTCGACACGACCGGTGGCAACCGTACCGCGACCCGTGATGGTGAACACGTCTTCGACGGCCATCAGGAACGGCTTGTCCTTATCGCGCTCCGGCGTCGGGATGTAGCTGTCCACGGCGGCCATCAAGTCGAGGATCGGCTTGACTTCCGGGCTGTCGTAGTTGACGTTGCCGCCTTCCACTTGGTCCAGCGCCTTGCGGGCGGAACCACGGACGACGGGGGCGTTGTCGCCATCGAAGCCGTACTTGCTGAGCAGTTCACGAACTTCCATTTCGACGAGGTCGAGCAGTTCTTCGTCGTCCACTTGGTCCACCTTGTTGATGAACACCGTGATGTAGGGGACGCCGACCTGACGGGCAAGCAGGATGTGCTCGCGCGTCTGCTGCATCGGACCATCGGTACCCGCAACCACCAGGATCGCGCCGTCCATTTGGGCGGCACCGGTGATCATGTTCTTGATGAAGTCCGCGTGGCCAGGACAGTCAACGTGCGCGTAGTGACGCGTTTCCGTTTCGTATTCCTGGTGCGAAATGTTGATCGTAATCCCACGGGCCTTTTCTTCAGGCGCCGAGTCGATTTCGTCGTATGCCCGGGCCTTCGCCAGACCCTTGGCAGCGAGGACGCCCGTGATCGCCGCGGTCAGAGTGGTCTTCCCGTGGTCGACGTGGCCGATCGTCCCAATGTTGACGTGAGGTTTCGTTCGTTCGAACTTTTGCCGTGCCATGACTTTCAGTTTCTCCTTTTTTTAGCCGCCGCTCTGGGCCTTCGCCACGATTTCGTTGGCGATGTTAGTCGGGACTTCCTCATAGTGGGAGGGCGTCACGTTTGGCGTGGCGCGCCCCTGTGTGAGTGAGCGGAGCGTCGTAACATACCCAAACATCTCCGCCAGCGGAACGTGAGCCGTGACGATAGTCACACCCCCCAAACCACTGTTCATCCCTTCGATACGACCTCGGCGGCTATTGAGGTCGCCGACCACATCCCCGACATTGTCTTCGGGAGTGGTGACTTCTACGTGCATGATCGGTTCCTTGAGAACCGGCTTGGCCTTGCGCATGGCTTCCTTGAAGCCAATGATCGCAGCCTGCTTAAACGCGTTTTCGTTCGAGTCAACGTCGTGGTACGAACCACCGGTTACGGCGACCTTTACGTCCACCACCGGATAACCCGCCATCACGCCGTTGTTCAGGGCTTCGCGCACACCCTTTTCGATCGCCGGGATGTATTCACGCGGAACCGTCCCCCCGACCGTCTTGTTTTCAAAAATGAACCCGGAGCCCGCTTCCAGAGGAGCGATCTCGAGGATACAGTGACCGTACTGACCGGAACCACCCGTTTGCTTGATGAACTTCCCGTCGGCGCTGGCTCCGCCTGCCACCGTTTCTCGGTAGGCCACCTGCGGCTTCCCTTGGTTGGCTTGGACGCCGAACTCGCGGTTGAGACGGTCCACGATGATTTCGAGGTGGAGTTCGCCCATGCCCGAGATGATCGTCTGACCGCTTTCCGGGTCGGTTTGCACGCGGAAGGTCGGGTCCTCTTCGGCCAAGCGCTGCAGGCTGGTGCCCAGCTTCTCTTGGTCGGCGCGGCTCTTCGGTTCCACCGCAACCTGGATAACCGGTTCGGGGAACTTGATGCTTTCCAGGGCCAGCGGCACATTCGCGTCGCAGATGGAGTAACCCGTGCGAACGTCGTTGAGACCGATCACACCGACGATTTCACCGGCCACCACTTCATCCAGTTCTTCACGCTTGTTGGCGTGCATTTCCAGGATACGACCGATGCGCTCGTTGCGAACGCGGAGGTCGTTGGTGTGCGGGTCGCGGTAACAGACCGAGACTTGACTGCCCTTCTTGAGGACACCCGAGTACACGCGGAGGAACGTGAGACGACCCACGAACTTGTCCGACATGATCTTGAAGGCCAGAGCCGTGAACGGCTGCGAGTCTTCCGGCTTGCGGGTGACTTCTTCTTCGGTGTCCGGATCCAGACCCGTCGTCATGCGCACATCGAGCGGCGACGGCAGGTAGCAGACCACGGAGTCGAGCAGCGCTTGCACGCCCTTGTTCTTAAAGGACGAACCGCAAAGCACCGGGACGATCTTGCCCGCAATGGTGCCCGCGCGCAGCGCATCCTTCAGCTCTTGCAGGGGAATTTCTTCGCCCATCAGGAACCGCTCCATGATGGAGTCGTCCATGTCCGAAATCGCTTCGATCAGCTTCTCGCGGTATTCCGCAGCTTGGTCCGCCATTTCGGCCGGGATGTCCACCACTTCGTACTGCTTGCCATCGTCCGAGGTGTAGCGCGTGGCCTTCATGGTCATGAGGTCCACGTAGCCACGGAAATCGCTTTCAGCACCGATCGGAATCACGATCGGCGTCGCATTGGCACCCAGTCGGTCGCGCATGCGCTGAACCACCGAGAAGAAGTCCGCCCCCAGACGGTCCATCTTGTTGATGTAGGCAATGCGCGGAACGCCGTACTTGTTGGCTTGGCGCCATACGGTTTCCGATTGCGGCTGCACGCCACCCACGGCGCAGTAGACCGCCACCAGGCCGTCCAGCACGCGCAGGGACCGTTCCACTTCCACCGTAAAGTCCACGTGGCCCGGGGTGTCAATGATATTGATCTTGAACTCCGGCGTGTCCTTGCTGGCATCGGGATCGGCGGCGTTGAAGCCTTCGCGCCAGAAGCACGACGTGGCAGCCGAGGTGATCGTAATGCCTCGCTCTTGTTCCTGCTCCATCCAGTCCATCGTGGCGGCGCCATCGTGAACTTCACCGATCTTGTGCGTGCGGCCGGCGTAATACAGGATGCGCTCGGTCGTGGTGGTCTTCCCTGCGTCAATGTGCGCAGCAATACCAATGTTCCGGACGCGTTCGATAGGGTGGGATCGGGGCATGATTAAGGGCTCTTCTGAGGTTTAGAAACGGTAGTGGCTGTAAGCCTTGTTGGCGTCGGCCATCTTGTGGGTGTCGTCCTTCTTCTTCACGGCGTTCCCCGTGTTGTTGTAGGCGTCCACAAATTCAGCCGTCAGCTTGTCAATCATGGACTTTCCGGAGCGCTTGCGCGAAAAAGTCACAAGCCATCGCAGGGCCAAGGTCCGGCGACGCTCGGGACGAACGTCCATGGGGACCTGGTAGGTCTGACCACCGACTCGTCGCGGGCGCACTTCCACACCCGGCATGATGTTGCTGAGGGCCTTGTCGAAGACTTCCAGCGGCTCGTCGCCCACCTTTTCGGCGGCGTTCTTGAGCGCGGTGTAAACGATATCTTCGGCCTTCACCTTCTTGCCATCAAGCATGAGGCGGTTGATAAAGCGCTGAAGGAGCTCACTGCCGTACACGGGGTCGGGCAGGATGACTCGGCTGGGGGCTGGTCCTTTGCGGGGCATGATTCTTTACTTCGCCTTCTTGGGTCGCTT
>CALRVA020000040.1:0-18137 GCA_943371495.1 Archangium gephyra | reverse complement strand
CCGTCGACTGGGAGTGGAAGGAGCGCCCGCAAGCCGGGGCGGCCTGCGCCAAGGTGACCTACACGCCGGGCACAGGGTGGGCCGGGGTAGCGTGCCAGTTCCCGCCGAACGATTGGGGGGATCAGCCGCAGGGGCTGAACCTGACCGGGGCGAAGGAGCTGGAAATCTGGATGCGCGGCGAGGCCGGGGGCGAGCGGCTGAAGGTCGAGTTCGGGATACTGGGGAGCGACAAGAAGTACCCCGACACCGGCCGGGGGCAATTGGAAGTCACCCTGACCCGGGAGTGGAAGCGCTATACCATCGACCTCCGTGGCAAGGACCTGAGCCGGGTGAAGACGGGGTTTGTGTTCACGGTGGCGGGGGCGGGTCGCCCGGTGACGTTCTTCTTTGATGAAGTGCGGTTTAAGTGAGCCGGAAGCTACCGACGTAACTGCTGGTCGAGCCAGCGGAGTTGCTCGCCGATGCGGAGGCCCTGCATCGGAACTTCCACTTGCACGCCCCGGGCTTGGAGCCTCGGGGTGAGGAACTCGCGATAGCGATCCCCGGCCATGATGGTGGCGTGCTGGAGATCCGGTAGTTCCGCTCCGATCTCGGCCCCCACGCGCTCCGCCCAGGCCCGGCGGTCGCGCACGCCCATGGTGTTAAGGGTCTTTTCGTAGGGTGCAATGACGGTGTCCGGGTGTAGTAGCCCGTGTTCGGCGGAAAGGATGTACCACGGGAGCCCCGTTCGCTCGGCAAAGACGCGGGCCTTGAGAAACCAGGCCGATTCGTAGATGTCCTTGGCGGGGCACGCGCGGGCGCGCTTCTTCCCAACGCAAGACACGAAGACGACTCGCTCACTCATGGTTTTGTCCCAGGGTGAGAATCTTATACGACTTGCGGGTCTGCTTGACGAACTTGAGGTACGCCGTCAGCTCCGGCGCGGGGTTGCCTTGGATGTTGAGCGGGTAATGGAAGCCGCTCCGGAACTCTTCGTGCTCCAGTTCCAGGGCGTGGGGGCGGGATTCCGCTGGCTGCCAGTCCACCCAGAGTTGATCGAAGTAGGCGTTGAGTTTCTCTTCGTCTTGCCAGTAGTCGAACTGGTTGAGCGCCAAGAGGGTGAAGCGAAAAGTGGAGAGGAACCCCGAGGCCATGCTCGACCGGGCCAACCGCTGGGCGGCGTGCCACTGGATGCGCTGGGCCAGGCTGTTGGCCATGCCGTGGTAAAGACACACATGGCCGTGGGGGGCGGTGCGGAACTTCAGATGCTCCACCGGTGCGTAAGCGTCAATCTTCAGCTGGTGGATGGCCTCGGGAGGGAAGTACCAACGGTAAACCCCCGGTCCATCCGGGATGCTGGTCCACTTATTTGCCCGCAGGCTGGAGACGGGTTGGGGTTGGTTCATGTGGCCAAGGAGTCCCGGAAACTATGCTCCGTGAGCGAAAATGCCAGAGGATGTTGTTCCGGCCTAGTAAGGTTTCCCCCAGTTCTCGTCGGGAAGCTCGTCAATGAACAAGGTTCGGTAGTCGGTACTATATGTGCCAGGCCCACCAGACGAACGCACTTGGCGTTCGCGGACGACAACCGAGAGATCGCCTTGCAGCCGATGATAACGGCCCGCGAACTCGTAGAAACACCCTCGATCCACCTTTGATCCAATTGAGAAGTCAACGGCCAAGCCCGGGCTGTCGTTCCATTGTTTCATGTGTTCGTACATAGATGGCGCGTTCGGCCAAGACCGAAACGCATGTATGTCCGACTGAACTGCCTTTCCACCAAAAACAACGCCTTCCCCTTTGCAACGATCAACGTGGTTTGCATATCCTGATTGGAAAAAGTCCAGGGGTGATTCCAAGAGGCGGACATCCTTTAGGTACTTAGAGTCCACGATTGTTTGCAGTGACTTGTGAGGCATTGCACCGTGGTCTTGGGCATACAACTCAAGTGCGACGCCAATCTGGCGTAAACGAACAAGATTAGTTGTTTGAAAAGCATGACTTTTCGCTACAATATGTGTTCCAAACAAGAGGCCGCATAGGAGTGCCACGATAGCAACGCTGACTAGAAGTTCTACTAGAGAGAATGCTTTTCTTTTCATGACGTCGGCTCCTTGCTCATCCATCGCGGCGCAAGAGACCCAACAGCTATGGCGTTGAGCACGGCGCTAAGTATGAATCTGATAGTACCTTCAACACCAATTAAAAAAGTCAAACCTGATACGAAGGCAAGACTATACCCAAGGAAATATAGATTCAATGACGACAAAGAAAAAAGTGCTATGCCCACGCTTAGCGGCACGTTCCTTGAAAATCTTGCAACAACTAAGGACGACAAGAATGCTATCACTCCTATGAGAGCGGCGGAAAGGTAAACGACTCCTTCGTCGACCGCTCTCAGTTTAGGAATGTTTATCACGAAGAAGGAGACGGAAGTGATTGCGAATGCAAGCATGTGGACAGCGATTGATCTGTCCTGGCTCCTTGCATGTGCTCTACTCACTTATTCTCCGGCAAGTACGCATTCTGCGAGGGTAATTGGAGGAGACTGGTTCGGCAGATCACCGCAATTCGGTTGAGGTGCTCCACCACCTCCACAACATGCGGAGCCAGCAATGGGAGACCAAGGGCCGCAATTTACTCGAGTGGCGTCGCTACATGCATAGTAGTCTCGAGTCCGCACACGCCGGTACTCCCATTCAGGGAATATGATCGAATCATAACACTTTGCTGGTAATCTTGACTGACACCAGCTCTGCGTCTCAGAATGGTAGCTCGGTCCACAGGTATTGCAGTTCACCTGGCTACCAGGAGGATCCATGAACTCCACAGTTGCACCCGGATTGAAAGCGGAAGCAATGTATCGTGCCACATCGCCCTTTTCCCGAAAATCGCTTTCGTTGCGGCTGCAAACAAACTGACTGTTCGCTTCGACACTGCCATTTGTTGCGGGTGCAATGATTGGCAACGCCAACAAGTTGCCTAAGGCAAGCGCAGAGATTGCCAGCTTGACCTGGACGGATAGCTTTCTGTTCAACTGTTCCATGGGGGGAGGTTACCCACGACTTATTTTGCAAAAATGCCCAGAGCGGCGATTTTTTTGGAATACTGGTAGAAATACTGGGGCTAAAAGCTTGCCCCGCCTAACCCGCCACGGACAACTGCCGCGCACGCAGCCGGTCCACCGCCACCGCCACCAAGATGATCACCCCGGTGAGGATCTCTTGCACCCAATTGGAGAGCCCCACCGTGTTGCACCCCATATTGATCGTCGCCATCACCAGCGCCCCCACCGAGGCCCCCACCAGGTTGCCCTGACCGCCGCTGAGGCTGGCCCCGCCGATCACCGCCGCCGCGATCATGCTCAGTTCGGCCCCCATCGCCGAGCTCATATCCCCGGTGCGCGTCCGCGAAAGCAGCATCAACCCCGCCAGCCCGAACATCGCCCCGCCCAGGGCGTAGGTGGCCACCTTCACGCGGTTCACCTGCACCCCGCACACGCGGGCGGCGGCTTCATTGCTGCCAATCGCCACCACGTTGCGGCCAAAGGTGGTGTATCGCAGCGCCCAGGCAAAGGCGGCCGTACACACCACCCAGATCCAGCCGCCCGGCGGGATGATCATCCACCGGTTGTCGGCGGTCAGCGCCCCCGTGAACTGTCCGATCCACTGGGGGGCTTCGGGATAGACGGGCTTCTCGCCCGAGATGCCCTTGGCCACTCCCCGCAGGGCCAGCATGGACACCAAAGTGACAATGAACGGCCCCGCCCCGAGCCGGGTGATGAGCACGCCATTGAGCAGGCCGCACACTAGCCCCGTGAGCAAGCACGCGCCGATGGCCGCCCCCACGCTGCCGGTTTGGTCCAGAGTCATGGCCCCGGTGACGGTGGCCAGCGCCACCACCGACCCCGCGCTGAGGTCAATGCCCCCCGCCACGATGATGTAGGTGATGCCCAGCGCGCCGAGCCCAATGACGAGCGACTGGCGCACCAGCTGCTCCACGTTGCTGAGGGAGAGAAACACGCCCGGCTTGGCCACGGCAAACGCGAGGTAGATGAGGATCCAGGCCCCGATGAGAATCGGCAAGGAGTGATCTTTCTTCATTGAATGCTATCCGCCATGAGGGTCGCCGAATCCACTGTTCGGCCGTCGTGAATCGCCACCAGTCGCCCGCGATTCATCACCGCAATGCGATCGCAGATGCCCTGGAGTTCGGGGAGGTAGGAGCTGGTCATCAGGATGGCGCACCCCCGCTGGGCGGCGGCGTCCATCTGCGCGTAGAGTTCAATCTTGGAGCCGACATCGATGCCGCGCGTGGGTTCATCCAGCAGGAAGAGGTCGCACTCGGCGTGCAGCAGCCGGGCAAAGGCGACCTTCTGCTGGTTGCCGCCGCTCAGGTCTTGTAGGGGCTGGTCGGGGTCTTTGCACTTCACGCCCAGTTCGCCGATCCAGCGCTGGGCCACGCTTCGCCCCTCGGCGGGGCGATTGAGGAAGCCCTGTCGGCGGGGCAGGGTGATGTTTTCGGCCACGCTGAGATCGGTGGCCACCCCGTCGAGCTTGCGCTCCTCACTTACGAACCCGGTTTGCGTGCGCCAGTGCGCCCGGGGGGAGAGCGATGTGAGATTCTTGACCTGCACGTGGCCGGACTTGATTTCGCGCAGGCCGAAGATGGTGCGGAGAAGCTCGGTGCGGCCCGCCCCGTTGAGCCCGGACACGCCCACAATCTCGCCGCGATGCACCTGGAGCGAGGCTTGGTGGGGCATGTAATCCGCGCCTATCAGGTTCTCAAGGGTGAGGAGGCATTCGCCCCGCGTGCGGTCGGAACGAGGGAAGAAGTCATCCACGCTGCGGCCCACCATGTGGCGCACGATGTCGGCATCAGAGAAGTCCCCGATTGGCCCCTCAGCAACTTTCACGCCGTCCCGCAGGATGACCACGTCGTCGGCCACTTCGCGGATTTCTTCCAAAAAGTGCGAGACGAAGAGGATGGTCCGGCCCCGCGCCTTGAGGGTGCGGATGAGGTCGTAGAGCTTCTGCTTATCGGCCTGGGTGAGCGAGCTGGTGGGCTCGTCGAGCAGGATGACGGGGGCGTCGCGGGCCTCCGCCCGAGCAATCTCCAGAATCTGCCGCTGCGAGATGGGCAAAGCACGCGTGGCGGCGGCGGCGGGGATCTCGGGGAAGCCCATGCCGCTCAGCAAGGAGTGGGCGCGGTCTTGCAACTGCGCGGGGGAGTAGCGCGGGCCGGGGATGCGGCCGAGGAAGATGTTCTCCGCCGCCGTCAGGTCCGGGCACAGGGCCAGCTCTTGGTGGACCAGCAGCACTTGGTCGTCGCCGGGGCGCAGGGGCTGGTCGTTCCACTCCACCTGGCCGGCCTGCGGTCGCAGTTCTCCGGCCAGGATTTTAAGGAGCGTGCTCTTGCCACTGCCGTTCTCCCCGATCACCGCCAGCACTCGGCCCGCCGGGGCCGAGAAACTGACGTCTTGCAGGGCAAGGGTCGCGCCGAACGCAAGGGACAGGCCGTGCGCGCGCAGCATTACTTGGGCAGCAGCGCCTTGACTTCTTCGGAATCGATGTTCGTCTTGTCCACGAACACCGCGCCGGAGTCAATCTTGGGTTCAGGCTTGGTGCCGTTCAGGTGCTCCAGCATCTTGGTCACTCCTAGGTAGCCCATCTTGAATGGGTCTTGCAGCAACAGACCTTCGATCTTGCCTTCGCGCACGGCAGCCAGGAGCTCTTGGGAAGAGTCAAACCCGACCAGCTTCACCTTGCCCAGCAGGCCCGCGCCTTCCAGCGCGCGCATCATGCCAAAGGTAGTGGATTCATTTGGGGCAAAGATGCCCTGCACGGAAAGCGTATCGCCCTCCTTGAACCGGGAAATCAGGTTCTCGCTGGCGGTTTGCGCACTCTCGCGGGTGGCGCCGCCGTACTGCTCGGAGCTGACGACTTCGAGGCCGAACTCCTTAGCTCCGTCCAGGAAGCCTTGCTCGCGGGCCATGGTGCTCGCGGAGCCCTCCAGGTAGCGCAGCACAATGACCTTGCCCTTGCCGCCCATGGCCTTGGCCAGGCGCTCGGCGCTGGTCTTGCCCGCCGCGTAGTTGTCGGTGGCGATGAAGCTGATGGGCTCCAGGCCCTTGATGCCGCTATCCACGATCAGCACCGGGATGCCGGCGGCGATGGCTTCATTCCCGGGCACGGCCAGGGCGTTTTCGTCCAGTGGGGCCAGCACAATGCCGTCCACCTTGTCCACCGTGAAGTTCTCCACCACCTTGATCTGCTCGGCGCGGTCGTCTTCCTTCAGTGGGGCTTTCCAGATCAGCTCGACGCCCTTTTCACTGGCGGCCTTCTCGGCCCCGGCCTGCATGGTCTTCCAAAACTCGTGGGTCGCGCCCTTGGGAATGAAGGCAATGCGCTTCTTCGCGGCGGTGGGCGCATTCCCGCCCGTGGGCGCCTCGCCGGACGCCGCTTGACCACCCCCGGAACATCCCGCCAGGGTCGCCAACAAGAGAGCACCAACCAAACCAAATTTCCACATGGCCGCAATTTACCTTTCGAGGTTCGGGTTTCGACCACCTTCATCGGAGCACCGATACGCGGTCTCCACTAGGCGCATGGTGCGCAGGCTGTCGTGCACCTCGGTCCAGGGGGCGGGGCCGCCTGCGTGCCAGCGCATCATCGCCGCCATCGGGCCAATGAAGGCATGAGGGAACCACCCCCCTTCGCAGGGGATTTCCGTCCACGCGGCATCGCCCTCGCGCCAGATTTCGATCCGGTCGGGCCCGCCCTCGGGGTAGTTGAGGTTGAGCCCCATTTGCACCCACATCGAGCCCCGGGTGCCGTCCAGGCGGCAGTAGGATTCGGCGTGGCCGGGCGGGGCTTGGTGGTTGTGGAACGTCTGCACGGTGGCTCGGCGGGTGCGGTCGTAGTTCAGGCTGATGGTGCTGCGAGTGGATTCCAGGCGCGGAGACGAGGGATCGTTGAGCGAGAGGGCCATCACGCCGGTGGGTTCGCCCCACAGGTGGCGGATGAAATCGAGATAGTGGATGGAGTGGTAGACCATCTCCATGCGCGGGGCGGATTCCAGGAATTTCCAGTTCGCCCACGGCGTGAGGACGTTGATTTTGAACTCAAGTTCGTAGACCTCGCCCATTAGCCCTTGGGCCACGGCGTCCTGCAGGGCCAGCATGTAGGGCGCCCAGCGAAGCTGAAAATTGACGGCCGCCCGCAGCCCCTTCGCCTCGCACTGGGCGACGATGCGCTGCGCCTGGGCGTAGGTTTCGCCCAGCGGCTTTTGGATGAGCACGAAGGCACCATCGGGGAGCTCGGCGAGGACATCTTCCACCACCGCCCCGGGTACGGCCACGTCGTAGATGACCTCGGCGGGGGCTTGGCGGACAAGCTCGCCGAACGAATCCACCACGGGCGCTCCGACGATCTGCGCGGCGCGCTCGGCTTTCTCACGCACCGGATCGTAGACCCCCGCGACGGGGAAACCGGCCATGCGGTAGGCGGGGTAGTGGGCGTTCTCCACGATTCCTCCCGCCCCGACGCTGAGAATGGGGATCACGCGCTCCGGCAGGTCCGGGGTTTGGCGCAGCGAAATCATGGCGTGGCCAGGATCTCCGTGGTCTCCTGGGCGGCCTGCGCCAGGCTAGGGGCCACGGGCTGATGCTCATGCACCACCCGGTGCACGGCCCGGGAAATCGCCTCATTGATGGCCGTATAGGCGGGGATGGCCGGGAGGGTGAGCGTTTGGCTATGGACGTCCTCGATGATCGCGTAGTGCGGATACTTCTGTTGCACGTCGGGGTCGCGCCAGGTACTGAGGCGGGTGCCGTTGGCCCCTACCATCGAGGTCATCTTGTCGCAGGCAGGGCGGGAGACGTGCGCCAAAAAGTCACGCACCACCTCGGGGTGGCGGCCGTTGCGTCCAGCCGTAAGCGCCCAGTAGATGTTGAGCGACACCGAACGTCCGGC
This sequence comes from Archangium gephyra, assembly GCA_943371495.1. GTDB lineage: Bacteria > Armatimonadota > Fimbriimonadia > Fimbriimonadales > Fimbriimonadaceae > JAHBTC01. The sequence continues at coordinate 10,188 of CALRVA020000040.1, read as the reverse complement.
GGGGCCGTCACCGGCGGGGAGCCGCGTGCATCGGTTCCGGCCCACAATCCGGCTGAGCTCGGGCAACTCGCACACGGCGGCAAAGCCGCACCAGTTCCACATCATGGCGGCGTGGCCCTGGGCGTAGAAATCGCCCGATTCCACGCTGCCCATGTCGAGGCATTCGGGGGCGATCACGCTGTGGCGGTGGAAGAGGTCGTAGAGGAAGGTCAGGGCTTCGACACCGATCTCGTCGTGGAACTGAGGTCGGAGTTGATCATCCAGCAGGGTGCCGCCCCGGCTCCAAAGCTGGATGAGAAAATCGTAAACGTTGTTGTGTCCGTCGGTGAGCCCCGCGCACACCGCGCCCCACTGGCCTTGTTCCGGCCGCGTGAAGAACTGCGCCACCTCCACAAACTCGCTCCAGGTCGCGGGCACCCGCAAGGGGCGGCCGTACTGCGCGGCGAAGGCCGCCTGCTCTTGGGCGTTCTCGAAGAGGTCGGTGCGCACCATAAACACCTCCGGCCCGTCGTGCCACGGCAGCCCCACCCACTGGCCTTGCTGGACCACCAGCTTCTGCATCGCGGGGTGCCAGGCGTCCGGCCAATCGGGTAGGGGTGCGGCGGCGAAAAGCTCATCCAGAGGGGTGAGAAGGCCCTGGGCGGCGGCGTCCGGGAGCCAGTCGGTGCAACACAAAAAGAGGTCCACATCGGCCGCTCCGCCTTGCTCCACCATCGCCACGTAGTGGTCGTGGATCGGGCGGGGCTGGACCGTAATGCGCACATCCGGGCGTTGCCGCTGGAACTCCTCAATCTGCCAGGCCAGGGCCGCTTCGAACGTGTCCTGTTCGCGGGTGGTCAGGACCAGCTCGATCATGGCCGGTGGACTTCCACCCCGTTCAAGCTGCCCCAAGGTCGGCCAGCGGGCGGCTGCAGCATTTCCAGCGTGATGTCGTCAGGGTCGAGGAAGTAGACGGTAAAGCCGCCTTGGTTCACCCCCTGCTCGATGGCCACCGGGGCGGGTGCCTTGAACCGAACCCCCGCCGCCGCGAGGCGCGCGTAGTCGGCGTGGATGTCGTCAGTGATGAACGCCAAGTGCGGGGCGCCGGGGCGGTTGGTGGAGACATCGGTCGGTTCGCCCGCCGGATGCACGTACTCTACGAGCTCCAGGTGGTGGCCGCTTGGCCCCACAAAGGCGTTGGGGATGCGCAGCATCGCTACCTTGAGGTGCGCGTTCGGGTAGCCCACGAGCTTCGCCGTGTACTCGTTGTGCTGCACTTGCTGGTGGTAGAGCTCCAGCCCCAAAAGGCCGCAGTAGAACTCGAGGCTGGCTTCCAGGTTCTTGACCGTGAAGCTCGCATGCCAAACGCCGTTAAATCCCATGTTCGTTTATCTCATCCATTGGCCGCCATCGACCAAAATCGTTTGCCCGGTGATGTAGGCCGCGCGGGGGGAGGCCAGGAATACCGCCATCTGCGCGATTTCCTCGGGTTGGCCCATGCGGCCAAGGGGAAGGTTCGCGATGACCGGGCGCAGAGTCTCTTCCGGCGCTACGCCCCGCACCTCGCCGCGCTGCACCGCGATGGATTGCGTGAGCGGCGTATCGATGATGCCGGGGGCGATGGCATTGACGCGGATGCCGCTCGGACCGAGGGACAGCGCCGCCGAGCGCGTGAGCGACACCAGGGCCGCCTTGCTGGCGCCGTAGTCGGCCTGCTCCAGCTTGGGGACGAAGCCGGAATTGGAGGCAATGTTGATGACGCCGCCGGTGCGGCCCTCGCGGATCAGCCGGGCGGCGATGGCCTGCATGAGGGCAAAAGCCGCCGTTACATTGATGCGGAAGGTTTGCTCGAAGGAGGAGAGATCAATGTCCAGGATGCGCCGGGTGTGGCAGATGCCTGCCGCATTGACGAGTACATCGGGGCAGGTTTCGAGGCCGTCGATCAGCGCCTCGATCTGAGACACTTCGCTCAGGTCGAAGGTGAGCTCCGTGGCCCCGGCCTGGCGATCCAGCCCGAGAACCGTGGCCCCTTCCGCGCGGAACGCTTCCGCGATGGCCTGGCCGATGCCTTGCGCGGCCCCCGTGACCAGCACGGTCTTCCCGGTGAACTCACCCACGCACGGCCCCGAGGCAAGCCTCTAGCAGGCGGGCGGGAGAGGGGAGTACCACGTCTTCCAACTCCTTGGCGAAGGGGATGGGAGCATCCAGAGCCGCCACCACTTGGATGGGCGCATCGAGTTCATCGAACAGACGCGATTGAATCTGGTGCGAGAGGTCCACGCCTACCCCGCAGCGCATGTGCGCTTCGTGCGCAATCACCACGCGGTGGGTTTTGGTTACGCTTGCGGCGATGGTTTCCCAGTCGAGCGGATTGAGGGTGCGCAGGTCGACGACTTCGACGGAGACCCCTTGGGCGGCGGCTTCTTCGGCCACTTGCACGCCCATCCCCACCAAGTAAGAGTAGGTGAAGAGGGTCACGTCCGTCCCTTCGCGCACCGTGCGTGCTTGCCCTAGCGGGACGACATGCTCGCCGTCGGGCACCTCGCCCTTTGCGCCGAAGAGCTGCTTGTGATTGATGAACACCACCGGGTTGTCGTCGCGGATGGCGGCGGCGAGCAGCCCCTTGGCATCGGCGGCATTGGAGGGCAGCACCACCTTGAGCCCCGGGAGGTGGAGGAGCAAGGCTTCCAGCATTTGGCTGTGCTGGGCGGCCGCGCCGCGATAGCCCCCGCCCTGGGTAATGATGGTGAGCGGCACGGGCACGCTACCTCCGCTCATGTAGTGCGTTTTGGCGATGTTGTTCAGCAGTTGGTCCATCGCCACCAGGCTGAAATCAATGAACATCAGCTCGGCCACCGGGCGCATGCCCGCCATGGCGGCCCCGAGGCCCATGCCCAGGAAGCCCGATTCGGAAATCGGGGTGTCAATCACGCGGTCGGCACCGAAGTCGCGCAGCAGCCCGTCTGTCACCCGGAACATGCCGCCGTAATGCGCCACATCCTCGCCGTAAACGAACACCTTGGGGTCGCGGGCCAATTCTTGGCGGAGGGCGGCGTTAGTAGCTTCCACCACGGACATCTGGCTCATGCGAACACCTGCGTGCCGGCGGCCTGCGGGTCAGGGCCGGGGAGGGCCAAAGCTTCTTCAAACACGGCGCGGACGGCAGCTTGTTCTTCGGCGGCTATGACTGGGGCGCGTTTGCCCAGCTTGGCGGCCCAGCGGTCGAGCGGGGATTTGGCGCGCCAGGCTTCGACCTCTTCGGCAGTGCGGTAGCCAATGCCCGAATCGGCCTGATAGTGGCCGATGGTGCGATAGGTGGCGGCTTCAATAAAGGTGGGGCCACCGCCCGTGCGGGCGCGGTTCACGGCCTCGCTCATCACTTGGTAGACCGCTTCCGGGTCGTTGCCGTCGACCTGGGCGGTGTTCAGCCCAAAGCCGGCCGCGCGGCCCGTCAGGTTCACGTCGCCGTGGCTGCGAGAAAGGGGCGTCATCTCAGAATAAAGATTGTTCTCGCACAGGATGATGAGCGGAAGCTGATAGAGCACCGCCATGTTCATACACTCGGAGACGTGGCCCTGGTTGAGGGCACCGTCTCCGCATACGGTCAGCGCAACTCGGTCGGTCTTCTGCAATTGCGCGGCCCAGGCGGCCCCGGCGGCCGTGCCCACGGCGGCCCCCACGATGCCATTGGTGCCCAGGATGCCGTATTCGAGGTCGAAAAGGTGCATCTTGCCGCCTTTGCCCCCGCCCAGCCCGGCGGCTTTGCCCAGGATCTCCGCGATGATGGGAAGGAGCGGACCCCCCTTCGCTAGCACGTAGCCGTGGCCCCGATAGGTGGCGGTGACGTAGTCGTCCTTGCGCAGGGCGGCCCCGGCTCCGGCGGGGAGAGCTTCTTGCCCTTGGGCAAGGTGCAATGAGCCGCGCAGTTGGCCAGCGGACGAGAGGGCGAGCAACTCGGTTTCCACGGCCCGCATGCGGACCATGGATCGGTAGAACTGTTCGTCCCGTAGGGTTGTCTCCATGGGCGGCGCGAGTTTACACGCGTGGGGGCCAGGCGAGGGCTTCAAAATGAGGACGGCCACGCGCAAGCGGGCGTCTGCGAATCGATTGAGAAAAGAGTGGTGGAGGATAGGGGGCTCGAACCCCTGACCTCCTGCATGCCATGCAGGCGCTCTCCCAGCTGAGCTAATCCCCCACTCGGATGGCCGAAGCCACTGGAACGTCAATTAAACCCCACGCCCCGGGCATCGGTCAAGCAGACCTAAGGCCAGCTCACCTGTGTGGGATGGAAATGGGGATTACAATAGGGCCATGCAGATCCCGCGACCGGCGCAAATCATCGCCCAAGCGGTACCTGAATTTCAGGGGCACCTCTTTCTGGTGGGCGGCGGGGTGCGGGATGCTCTGCTGGGCAAGGGCGAAAGCGCGGACCTCGACCTGGTGACGACCAAAGACGCCCCGGCCCTGGCCCGGCATCTGTTTGACACCGGCGTGAGCGACATCCCGCCGGTGACGTACGAGCGGTTCGGCACGGCCATGGTGCAGGTGGCGGGGGCGCAGATTGAGCTGGTGACGGCCCGGCGCGAGAGCTACCGGGGCGACAGCCGCAAGCCGGAAGTGGAGCCCGCCACGATCCTGGAAGACGCCCAGCGCCGCGACTTCACAATCAACACGCTGTTGCAAGACATTTACACCGGTGAAGTGCTGGACCCGCTGGGCACCGGCCGGGCTGACCTGGTGGCGGGCATCTTGCGCACGCCGCTGGACCCGGTGCACACGTTCCGTGAGGACCCGCTGCGGATGCTGCGGGCGGTGCGGTTCCGGTGGCAGCTGGACTTGCACTACGCAGAGGGACTGGCCGAGGCCATCCGCGAGGAAGCCCATCGCCTGAGCATCATCAGCCAGGAGCGCATCCGCGACGAACTGGTGAAGATGATGCGCAACCCGCAGGCCAGCCGCGCCTGGCAGGACCTGAGCGACCTGGGGTTGCTGGCGGAATTCCTGCCGGAACTCCTGCCCCTGCAAGGCTGTGAGCAAGGCGACTATCACCACCTGGATGTTTGGCACCACTCGCTGGCCGCGCTGGACAACACGGCCGGCGATGAGCCGGTGGTGCGGTGGGCGGCCCTGCTTCACGATATCGCCAAGCCCGCCACCAAGGGCAGCAAGCCGGATGGGCGGATCACGTTCTATGGCCACGAGATGGAAGGGGCACGCATGGCCATGGCCATCCTCTCGCGGCTCAGATTTCCGCACCGCGAGGCGTTGCAGGTTAGTGCGCTCATCCGCCATCACATGCGCTTTATGGGCATGCCGAAGGTATCCCCGGCGGCGGCGCGACGACTGGTGCGCGACCTTGGCGAAAACTTGGAACCCCTGCTGCGCTTGTGCGATGCCGATGCGGGCGCCCTGAAGGCGGGCGTGCGCACCTTCTTCTCCGACAACGTGCGGGCGGTGCTGGCCACCCTGCCGCCACCGGTGGAAGCCAAATCGCCTTACGATTCCCCCCTGACGGGAGAGCAGATCATCGCCGTGTGTGGGATGGAGCCCGGCCCGGCGGTGGGGAACCTGAAGCAGTGGCTGAGCGATTTGGTGGTCGAAGGTCAGGTGGAGCCGGGCGACGAGGCGGCGGCAACCGCTATGCTGGAAGAACTACGGGCCAACGCAACCGAGTTCGCGCGGGTCTCGTTAGGTGAAAGAACGGTATGAAGTCCCCCGCCCCTGATCAATCATCGGCGTTCCGCCCCTGGTTCTGGGTCATCCTGCTGGCGCTCCTCGTGCTGGCCGGGTTCGTTTACGGGCCCTTCATTCAGGCGATCTTGTGGCCGGCCATTCTGGGCGTCTTGCTCTATCCGACTTCGCAGCGCATTGCCGCCTACTTCAATCGCAGGCAGATTTCCGTGCTGGCGCCAGGCCGCCACCCGGAGACGAAGGCGATTGTGTGGGCGAAGCGCCCGCTGGAGGGGATAGGCAACACGCTTGGCCCGCTCTTCACCGTTCTGGGCCTGATTTTTGTGGTGTTAGGGCCGCTTTCGACGGCGGGAATCATCGCCGTGGCCGAAGCCCGGCAGCTCGTCGCCGAAATCAATGCCGAAGCCGAACCCCGCGGCACGACGCTGGAAAACCTGGCCCACGAGGCCCAAAAGCGGCTTCAGCCGACGTTGAATACGCTCGGCTTCAAAGACCTCGATCTCGCGACCGTGATCAACGAGAACGGCACCCGGCTGGTGCAGAACTCGGCACGCCCGGTGGCGGAGTTCCTTGGCAAGCTGGTGTTCGTCATCGTCATCACGCTCATGAGCTTGGTGGCCTTGTTCTATGCCCTTCGCGATGGGCACAAGTTGCGGGGGCCAGCGGTGGATTTGCTGCCCGTGAGGAGGGAAGAGGGCAACCTAATTCTGGACCGTCTGGTGACGACCATCAAAGAAGTCGCCAAGGCGATCGTGGCGGTGGCCTTCATTCAGGGCTTGCTGGCGGGGTTGTTTGCCGGCATCATCGGCATCAAAGGCGCCGTGCTCATTGGCTTACTGACCTTTGTGATGGCTTGTATCCCCCTGCTCGGTCCGCCGTCGGTGTACATCCCGGTGGTGATCACGCTCGTTTTGCAAGGGGACACGGGGCGGGCGATTGCGATGCTGATCTTTGGCATGGCTGTTCTCTCCAACATTGATAATCTCCTGCGGCCGTTCTTCATCCAGGCGAGCATGCCGCCGGTGGGCTTGTTCTTTGCGCTCATCACGGGGGTTCTGTTCTTCGGCCCGATCGGGGTCATGCTTGGTCCGATGTTCCTGAGCGTGTTGCTCTCCGTGGCGGAGATCATGCGCAACCGACGGACGGAACTGGAAGATGCCGCACCTGCTGCTTAGGTTAAGCGCAGGCGTAGCCTTGCCCCTGGCGCCTAAAGAGGTGCTGGGGGTGTTGGTGCAGCAATTCAGCGAGGTGGAGACTGTGCGCCCGGAGGCCGTTAAGGCCGCGCTGCAAGTGGTCGAAACCTATACCACCGGTGCCGGGCACCCGGGCGAGTTCGCGCACCTAGAGGTGGCCGTGCTCAACGGTCGGCCGCTGGAGCTGAGGCAAAAAATGAGCGACCTCATGCATCAGAGCATGAGGTCGCTGTGGCCGGACGCCCGGGTGGGCGTAACGGTCGAGGTTCGCGAAATGGATGCCTCGACCTACCGGAAGAGTTAGTCGTTATCCCGGAACTTCTTCTTGAACGGCGGGCGGCTGGAGTTGAATCCACCCGGTCGGCCCCCCTTGAAGGGCGGGCGTCCGCCGCCCGGGCGACGGTCGAAGTACGGCCGGTCATTGCTCGGACGATCGTTGCTGGGTCGGTCGTTGTTCGGTCGATCCCCGCCTCGGTCGCCACCGCGGTCTCCGCCACGGTCGTTGAAGTCACGGCGCGGGCCGCCAAAGCCACCTCGATCTCCACCGCGGTCGCCGCCACGGTCGCCAAAGTCTCGACGGGGCGGACGGTCGCCGTAGCCACCTCGATCCCCAAAGTCGCGGCGCGGGCCGCCAAAGCCGCCTCGGTCTCCACCACGGTCACCGAAATCTCGACGGGGCGGACGGTCGCCGTAGCCTCCACGATCGCCACCTCGGTCTCCGAAGTCGCGGCGCGGGCCACCAAAGCCACCCCGGTCGCCACCACGATCATTGAAATCGCGGCGCGGCGGTCGGTCGCCATACGGTCGGCTCGGTCGGTCGCCGTAGCTGCGTTGCGGTCGGTCGCCGTAGCCACCTCGATCTCCAAAGTCGCGTCGCGGTCGGTCGCCATAGCCACCCCGGTCGCCGCCTCGATCGCGGTCACCGAAGTCTCGGCGCGGCGGTCGGTCGCCGTAGGGTCGGCTCGGGCGGTCGTTGTAATCGCGTCGCGGTCGGTCGCCGTAGCCACCTCGGTCGCCCCGATCTCCTCGGTCGCCACGGTCCTCACGGCCTTCGCCTTCGCCTTCACCTTCGCCTTCTCGGGCTTCCGGCTTCGGTCGCGGCTCGCGTTCGTCGCGCTCATCGCCACGATCCTGATCGGCTTCCGGCGAGAACGGCGCGTTGCGGAACTTGATCCGCCCCGTCACGTAGCCCTCTTCAGTTTCGAGGGCAAATTCACACACCGCGTCCAGGCGGTCAGCGTAGACAAAGGTTTCGACGGCCTTGACTTCGTTGGCCACGGATTCGGACCACTTGCCTCCGGCTGCGGTGATCTGCTCGACCAAGATGGCACGAGCTTCGAAAGGAAAGGCGATTTCCGCCCCGAACATGCGCTCGGCCACTCCAGGCTTGGTGATGCGCATATCGGCACCCCCGAAGTTAGCTCGTACAAACGCCATAAACTGCTGGAACCACGCTTGGCGCGCGGGACCACCCACGGGACGCGAGGACGTGATTAGGCGCCGACGAAATGCATCAAAACTGACTGCGTCCTCGGACATAAGAGTGCAAGGATACGCTTTTTCTAGGGTCGCACAATGACTAATGCCGAATACGGACCCAGGTTGAACCCACCGCTATAGGCCAAACCGTCCCGAGGCGAGGTGCTGGCTACGATGTCCGGAGAAAAGGTATTCCCAAAATCGCCGCTATAGCCGTTCCAGTCGCTGTTGAAGGCGACCTTCCAATTGCCCCCGTGCGGGAGACCAATTTGGTACTGGTTGAACGGGGTATTCGACCAATTCATGATGACGATCACGTCATCGCCCACACCCCCATTTTTCCACCGGTGATAGGCCACAACTTTGGCCCCGTGATTGACGTGGAAGGCGTTGATGTGCGGCCCGCCCAGGCCCGCAGAATTGCCACCGAAATTGCGCCGCAACGCCACAAGATCCTTGTACATCAGGCGGATGCCTGCAAAGGTGTTGGCCTTGTTCCAGTCAATCGGGTCGGTATCGCGGAAAAATTCGTCTTCCAGGATTTCTTGGCCCTGGAACAGCATGGGGATGCCCGGCGCGGTCAGCGTGGTGATGGCGCCCAGGGTGGACCGCTTGCGCGCCCAATAGCTGCCCGGGTTGCCCGGGTCAATCTCTTGCGGCACGCGGCTGCGGCCGTTGGCCACCTCGTCGTGCGATTCGGTGTAGATCACCCGCTCGAACGGATTGCCGTTGTAGTTGCCCGTGAGTGCCCCCACCAGATCGTTCATGTTGCGACCGCTGTCGCTGGGGGTGGTCATGAGGGGGCGCAGGGGGTGAACAAAGTCCGGCGTCCACTGCGCATCAAAGCCGGCCCCGCCCGCTCCGGTGGTTTTGGTCACCCACGGGTTGCCCTGCAGGTCTTCGGCTACCATCAGTTTCCAGGGTTGGCGGGTGTTGACCTCGTTGTTGATCCACTGCAACAGGCTCCAGCCGTCGCCATTGTCGCCCCAGTTCGTGGTGCGCGTGCTCAGCACACTATCCCAGCGCACGCCGGAGATGCGGAACTCTTCCAGCCACTGCAGTACGTTGTCGCGGATGTATTGGCGGACTTCCGGGCGGCCGTAGTCGGGGCGGGTGTCGCCCCAGGCCGTGATGGCGCGGGTGTCGTTGTAAAAGTAGATTCCGCCCCAGTTGCCTTGGCTCCAGCCGTCGAAACGCCAGAGATTCATGTCGGTGGGGCCCCAGTGGTTGTGCACCAGGTCAATGAGCACCACCATGCCCCGCGCGGCGGCGGCATCGACGAATCGCTTGAGCGCATCCGGCCCGCCGTAGGCTTCCTCCACGCTAAAGGGATAGGAGGGGTTGTAGCCCCAAGAGAAGTCGCCCGGGAACTCGTGTGGCGGCAGAATCTTGATGGCGTTGACGCCGAGGTCCTGCAGCGAGTCCAGCTGGCTGATGGCGGAATCGAAGGTGCCGGGGCGGCCACCGGGCACATCGTTGAACGTGCCGATGTGCATTTGGTAGATCACCATGTCGCTCCAGCCGGGCATGGTGATGGTGTTCTGCCAGTTAAAGGCGGGGTTGTGAATCTTGCTGTTGCCGACCGAGTTGGTCAGCCACTTGGCGCGGGGGTCGTTTTGCCAAAGGGTTTGGTTGCCGTTGCGGATGACGTACTTGTATTCCTGCCCGGGCGTGGCATTGCGCAGGTCCAGCGACCAGTGGCCGTTGCCTTCGCTCACCAGTTCGGCGGCGTTGGCATTCCAGCTGTTGAACGAGCCGGCGACGTGAACGCGCTGGGCGTTGGGTGCCCACACGCGGAAGGTGGTGCCACCGCTATAGGGGATGCTGCCCATCCCTGGGCGGGCAC
>CALRVA020000039.1:0-18150 GCA_943371495.1 Archangium gephyra | reverse complement strand
CAATCGCCGCTGCGGTCGCCGGTGAACATCCGCCCCGTGCGGTTCGCGCCGTGGGCCGCCGGAGCCAGGCCGACAATCAGGCCGGAGGCGGCCGGGTCACCAAAGTTGGGCACGGGCCGCCCCCAGTAGGATTCCTCCCGGTACGCTCTTCGCTTGACTTGGGCCACTGATGCGCGCCACTCCACCAGGCGCGGGCAGGCCCGACACGCCACAATTTGGGCGTTCAATGCGTCAAATGAGTGGAGGTCCTTCATGCCGATTTACGAGTACGAACTGATTGACGATGAGTGCCCGATGTGCCCGTCGCCGTTTGGCGTGCTTCAAAGTGTGAACGAAGACGCCCTGACCGAGTGCCCCTTTTGCCACAAAGCGTGCAAGAGGGTGGTGAGTCGGGTGCAGATCAAGATGGCCAAAGACGCCAGCGCGGACAAGGCCGCCAAACATGGGCTGAGTACGTTCCGCCGGGCGCAATCCGGGACGTGGGAGAAGGTCGCCGGGCCGGGCGTGGATGTGATCCAGGGCAACCCCGACGACGTGAAGGACGAGACGAAGAAGGTCGTTGACCTCGACAAGGGCTCGTCTTAGACTCGACAAGGCGGACGGGCTGTTATAATCACTATATGATCACTTCCATAATCCTGGCGGGAATCTCTGCGCTGGCGCTGGCGCCCACCAAGATGGCGGCGCAAGAACCTGAGTTCAAGATGCGCTACTACGTCCTGTGCATTTTGGAGACCGCTCCCAATGCTCCGTTTGTGGAGTCCGTCGTGCTCAACGAACTGCAGGCCGATCACATGGAGTTTTTGGAGAAGCTGCGCAAGGACAAGCGCGCCCTCGCGGTGGGCCCGCTTGAAGACGCGGGCGCGATGCGAGGCTTGGTGTTCTTCGACGCCGAGAAGGTGGAAAAGCCCACGGAGTGGATGAAGAACGAACCCATGATCAAGAGGGGCTTGCTGAAACCGCGCTTTGTCACGTGGTACGCCAGCGACAAAACCTTCCGGCCGGGCGGGGAGTTCGTCGATTTGGAGCCGCTCTGGTTTGCCAAGCTGGATCGGCCCGAAGGCTTGCCCGCGCTGGATGAAGCAACCTCGGCGGCACTCGGCGAAGACCACATGGTCAACATCAACCGCATGGCCAATGAGGAGCTGCTCTTGGCGGCCGGTCCGATGGGGGCTGACGCCGGCAATTGGCGCGGCATTTATATCTTCCCCGATCGCGAACGCAAGGAGATTGAAGCGGCGGTGATGCGGGACGCGATGTTCCAGCAAGGGCGACTGAAGCTCTCGCTCTTCCGGTGGTACACCAGCCGGGGCACGTTTGGCCCCGCCGAAGGTAGCTAAGCCCCGATGCCTTGCGTCTGAATCCGCTGGATGAGGTGGATCACGGTCTCCTGCACCTCGCTGGCGTTCTGCCCGAGGGGCGGCTCGAGGTCGTCAAACCGGTCCAGTTGCCACTCCGGCGGGAGGCCGAGCATCATGTCGTCTTCTAAGGGACGCCCCAGAAGGGTCATGATGGCCGCCACCCACATGCGGGGCACGGTTTGCAGGCTGTAGCCGCCGCCACCGCTGGCCACAATGGGCAGGCCAAGGTCTTTCACCGCTTGCACGGCGCCGCGCCAGCTCTGGGCGCTGACGTTGAGGTGGGCAAGGGGATCCAGGCCGTGGGCGTCGGTGCCCATCTGCAGCACCACGGCCTCGGGTCGATACGTCGTGGTCGCGGCATCCAGAACCCGGCGGAAACCTTCCAGCCACACATCCCCGGTGGTGCCGGCCGGCATGGGCAGGTTGAGCGCGGTGCCAAAGTCGTCCGTTTCGGACCATTCCCCAGTTCCCGGCCAGAGGGTGCGGGGGTTCTCGTGGATCGAGAAAGTGAGGACGCGCGGGTCGTTCCAAAAAATGGCCTGCACGCCGTCGCCGTGGTGCACGTCGATGTCCACGTAGAGGATGCGTTCGAACCGGGCTTTCAGCATCTGCGCGATGAGGGCCACGTCATTGAAAATGCAAAACCCGGCTGCCTTGCCGCGCATGGCGTGGTGAAGCCCCCCGGCGATGTTGAAGGCCAGGGGCTGGTGGTCCAGCACGGCGCGCGCGGCTTGCACGGCCCCGCCGCAATAGGCGAAGCTGGCATCTGCCATCCCCGCAAACGGAGGGTTATCGCTGCTGGAGAAACCCGCCTGATGGCGTTTGTGATCGTCGATGTTGTTACCTCGGGAGAGAGCCTCGACGACCTCAATATAGTCGCGGCTATGCACTTGGGCAACTTCATCGGCGGTGGCCAGACCGGGGTCGCGGATGGGGAGGTCGGGGGCGCACAGTTCCAACAAAGCCATCGTCCGTCGCAGGCGTTCGGGCTTGAGAGGATGCTGCGGACCGAAGGTGTACGTCAGCATCCGGGGATGGAAGAAAAAGGGCGCCATGGCCGAGCCGGAATCCTACCTCTCTCGCCCGGGCGGGCGTAGACTGAGCGTATGCCCATGCGCCGCATGCCGCAGCCCCTGGGGCGGACGAACGAGACCTACCCGCCCGTGTGGCTGAGGCTGGAAATGCCCGTTGCTTCGGAATGGGAAAGCGTCGCGGAGATGGTGGGGGCGGCGGTGGCCAGCGGATGCCCGCTGGACGTGAGCGTGGGAACATCGATTTGGGGGCCGCATCTAGTGGCGCACCAACCAGTGTTGCTGGCACGCAGTACGTTTGAAATCGAGCACGCGCAGGATCGGAACCATGCTTTTGACCTGGTGAGCGCGCACCTTATCATGACTTTGAGTTCACTCACGCGGCCGATGCTGGATTTTTATTGCCTGCGTGTGCGCCGGGCGGTGGAGGAGTTCCAACTGGACGGAGCGCTGGAAGCACTCGAGACCGCCCGCCAAGATGGGCTGGTGCGTATGGTGGGGTTTGCCCCGCAGGGGTCTTCGCTGGCCGCCATGAGCCTGTGGCAGTTTCACGATGCCTTTGATATCGTGCTGGTGCCTTCGTCGGATGCCGTGATGGCCGAGACGCTGGTGCCGCTGGCGCAGGATCGAAGAGTGGGCGTGGTGTGGGATGGCGGGGAGCCGCGCTCAGATCAGGCGACCTTGGTCACGGTGCGATCGGCGGCGGACGTGGCGCGATACACGGAGGGCGAATGAAAGTTGCGGTGATTGGGGCCGGGATTTCCGGTCTGACCGCGGCCATGCACCTGGAACGGGCGGGCGTGGATGTCACGATTTATGAGGCCCGGGAGCGGGTAGGTGGCAACCTGCATACAGTAGCTCTTGAAGATGATTTTTATGAAGCGGGGGGTGAGTGGATTGACGCCGAACACCACCGCTGCTTGGCCTTGCTGGAGTCCTTCGGCACGCCCGCCTCGCCGGCGGATGAGCGGCCCTCGCGGTTGCTCTCGGGCGGGGAGTTTCGGGACGACGACGACATTTGGGAAGACGCCATGGCCGACCTCACCCACGTCCACGAGGAGGCCAAGCGGATTGCCGGTCAACTGCCGGAGCTTGTGTGGAATTCGGACGAATGGCGGGGCTGGGACGAGCGCACGGTGGCCGACTTTGTGGCGGACTTTGCCATCTCCCCGCACGGCAAGTGGCTGGCGCGGGCGATGCTCCGCAGCGATGAGGGTCAGGATATTGAGGCGGTCGGTCTGCTGGGCTGGCTGGATGCTTATCGCAACTATATGCAGCGCGGGGCCAACCAAGATGGCATGAGTTCGTTTCGATTCCCGGAAGGTGCGCAGCGCCTCTGCGAGCGCATGCGAGGCACACTGAAGGGCGATGTGCACCTTCTGACCCCAGTGCGCAAGCTCTCTCACGATGAGCGCAGTGTCACGGTCTTCACGGGCGAGGGGGAAGAGCGCTACGACCACGTGGTGATGACCCTGCCGCCGCAGCTCTTGAAGGATTTTGTCTTTGATCCAGCGCCGGGAGGCAGCTTGACCAATGCCTGGCGAGCGGCGCCTCGGGCTCCCACCAACAAGGTGGCGCTGGAATTCGACGAGCCGTTCTGGGAGACGGAAGACTGGGGCGGGGCCCTGTTGTGCGACCTCCCGATCCAGCAGGTTTGGAGCGGGGCCCGGGGGCCTCGATCGGTGCTGCTGTGCTACATCTGCGGGGCCGAAGCGGAGTTCATCTCCGGTTTGCCGCCGGACCAGGTGGTGGCGCGCACGCTAAGGGCCCTGGATGAAACTCACCCGGGGGCCAAGCGCCACTATGTGCGAGGGCAGTTCCACAACTGGGTGAGCGACCCGTGGAGCCAGGGGGGATTCACCTACTCCGCGCCGGGGTTTGCCACCCGGGCTTTGCCGTATCTGGCCCGTCCCATGGGCCGCATTCACTTTGCCGGGGAGGCCACCGCCGCCTGGTTCGGATTTATCGAAGGTGCGCTGGAAAGTGCCGAGCGCGTCGCCAAGGAACTCACATCATGATCTTTCTCAACGGTTTTCTCAATGGTCAGCACGTCGATTTCGAGGTGACTGGAGGTCGTATTGCGTCCATTCTCCCGGCGGGGAACCTGGCCGGACGTAGCACGCCCTCCCATGACCTGCGGGGTCTCACGGTTCTCCCGGGATTCATTGACGCCCACTGCCACATCTTGCCCACCGGCCTGGATTTGCTGAAGCTCAACCTGACCGATTGTCAAAGCCGCCAGGACGTGCTGGACGCAGTGGCCACGGCCATCGCGCAGGGCGGTGAAGGCTGGCTCCACGCGGTGCAATACGACCAAAACAAGTACGGTGCGCACCTGACCCGGCACGACCTGGATGCCGTGGCCCCCGACCGGCCGGTGCTGCTACGGCACAGCAACGGCCACGCCAGTGTCGCGAACTCGGCGGCCCTGCGGGCGGCAGGCGTGCGCGAGGATGAACCAGACCCGGCGGGCGGCGAGTTCCAACGCGATGCTAGCGGGGCCCTGACCGGGGTGCTCTTTGAGCGGGCGCACGAGAATGTGACTTCGGCGGCCCCGGCACCAGACTTGGAGGAGATGGTCGCGGCCATTTTGCGGGCGGGCGAACGAATGGCATCGCTGGGCATCACGTGCGCCTCGGACATGATGACCGGACGCTGGGATTTGGAGCTAGAACTTCAGGCGTACCACCTGGCCGCGCAACGGGGCATGGTCACCCGCTCCCGGCTCTACATCCAGTGGGCCACCCTGTTTAGCCGCCGGGCGCTGGATGCAGCCCGCCGGGATGAACTCATCGCGGCGATGGACCCCGACCTATGCGCCGTCAAGGGGGCCAAGATCTTTGCCGATGGCGCGATTGGCAGTGCCACAGCGGCGGTGTACCGGCCCTACAAGACCACCGGCGGCACCGGGCAGCTGATTTACAACCCCGAACGCCTGCACGAGATGGTAACGGTGGCGGCGGAAGCGGGCTGGTCGGTGGCGGTGCATGCCATTGGCGACCACGCGACGGACCTGGTTCTGGATGCCTTTGCGGCCACCCCGGACCCCGCCCAGCACCGTCTGGAGCACGCGATGATTGTGAGCGACGCCCAGATTGAGCGCACAGTGGGCATGGGGGTGCACGTGACGGTGCAACCGGAGTTCTTGCACCGGTTTGGCCGCTCCTACAAGGCGCAACTGGCGGATGACATCTTCCCCGAACTCAAGCCACTGGCCCGCTGGGTACGGGCAGGGGCGCGGCTGAGCCTGAACACGGACCGGCCGATTGTGCCCGGCGACCTGTGGATAGGCATCGAAACGGCCGCGAACCGGCCGGAGGGCTTCAACCCGGCGGAGAACATTGACCGGGACACCGCCTTTGCGATGGCCACCACCGGCGGGGCGGATGCGAACAACGACCCTGGCGAAGGCGTGCTGGCCGAAGGGAAGTGGGCGGACTTCGTGGCCTACGAGGGTGAGCCCGCCAGTGCCACGAAGCGCGTGACCGTAATGGGCGGGCGGGTGACTTGGCAGCACCCCGGCTAGGGGATTAGAGACCGTTCAGAGGCTCGCGGAAGCGCAACCGTACACGGTAACGAATCGGGTTCTCTTGGAACACCGGGCGGCAATCCAGCACCCAGGCGGGCACGGGTTCCACCAGGTCATCCCAGCGCACTTGCACGGGCTGACCGGCCTTGATCTGGGTGGGCAGAATCACCTGTGCCCCACTGGCACTGATATCGAGGAACAGCCCCGTCGCGTCGTCCACGGTCACGCCGTGGCCCTTCACGTGGGTCAGGCGCTCTTCAATCCGGCGGTTGGCTTGCCGCACGTGGGTCGGCATGGAGAGCACGAGGTCGCCGGTTTCGATCTCCCGTCGCAGAATGGTCGAGCGGAAGCTGAGGAGCAAACCGCCATCCGGCACCTGGGCAAACACGACATCGCCGGGTTCAAAGGGGCGGCCTGGCTGCAGGCCCACGGGCGGCGACAAGTGGATCTCGTCGTCATTCTCCGAAACCACCAAGCTGATAAAGACCCCACTCGGCGAAATCAGGCGGATCTTGGCCCCGACGCCAAGGTTCACCCGCTTGCGGGCCGGGCGTTTGCGCACGGTGCGCATGACAAGGGCAGTGAGGACGACCGACGCCACGAAGACGCCTCCCATCCACAGGATTGTTGCCACCACTTGCATGCGAACGACTCTTTAGGGAGCCGGTTGCCAACGTTCTCCGCGCTCCACCGCAAAATTCTCGCGGACGGAGTTCATGAGGCGCAGGCCTTCTCCCAAACTCATCGCGGCGTCATCGCCGAGACTTCTATCTGAAGTATCGGCAAATGCCAGCGATTCCTGGGCGCTTTTCGCAAGCAAGATCATGGCCAAAAGGCGGCCTTCGTGAGAAATCCGGTGTTTCGCGGGGACGGGCACCGCGCGAAGGAATGCCACCACGCCATCAAGCTCCTGTCCGGTGCGGATCAGGTCGCGGCGATCGGTGTTGGAAAGGCCCTGGCGGATGCGGACGGGAGCTTCGCGTAGGCGCATCACCCACACGGCCATCTGCCGCTCCATCACATAGATGGCAAAGGTGTACCGCTCCAGGGTGGTGGCGTCGTCGCCTTTGTAGCTCTGCATCGAAGGCGCGACCAGCTCGGCCGGGGCCCCGCGCAGGGCCAGCACCAGCCCGCGTGTGAGGATGCTGCCTTCGTCGGCGATGTCGTTCATGGCCGTGATGGCGGCCTCCAGGTCGCCGTCGTAGAGGGCCATATCGGCCTTGAGGCGGTGGAAGTCTGTGCCCTCCAGGCCGCGCGCCGTGGCCTGGTGCAGATATTCGCGGGCGGCGGGGATTTGCTGGGCGTCCAGGGCCATGCGGCAGGCCAGCGCCCACAGAGAAGGGTCGCGGCCGCTCATTCGGGCGGCGCGGGCGGCTTCGGTGGCTCCCATGGCCGCTTGGCCGCCTTCGGCCAGCACCTTGGCCAGCCACAGGCGAGTGGCGATGTCGCTGGGTTCGCGGTCTACGGCATCCCGCAGGATGGTGATCGCCCGTTCGATTTCACTGGCGGCCAGGGCGTCTTTGACATTCTCTTGCCAGTCGCCAGTGGCATCCGGCACCAGCTTGTATTGAGGTTGCAAAAAGACGGGGTCGAGCGTGGAATCAATCCGGGGGCGGGCGGGGAGGTCGCGCAGGGGGTCCGAACCGATGATGAGAGCAAGTGTGCGCTCGATGGAAGCGGCGGTGGACTGCCAGTCGGGCAAGCCATTGACCAAGGCCACAAAGAACGACTGCGCGCCGGGCTGGTTGGCGTATTTTTGTTGCAGCTCGCGGGTGGCATCCCGGTCCAGGCGTCCGTTGCGGATCACCTTGATCCCGGGGCCATCAAATTCGGGGGCGGAAAGGAACTGCCAAATTTCGCGCCCGTTGCGGGTGAGGCGAGCCCCCACCGAAACCTGGCCATCGGAGCGGACCGCTTCCACCTCCAGAACATAAGTCGCGTTGAGTTGGCGGCGGACGGCTTCGCGGAGTTCGGCGGTCGGTGCGGGCACGTAGCTTTGCCGCAACGCCTCCAAGGCTTCCTTGAGCAAGGGGTCGGTTTGGGTCCAGGCGATGGGGAGGACCCGGCCTTCCTGGTCCAGGGTTTCCGCGATGCCCGCGGCCACCATCAGGTTGTTCTCAAATCCGCCGTTGCTTTGGGCGAGGTTTTGAATAACGAGGAGGCGCGGAGTTTCTGCCCCCCGCGCCCCAGTCGCTCCCCCCGCCAGTGCGAGGAGTGCTACGAGCCCTGCAAGATTCGGATGGCCTGTCGGCATTCTTCAATGTTTCGACGTCTGAGCTCGGGGTTCGACGTCTGCGATTGCTCATAAAGAGCGACCGCTCGCTCGTACGCCTTGATGGCATCCGCGCGGCGACCCAAGTTTTGGTAGCACTTGGCCAGGCGGTGGTAGGTGCCGCCATTGACGTACCCAGCGCGGATGGCCTGGTTGAACAGGTCGGCGGCGCGGGCGTTGTCCCCCAGGGTGTAGCTTTCGCGGGCGGCTTGGTAAAGCGCCTCGCCGCGCATGCGGTCCTCTTGGCTGACGCCTTCGGAGTTGCCCACTGCGCCGGAGCCGTTGCTGCTACTGGTGATCTCCACCACGCCCGGATCATTCTTGGGGGGATCCTTCTTCTCCGGGATCGGGTCCGGGTCACCCAGCGGCTGGGCTTCGGCGATGTTCGTCGGGCCGGTCGGCTGGTTGGGAGAAATCGTGACGTTGGGCGACAGCGGGCTGAAGCCGTTGTCGGGCTGGATTTGGCCCAGGCCCGATTGCTGGTTGGTGCTGCCGGGGATGCGGACCGGCTGGCTGAGCGGGCTGGTGGGGTTCGTCACCACCACGTCGCTCGGCGGGTTCGCACTGGCGTTATTATTCGGCACCTGCATCGGCTCCGAGTTGGAGACCGGCGGCGGCGGGTTAAAAGGTCGGCTTTCCAGCACTTGCTCGCCGGCGGGGGCCATCGCAACGGGGGTGTTGTCCGCGCCTCGGGCCAGCACGATCGCGGAGATCACACAGGCCATCAGCACGCTGCCAGCGGCCAGGGCGGGCACATTCATGCGGCGGCGGCGCACCGGCTCGGCCACATCAAAATCGGTGTTCTCCAGCTTGCGGCGAAGCTGAACCAGGCGAATGCGGTCCAGTTGGCTTTCCGGATTGATCGCGACGGCACGCTCGTAAGCGGCGACCGCTTCTTCGGTGCGGCCCAGTTCATCCATCACGTCGCCCAAAAAGGCGTGGACTTCCGCATCATCCGGCAGGCTTGCCACCAGTTCCGCGGCGACCATTTGGGCGTCATCCAGCCGACGCTCGGCCATCAATCGCCGACCGTCGTTGAGCGCCTTCATTCGCGCCGCTTCATCCATGGGTCCCAACATTTTCGTGCCTTGATCCTGTTTGCGCCTGTCCCTGGGGGTCAGCCGCATACGCACCCGACCCTATGTTACCGCGCGAATCTATGGGCAAAGACGAGGAAAAGGGGCATAACCGTTCACATCCCCGTACGATTTACGGGAAAAGGCCCGTTCGGCGACCCACATTGATATAATTTTAGCGTGTCCGAAGCCGCCCGAACTCCCTTGTATGACGCCCACGTGGCCATGGGGGGCCGCATCGTCACCTTTGCTGGCTATGACTTGCCGGTGCAATACACCGGGGTAATCGCCGAGTCGCTGGCCGTCCGCAACGGGGCTGGCATGTTCGATGTGAGCCACATGGCGCGCCTGACCCTGAGCGGCGAGAACGTGCAGGCCTACCTGGAGCACATCACGGTGGGTGACATCGCCGCGCTGACCGATGGCCGGGGTCACTATTCGCTTTTGCCCAACGCTGATGGCGGCCTGGTAGACGACATTATCGTTTACAAGGTGCGGGATGGCCTCTTCCGCATGGTCGTCAATGCCGCCAATCACCAGAAGGATCTGGCCCACATGGCGGCCCAGAACACCTTCGGCGTGGCCATTGAAGACAACACCGAAGCCACCGCGATGATTGCCGTGCAAGGCCCCACCGCCCTCGACATCATGTCCGGGATGACGCCCGATGGCGACAAACTGCGCGCGCTGCCGATGTTCGGCACCGCCGACGTGACGATGGCCGGGGTGCCGGTCTTTGCCGCGCGCAGTGGTTACACCGGCGAAGATGGCCTGGAGTTGATCTGCCCGGCTGCGCAATCCACCGCGCTGTGGAATGCCCTGCACGCCGCCGGCGTGACGCCTTGCGGGCTGGGTAGCCGCGACACCCTGCGCGTGGAAGCGGGCCTGCCGCTCTACGGCCACGAACTCAAGGACGACCTCTCGCCGCTGTGCGCGGGTCTGGGCTGGGTGATGCGCAAGACGGACGTGCCGTTCCTGGGCCGCGACAAGGTCGAAGCGGGCAAGGCGGCGGGGCTGCCGCTTAAGCTGCATGGCATCAAGCTCGACTCCAAGCGGGTCGCGCCGATTGACGCCACCGTGCGGGTGGACGGGGAAGCCGTGGGCTTTGTGAGCAGTGGCGCTTACAGTCCGCTGCTGGAGGCGGGTGTCGCCTTCGCGTTCTTGCAGCCGCACATCAAGGCGGAGACGGCCTGCACCGTGGAGATTCGCGGGCAAGAAGTGCCGGGCCAAGTGGTGAACAAGCGCTTCTTCAAGCGCGCCTAAAGCCCACGAAGTGGGCGCGAATTTTCTGCGCCCCCATCGCTGCGGAAACGCTACTTCAGGTTGGCTAACCAAGCCTCGCGAGTCAAAGTCATGATCACCTCGTCGAGGTACTTTCCGTCCCGGAAGTAGCGTTCTGGGAATCGGCCCGTTTCGACGGCTCCAATCCGCTCCTGCATTCGTCGACTTCGCTCGTTGTCGCCGAGGTACGCCGAGTACACGCGGTGCATGTTCAAGGTCTCAAAGAGGTACTTTGCTCGGACTCGAGCGGCGTCGGTGCCGAGGCCCTTTCCCTGAAACTCGGGGTCGCCAATGAAGCTTCCGGTGATGCAGTGTCGATGGCGGAAATCGATCTTGTGGACTCCGCTCGACCCGATATGGCGCCCGTCTAGGGTCTCAATCGCCCAAATGATCTCGTCACGGTTGTTCCGTTGCTTGTCGAAAAACTCCTGCTCCATCAACCGGTTCATCGGGTACTCAACGAGCAAGTGACGGGTGACGGCATCGTCGTTGAGCCAGATCAGATAGTTCTCAAAGTGTTTGACATGATCCAAGGGGACAAGCCGCACGAAATCGCCTTCCAATCCGTAAGCCATGCCTTAGCTTACACGGGTGAAGGGAGGAGCGATGTGTGGCCGGCGCCCACCGGCGACCATGCCCGCGCGGTTCGCGCCATCCTCGAAGGCTGCGAGCAACACACGGGGAACTGGCGACGATTCCGCCGGCTCCTCAGGAAGAATTCGTCATTCTCCCCCTAAAAGTACGGGGCCAGAATGCCAATAGGAAATCGTAGCGATGAACAACACGATTTCCTGTCCGATCATGGGTTTGGAAAGCACCATCCCCGACGTCCTCTACGTGCTGCACCACCAGCCGAGCGGGAAATACGGTTGCTATTGCCATCGCGGCGTGAACGGCCTGGCCGTCTTCACGGAAGAAGTGGGCGCGGTGCGCTTTGCTGAGTGGATTGACCTCGTCGGCATGACCATCGACCAAGTGAGCTTTGATGAAGCCCGCGAGATTGCGAAGGGGCGTCCATTGCCGATTGTGGCGATGATGCTGCTGGACGACATGGAAGAGCCCGAAATCCACTACGTCCGCTGATCCCTACGAGAGATTGAAAAGAGAAGAGACGACCTCCAGGTTCGGAGATCGTCTCTTTTTTCGTTGCCCCTGGGGCTTGAAGGCTTACGGGACGACGTTGATGGTAGCCACGGCGGGCTCCACCGAACCATCGGCTTCGAAAAGCCGCACTTGCACGCTGCCCTGGCGCACCGGCGTAAACACGCCGTCCGTGGTGATGGTGCCGGCATCACCGCCGACCACTTCCCAGCGCAGGGCGCGCGGGGGCAGGGCGAGATTGCGATTGAAGCGGTCGAGGCCGGTGCCGATGAGCGAGCGAGCGCCGCCCGCTAGCGTAACCGTGAACGGCCCGTCCACGCGGAGCGAGACAATTTCGGCGGCGGTGTAAGAACTCACGTTGAGCGTGTGGTTCCAATTGAACTCACGGAAGCGGAACGTATAGGGCGCGGTCGCGACCACGGTGCCACTGCCGCCGGTGCCGGTGTAAAAAATCACCTCGATGTAGTGGTCGAAGAACGGATAATCCTCGTCGTAGCGGCGGATGAGGTTGTCGAAGCGGATCTCATCTTCATAGGCGCTGCTGCGGTTGCGGTTGACGATCTGCACGCGGTCGCCGTAGCCGTTGCCGCCGTAGCCGAAGCCTCCGCCCGGATCTTGCAGGATGATGCGCGCGCTGCGGGCGTAGCTGGGGATGCCGCGCGTCTCTTCGGGCCAGTCAATATTCACCATCAGGGCTCCGTAACGGTCATCACGGAGGGCATTGCAGCCCGAAGCCCCCATCAACGCCACCCCGGCCAAGAGCACGGAGACCATCACTGTTCGCCCCATCACGGCGGATTTCATAGTGACTATTTTGACGGACGATGGGCGGCGGGGTTTCGCGGTCCCGTACTTTCGCGGGGGTCTCGCGCGCGACTCAGAAGTACCGGCTGCTTCCGCGGCAATCGTTGCGCAGGAAATCAATTTGCAAGTTTCTTTTAAAAATGTGTTTGAATATTGCTTTTTTTTTTTTTCGGTGTGGTATCCCCTCCCCGTAGGAGGTCAGAAGTGATTCGACTGTGGCATGGCATCGTCCTCGCAAGCATGGCAACCGCATGCGTCGCCATGGCGGTGCGTCCGAATGCGCAGGCCGACAAAGCGAAGCCCGCAGTTTGTCCTTCCTATCTCATTGAGCGCCGAAATTTAGAGGTCGGGGATCAGTGGCCCAATGACTTGGCCGCGCCCGTTTCAAATTGGGTGCTCCTTATTCCAGATTGTAAGGGTTGTGGTAGTGACGTGCGCTTGATGGAAGCCGCGTCGAAGGCAATAGGGAAGAAGGACGTCACCGTCCTCGTCTCGGAGCGGAGCCAGACGAAGTTTGATACTCACGGTTGGGCCTCGTTCGGTCGATATTCAAGTCCCAAGGATTTTCGTCCGGCGCTTATTCGAGTCCAAGATGGCCGGATCGTGGAGTTGTACCGTGATCCCAAAATGTTCCCTGGGGGTGGCTCTTTATGAAAAGAAATAAGGCGACTGGGATTACGTTGGTCGAAGTCCTCGTCGTGCTGGCCATCATTGCGATTGTGGCGGGCTTAACCTATCCGAGCGTGCGACGGGCCTCAGAAGGAGCGAAGGTGAGTGCATCGATGCTCAGAGGCAAGCAGATTCATATGGCTTTGATGCTGTACCGAGAAGATAGCGGCGGTGAGACGGGCACCTATGGTGAGCCGAGTACCATGAACCTACCGTCAAATAGCTATCTGCTGTTTTGGAACAACATATACGGCTTGAGTGAGGAAATGCTTAACTCACCTTGTGGCAAGTTGATAGCCCCTGAAATGTTCGCAGGGATATACCCGGCGGCAATTGACGATACAATTTTTGCTGGGTTCGCCATTAAGTATCGGGACTCTGTTCCCGTTGCCCTCGATTTTCATTGCAATAGCGCCAACCGCTACATCGCTGCTCCAAGAGTGACAAAGCGTGGTGTAATCACAAACCTCTCTGGTACTGCCTATGTCCGGCGCTCAAGAGGAACATTTTTCGACTGGAAAAACTGGGTTCGTGACGGAAGCGAACCTTAGAAGGAGACACATATGAAAACATCCAAAATGGCCAAATTGGCTCTAGTTGCAACGCTCTCAGGAGTTTCAATTGGCTTCGTCCTTGCTCAGCCTGGTACTGGCAACGTCTGGCAAATATGCCTAGATGAGTGTACGCCATACTTCGGCTGTCCTATGGGGTACGGTCAACTGGCAGCGCTCAGAGAACCTTGCTACACCGCTGACCTGACGGGCACGGAGTCGACTCAGTGCCGTGAAGGCCGATGGAACTTGTACTATTGCGAATCGAACTTGGAAAACCAAGGAGTCGGCAACAAGTACGTTACTTACGACTGGCAGGGATCCTATTGCATACCATATGAAGGTGGCAATTGCAACGGTGGTGGATAAGTTTCGTTCTTTGCCCGGATGGGTGGTTGTATTGTTGGCGGCACTCGGTGCAAGTGGATGCAACCAAGCTGTGACATCTCAGGATGTTTCTAAACAGCTGCAACAGGTAGTCGAAGGATCTGATTCAGAAGCTATGGCAGGATTTGTCTCAGAAGAAGAGCTTCAACGGCAAGGAGTTACCAGGCGCCAGCTTGGAGAATTCTTCAAGCGAGAGCTTTTTGGAAACTGGAAAGCGACTGGTGAACCATCTCGTGAGCAGGACTCCTTTGAGACTGTCACACTTATTATGCCGCTGGAGAGTAAAGTTGGTGATCAGGTTCTGAACATGGCGCTGGTTTGCTTGCCTGGAGATCATGGTGTGGAGGTGCCTCAACTGGTAAAGCTTGTTATCTGGCACAACGCAATGGCCATTGCAAGAAAAGAAGGGCGTCCTACTGATCCCGCTAGTCGACACAGGCACGTGGCGTCCTACCTGAAGGTCCATAGTGCCCGGCTTGAGAAGGATTACGGCCTGAAGGGTCTGTATTATGACGACGAAGGCAGCGTTGTGAACTGGGAAAACGTCCAAAAGCGATACGTTGAATGGGCAGATCGGTTTGACGCTCGAGCAAAGGCCGCGGGTGCCCGGTAAGGCTTGCAGGCTGGATCGCATAGTCTCGGGGTCCCAGCGCTTCTATCGCTCCAGGACCCCTTAGCACTCTAGTCCTATCTTTGCTAATCCGGGGCGCAAAGCGGCCGCCCGGGGCGTTAGAATTAGCAGACAGCCCGCGCGAGTGCTAACCCCATCACCGGGAGCTCGCCGGGGGAGATCGAGAAAGATATGGCAAACATTCGACCGCTCGGAGACAAGGTCGTCGTGCGTGTGCACGAGGCTGACGAAAAGAGCGCCGGGGGCATCCTGCTTCCGGACGCCGCAAAGAAGAAGCCGACCCAGGGCACCGTGGTGGCCGTGGGCAACGGGCGCACCCTGGACAACGGCCAGCGCAACACGCTCGCCGTGACCGTGGGCGACAAGGTGCTGTTCAGCAAGTACGGCGGCAACGAAGTGACCGTCGACGGCGAAGACCTCACCATTCTTGATGAAGACCAGATCTACGCGATCGTAAAGGAGAACTAAACCAATGGCAGCAAAGACCCTCGCATTTGATGAAGTCGCTCGTCGTGCCCTCGAACGGGGCGTGAACAAGGTGGCCGACGCCGTGAAGGTGACGCTTGGCCCAAAGGGACGCAACGTGATCCTGGACAAGAAGTGGGGCAGCCCGACCATCACCAAGGACGGCGTGACCGTGGCCAAGGAAGTGGAACTGGAAGACCCCTACGAAAACATGGGCGCCCAGCTGTGCAAGGAAGTGGCCAGCAAGACCAACGACGTGGCCGGGGACGGCACCACCACCGCGACGGTGCTGGCGCAATCCATCCTGAACGAAGGCCTGCGCTACGTGGCCGCCGGGGGCAACCCGATTGCGGTGAAGCGCGGCATTGACAAGGCCGTGGAAGCCGTGGTGGCCAACATCAAGGCGACCGCCCAGCCGGTGAAGGACAAGGAGCAGATCGAGTTCGTCGCCACCATTGCGGGCAACGACAACGAGATTGGCAAGCAAGTGGCCGAAGCCATGGACAAGGTCGGCAAGGACGGCGTCATCACGGTGGAAGAGAGCAAGGGCCGCGAAACGAGCCTGGAAATCGTGGAAGGCATGCAGTTCGACCGCGGTTACATCAGCCCGTACTTTGTGACCGACCCCGAGCGCATGGAAGCCGTGCTGGAAAACCCGCTGATCCTCATCCACGAGAAGAAGATCAGCAGCGCGCAAGACCTCCTGCCGTTCTTGGAAAAGGTGGCGCAAGCTCGCCGCCCGATCATCCTGCTGGCCGAAGACATTGAAGGCGAAGCCCTGGCGACCGTGGTCCTGAACAAGATTCGCGGCGTGCTGCAGATCGCCGCCGTCAAGGCCCCGGGCTTTGGCGAGCGACGCAAGGCGATGCTGGAAGACATTGCCATCCTCACCAAGGGTTCGTTTATCAGCGAAGATCTCGGCACCAAGCTCGAGAACGTCACCATTGACATGCTGGGTACCGCCAAGAAGGTCGTCATCACCAAGGAAGACACGACGATCATCGAAGGCGCAGGCAGCAAGGACGAGGTGATGGGCCGCATCAGCCAGATCAAGGCGCAGATGGAAAACACCGAGAGCAACTACGACCGCGAGAAGCTGCAGGAACGCCTGGCCAAGCTGAGCGGCGGCGTGGCCGTGATCAAGGTGGGTGCCAGCACCGAAACCGAACTGAAGGAGAAGAAGCACCGCTACGAGGACGCCCTGAGCGCCACCCGTGCGGCCGTGGAAGAAGGCATCGTCCCGGGCGGCGGCACCACCCTGCTGCGCAGCCAGTCCGTGCTGGACGCGCTGAACGCCGAAGGCGATGAACTGACGGGCGTGAACATCGTCCGCCGCGCGCTGGAAGCTCCCATCCGCCAGATCAGCGAGAACGCTGGCCTGGAAGGCAGCGTGATTGTGGAACAGGTGCGCAACGCCAAGGCCGGCATCGGCCTGAACGCCGCCACCGGCGAAATGGTGGACATGGTGGCCTCGGGCATCGTGGACCCGGCCAAGGTGACTCGCAGCACGCTGATGAACGCGGCCTCGATTGCGGGCCTGATGCTGACCACCGAAGCCATGGTGGCCGAAAAGCCGGAAAAGAAGAAGGCTCCGGCCGGCGGTCCGGGCATGGATGACATGGACTTCTAAAGTCCGGTCATTCACAGCTAAGCAAACGAAAAGAACCCCCTGGGCAGTGGCCTGGGGGGTTCTTTCTTGTTTGTCGGGGGTTACTCGGGCGGCGTATCGGCGCGGCGGATGGTCTGCTCGATGGCTTCCCAGCGGTGGCCGTCCAGGGTTTCAGGTTCGGGGGCCGTGCGCGCTTCTTGAACCAGGTTGAGCAGGCTCACGATGGCATCAAAGGCTTGCTGGCAGCGCGGGCATCCCTTGAGGTGCTGGCGGGCGTAGGCCAGCCACAGACCGTGCTTTTCGCCACGCGCCATGCGGTTGAGGGCGGCGCTCATGTGCGAGCAGGGCTTGATGACCTTTTCCATCAGAACTTCACATCCATTTCGGGTCGTAGGCGCAGTAGGGCGTTGGCCAGGGCTACGCGGGCGCGGCTGAGGCGGCTCCGCACGGTGCCCGTGGGCAGGTTCAATACGGCGGCGGCCTCTTGGTAGCTCATTTCTTCCAGGTCAACCAGCGCAATGATGGCACAGTGGTCTTCGCTGATCTCGTTCATCCCCTCGCGCAGCCACTGGATGCGGTCGAGGTGCTCCAACCGCTGCTGGGGTTGCTGCATCGGGTCGTGGTCGGCGGGTTCGTGGTGCTCAGCCAGTTCGTCGGTCTTTCGTTTGCTTTCCCGCCGTCGCCAGTTGAGAAAGGCGTGGGCGGTGGCTTGCCGCAGCCAACTCTCGGTGCCCGGGCCGATCTCCAGGCGCCCCGCCTTCACCATTTCCCACCCCTTCAGCACGGCCTCTTGCACCAGGTCTTTGGCGATTTCCCGTTGGCCGGTCATGCGTTGCGCCATGCGGAGGAGTCGAGGTTCGGCCTGACGGACCAACTGCAGGAATTGATCGGGAGCAGCGGGCGACGGTGTCATCGAACCCCTGGGCACCGCCATGCACGGCGGTCCGGACATCCGCAAGATGGGCGGTATCGGGGCTTCAGCATCCACACAGCATTAAGTCACCGGGTCCGGGCAGAGTTCCGCTTGGTCCCGCCATTTTTTGAAGATCGCGACCTCGGACCGATCGTTTTGAACCCAAGGGAACCGCCGGAAAGCCCCGTGACTTGTTCCGGTGAGTCGGCTTTGCCCCGGCTCGGATATCTTCCATGAAACGATACACCCTTCTCGCAATGGCGGTCTTTGCCACTCATCTGGCCATGGCTCAACAGCAAGTTGAAGTCCGCATCACCAACCTGTCCCCCTCGGGCGGCACCTTCCTCACGCCGATGTGGTTTGGCTTCCACAACGGTAACTTTGATATGTTTAGCGAGGGCGGCGCGGCCTCGGCGGGCGTCGAGCGCATCGCCGAAGATGGCAATGCAGTGGCCTTGGGCACGGAGTTC
>CALRVA020000038.1:0-18489 GCA_943371495.1 Archangium gephyra | reverse complement strand
AACCCGGTCGCCGAAGGAGAGATTATCGTGGGCACTGACGTAGTTCAGGGTTTCGGTGGGGTGGTTGGCAAATTCAGGCGAACCCATCATGCCGCGCACAATGCCTGCGCGATCGCCGCCGCCCATGGCCCAACCCGGGCCCTGTTCGTCCAGAGCGCCGCGCCACGCCCCTCGGAAGTTGTCGTTGAACACGGCCAAGCCCATCCCGCGTTGCGCACCCTTACCGAAGCGGAGCGGTCCGCCGCCGGTCCAGGGCTCGCCGTAGATGATGGCATTAGGGTTGACGGCCCGGATGGCCTTGGTCCAGTCGGCGACGGACTCCGGCTCGTGCATGCCCAGCAGGTCAAAGCGGAAGCCGTCCACGCGGTACTCCCGCGTCCAGTACACCAGTGAATCTCGGATGAACTTGCGCACCATCGGGCGCTCATCGGCCAGGGCATTCCCCACCCCGCTCTCGTTCAGTACGTCGCCGCGATCGTTAGTCCGGAAGTAGAAGAACGGCACGGTTTCCCAGAACGCGCTTTGCTGGCCTTCGCTCGGCACGCTGTGGTTGTAGACCACGTCCAGCACCACGCCCAGCCGCGCTTTGTGCATCCCGGCGATCATGGTTTTGAACTCACGCACCCGCCGGATCGCGTCATTCGGCGTTTGCGAATACTGCTCCTCCGGCACGTTGAACTGGGTCGTTTCGTAGCCCCAGTTGTAGCCCTGCGAATGCGCCGGGTTGAAGTCGTGGATCGGCAGCAGGTGGACGTGAGTCACGCCCAAATTGACCAGATGGTTAAGACCCTGACGCGGGCTGGACGAGTGCAGCAAGCCCAGATACTTGCCGCGCAAGGAAGCCGGCACCCCCGAGGCGGCCTGAATCGTGAAATCCCTCACGTGAAGTTCGTAGATCACGGCGTCGGTCTGCGCGCCAGTAAAGGCGAGGCGCGTCGGCCAGCCCGGCGGCTGGGTGCGAGAGAGATCGACCACCACACTTCGAGTGGAGAGCGCATTGGAGGCCCGGCCGTAGATGTCGGTGGCTATCCGCTTGCGGCCGTAGCTCTCAAACTCGTACTGGTACTCCGTGGCGTGCAGGTTGCCGGTCTGGCTGGCGTACCAAACGCCCCCGGTGCCCCGCTTCATCGGCACGCGCCGGAAGGGTGTGGGGCGGCCCGTGCGGTACAGCAGCACCGTGGCACTACGCGCCACCGGGCTCCATACCTTGAAGGTGGTTTCTCGGGAAGTCGCCACCGAACCGAGGTCGGTTTTGGTGTATTGGAACGCGGGGTCGTTCAGCACATCGCGGAGATAGACGCGCCGGGCTTCATTGCCACCCACCCGAACGCGGATATCTTCGGTGAGTTGCTGATCATCCAGCGGGGCGGCCAGCAGCACGCGCACGCTACCCAGCAGGTCGGCGTCCGGGCGCCCGAGGCCGACCGGAGGAGCCTCCTTCGGCGCGACGACCTCTCCGGGGTGGTTGATCGAATCCTTGACCGTGTTGGCGTTGAAGTCCACCACGAACTTCACAATCGTGCCGGCGTTGGCCACGGAGAGGCGAATGTTCGGCCCGCCAGGCACAAAATCGCGGCCCCAGTTCTGCGACCAGTTCCCGCCCCGGGCCACCTTGTATTCCCAGTCCCCGGCCGGAAAAGTGGCCACAAACTCGAACACTCCCGGCCGAACTTCGTTCATCTGCGTGACGGGGTCATTCGGAGCCCACTCGTTGCCCCCCAGGGCCTTTTGAATGCTCCCCGGTAGCGTCACCGCGTTGGCCGGGAGGGGAATCTCGGCCTTCATCCCCGGCATGATGTCCACCACGCGCACCGGCTGATCGTTGATGGTGACCCGGACGGCCCCTTCCAGCTCCTGAATCCGGGCCGGCTCGGCCAGGGCCACCGTAACCTCATCCCGCTTATCCAAGAAGGCAGGCTGCGGATCGGTAGTCGGCTGGGCCAGCAGCCACAGGGGCAAACACCCCATGAACAACCCGAGGAAACGACGCATGGTTCTAGTTTGAACTACGAGAAAACCCGGCATGGCATATTCCGGGCCTGGTGATTTTCGGCCGGTTTCATTGCGCGTGCAACGAATTGAGCAAAGGTCGACGTAAGAGAGTAGTAAGAGAAGATCCCGGTAGGGAGACTTTTCAGGATTTAACATGACGATTCAGTTCAAGCATCTTTGGTGGGGAGCGGCTCCGGCCGTGGCCCTGGGCTTCGTCGCCCTGCATCCCGGTCGCGCGATTGCGACCCCGACCGAGTACCCCGTGTCGCCGTCGGCCGTGGCTCCGAGCCACTATAAGGTGGATGCGGTGCACTCCGGCGTCGGATTCGAAATCGTGCACATGGGCCTCGCCCACGTGCAAGGTCGCTTCACCAAGTTTGATGGCCACGTGATGGTGGACCACGACAACATGGCGAACTCCTCGGTGGAATTCACGGTGGACGTGAGCAGCGTGGACACGGCCGTGGGGGCCCGCGATGACCATTTGCGAAGCGCCGACTACTTTGACGCCACCAAGTTCCCCACGATGAAGTTCAAGAGCACCAGCGTGAAGGAAACCGAAAAGGGCTGGGTGGTCAACGGCAACTTGACGATCAAGGACCAAACCAAGCCGATGACGATTGGCTTCAAGTTCAACGGCCCGCTGGAAGATCCGCGCATGGGCAAGATCGTGGGCGTGATCGCCGAGCCGTTCGTGGTGAAGCGCAGCGACTTCAAGGTGGGTAGCACCGACAAGATGCCGAACGGCGTGATGCCGCTGAGCGACGAAGTGTACGTCCGCGTTTCGTTCGAAGCCAAGGCGCAGTAAGCGGCTGGCCTAAGAACCCCTTCCGGCCCCTACGGGATTCCTCCCGTGGGGGCCATCGCTTTGCCCCGGTTAAACGGCACTTAGACGGTGCTTAGACCGTGGCGCGGGTGCGGGCCGTCACGCTCTCGAGGAACGCCGCATTGGTCGGCGTGCGCTTGAGCAGCTTGATGAGTTGGTCGGTGGCTTCCACGTTGTCCTTCGTGTTGGCCAAGATGCGGTGCAGCTGCACCACGGCTTCCAGGGCATCGCGTTCGAAGAGCTTCTCCTCGTGGCGGGTGCTGCTGCGGCGGACGTCCATGGCCGGCCAGATGCGGCGCTCGGCCAGTTCGCGGTCCAACACGATTTCCATGTTGCCGGTGCCCTTGAACTCTTCAAAGATCGCGTCATCCATCTTGCTTCCGGTCTCGATGAGCGCGGTGGCGATGATGGTGAGCGAACCGCCCTCTTCAATGTTGCGCGCCGCCCCAAAGAAGCGTCGCGGGCGATAGAGCGCGGCGGGGTCCAGACCGCCCGAGAGCGTGCGCCCACTGGGGTTGATGGTCAGGTTGCTGGCGCGACTGAGACGCGTGATCGAGTCGAGCAGAATCACCACGTCGCGGCCGGCTTCCACCAGGCGCTTGGCTTGCTCCAGGCACAGGTCCGTCACGCGCATGTGGTTTTCGGCGGGTTCATCAAAGGTGCTCGAAATCACTTGCCCCTTCACGCCGCGGCGCATGTCCGTGACTTCTTCCGGTCGCTCGTCCACCAGCAGCACCATCAGGTACACGCCGGGGTTGTTCGCCGTAATGGAGTTGGCGATGGTCTTGACGATGGTCGTCTTCCCGGCCTTGGGCGGGGCGACGATGAGACCGCGCGAACCCATCCCGATGGGAGCGATGAGGTCAATGATGCGCCCGATGATGTTCTCAGGCGTGGTTTCCATCTTCAGGCGACGTTCGGGGAAAAGCGGCGTGAGTTCGTCAAACGAGCGGCGGGATTGATGCTCGGGCGACTGGGTGCCGTGGCCGTTGACGCTTTCGATGCGGAGCATCCCGGCGTACTTTTCGCCTTCGCGCGGCGGGCGGATGAGGCCCATCACGGTGTCACCGGCCTTCAGTCCGTTCTTGCGCACCAGGTTTTGGCTGACGTAGACGTCGTCGTTGCTCGATCCGAACGTGAGGCGGCGGAGGAAACCCCACCCGTCGTTCATCAGCTCGAGAATGCCGGTGCGGTAGACCGCATCGGGGTTCGCTTGCTTCAGGAGCGACTCGATCACGACGCCCTTGTCCACGTCCAGCGAGATCTTCGCCTTCTTGGCCGCCTTCGCCAGGTCGGCCGGCGACATGGCGTCAAAGGAGTTAAAGTCAACTTCCGGCAGACTTTCGTTGTCTATGGAAGTGTCGATATTGGGTTGCTTTTCGCGGCCGGAGCCACCAGAGCCACCGGAACCACCGCGGCCTCGGCGGCCGGTCGAGCCAGATTTACGGGCACGGAATGTGTGCTGCATGTGTAACACCGATCCTCACACACCCAAGAACGGGGAGGAGGGGGAAGGGGTAGACGATTTAGTCGCCGAGAACGGCTACGTAGGGAAGGTTGCGATAACGCTCCTCGTCGTCTAACCCATATCCTACTACAAATCGGTTCGGAATGTCAAAGCCGATGTACTCAACCGGGACATCGTGGGTGCGGGCTTCGACCTTATTGAGCAAGGCGGTGACGGCCAGGCTGGCGGGCTGGCGGGTTTCCAGCAGTTCGCGGAGGTAGCCGAGCGTAAGGCCGGTATCCACAATGTCCTCCACCAACAGCACGTGCTTGCCTTCAATCGGGATTTCGTGGTCCCGCTTGAACCGCACGGCCCCGCTGCTGATTTGCTGGCCATGGTAGCTGGCCACCTGCACGTAGTCAATCTGCATGGGGAGATCAATGCTGCGGGCCAGGTCGCTGAGGTAAGGGTGGCACCCCTTGAGCACGCCCAGCAGGATGAGCTCTTGCCCCTGATAGTCCGCCGTGATCTGGGCGCCGAGTTCGGCGATGCGCTGGGCGATCTGTTCGGCGGTGAGCAAGGGCTTCAAAAGCATGTGAACACAGTTTATCCAGTTGCCATCGCAACCAACAAGAAAAGAGGCCTCTCGCAGGAGAGACCTCTTCGGATTGATCCTATCGCTTTCGCGTCAGGCTTACTTGCTGCGGCGGCGGCGCGCCAGAGCGAGCAGACCAGCGCCAAGGGCGACCATGCTGGCCGGTTCCGGCACGGCATCGGCCGTCACGACCAGGTTGTCCACCTGGGCATACCATTCCCAGGGATCCACCGACGGGTCAACGTAGCGGAAGCGGAGGAACAAGTTGCCGCCATCGAACGCGCTCAGGTCGTAGCTCTTGCTTACGCCCGAGTTGTTATTGTAAAGGCCGCCAACCGGGGTGTCCGTAGCGTAGACCTCGAGAGTGGTCCAGGTCGTGCCGTTGGCCGAAGCCATGACTTCCATCTGGTCGCCGGAGTTGTCAACGTTGGCTTGGAAGTTCACGTCGAAATCCATGCTGGCATTCGCAAAGCCCGCCAGGCTGATTGCACCGGAGCGGAGCGACGTGTCGAAACCGTTCGGAGCAAGGTTGTCGAAGTGGTAGAAGTCGCTGTTGGCGATCGGAGCGTTGGACTGATCCGCGGCCGTCGTGCTGGCGTAGTTGCCGTCGAGCGTGTCGGCCATATCGGTCCAGAAAAAGCCCGACGCATTGTCGTCGGTCGAGGTCCAACCGCTGGCGGCAATGCCGCCGTCCCAGTTCTGGCTATAAACCACCGCAGCGTTTGCAGAACCAACCACAGCCGCCATTGCGGCTAGAAGGATGAGTTTCTTCATTTTAAAAGACTCCAAAACGAATTTCTTCGCTAGAACCTTCACAATACCTGACTCCCCTCCTCAATTCGCCCCTCCACTACAGTATTTTTACGGGGTTTCCATCCTTTCCGCCGAATCCCCGCAATTTTCCCGGTAGAGCTTGCGTACCGGCCAAAATGAGGGCATGAGCTCCCTCTTCGCCCCCTTCTCGCAAAGGTCGGTCACCCTTCGCAACCGGGTGGCCATGAGCCCGATGTGCATGTACTCCTGCGAGGCCATGGACGGCGTCGCTACCGCCTGGCACCCCGCGCACTACGGCAGCCGCGCGGCCGGCGGCTGCGGCTTGGTGATGCTGGAGGCAACTGCTGTGACCCCGGGCGGAGTGATCAGCCCGCAGGACCTCGGTATTTGGAGCGACGACCACATCCCTGGCCTGCGAGCGATCGCCGAGAGCATCCAATACGCCGGGGCTGCTGCCGCCATCCAAATCGCCCACGCGGGCCGCAAGTCGGGCACATATCGCCCGTGGTCGCCGGTGCGCGGCTACGTCCCTGATTGGCCGCACCCCCGCCTAGCCCCGGCCGCCATCCCGTTCCGCGAAGACACCCCCGTGCCGCAAGCCATGACGGCGGCCGACCGCGAAGAAATGATTAAAGCCTGGCAGCAGGCCGCCCGCCGCGCCCACGAGGCGGGGTTCGACGTACTGGAACTCCACAGCGCGCACGGCTACTTGCTGCACCAGTTCCTTTCGCCACTCAGCCACCCGGCGCCGGAGGGCGGCGATCGATTCTTGTTCCACCGGGAGTTGGTACAGGCCGTGCGTCAAGAATGGCCCGCCGAGAAGCCGCTTTGGATGCGCCTGAGCGTGACCGACTGGGTGGAAGGCGGCTGGACCCCCGACGACTCGGCCCGGCTGGTGCAGGAATTAGCGCCCCTGGGACTGGATTTGGTGGACTGCAGCAGTGGCGGCACCGTGATGAACGCGAATATCCCGGTCGGGCCGGGGTACCAGGTTCACCTGGCGCGGGACCTGCGGGCGGCCACCGGCATCGCCACCGGGGCGGTGGGCAGCATCACCGAACCCGAGCAGGCCGAGGCCATCGTCGCCGAGGGCAGTGCCGATATCGTGTTTCTGGGGCGGCAACTCTTGCGGGAACCCTACTGGGCACTGCGGGCGGCAAAGGAACTGGGGGCCGAGGTGCCGTGGCCCGATCAATACGCGTGGTCGGTGGGCAACCCGGGGTAGTTGGGCACGCTCGAATCCGAGTTTCTCTAATTCGAGACGGGTTCAGAGCGTAGTAACCCTTATGAGCTCCACCTTCCGCCCCGGCATCGCCATTCTGGGGGCCGTCGCGGTCTTCGTCGCGGGTGGGATTGGCGGTAGCGTGACCCCCAGCGCCATCCAAGATGGCTGGTACGGTGCCCTCACCAAGCCGCCGCTCCAGCCGCCCAGCTACCTCTTCGGCATCGTCTGGCCGATTCTCTACGTGCTCATCGCCGCCAGTTGGGTGATCGCGTATCGCCGCCAACCGGAGAACCTCAAGTCCCTCGCCCTCCCTTTCGGCATTCAGCTCGCGCTCAATGCTCTTTGGTCCGTGGTGTTCTTTGGCCTCAAGGCTCCCGTCGGCGGCCTCGCCGTCATCCTGCTGCTCCTAGCCAGCATCGCCTGGATGATGCAGAGATTCGGCTCCCCCGCCCGGTGGCTATTGGTGCCTTACATCCTGTGGGTCAGCTTCGCCACGTACCTCAACGCGGGCATCGTGTTCCTTAATCGCTAACGATCAGGTGTTCGCGCCGCCGAGTCGCCACACGCGCAGAATCTTATCAAGCCCCCCGGCGACCATAAAGCGGCCTTCGGGGTGGAACCCCACCGTCATCACCGCCTGGTGGCTAGCCTCAATGCGCCCGTGACCGAGACCCCGGTCGATATTCCACAGCCCCACGGTGCCATCCCGGCTGCCACTGGCCAGCAGCCACCCGCGCGGGTGGAACGCCAGCGTCTCAATCGGTCGCTCGTGGCCAAAAAAGGTCGTTAGCAAGCCCGAGGTGCGGGTATCAAACACCCGGATCGAGCGGTCCACCGCCGCCACCGCCACCCGGCTGCCATCGGGGTGGAAGGCAATCGCCGTCACCGTACTCCGAATGCGCTCGATGCCCCGTACCTGAGATCCGGTGCGGGCGTTCCACAGCCTCACAGTGGCGTCGGCGCTGCCGGTGGCGAGCGTCCTTCCATCCGACGAAAACGCCACCGCCGTCACGCTGTCCTTGTGGCCCCGCAGCAGGAACCGATCGCGTCCGGTGCGGGCGTCAAGGATGCGCGCCTCTTTGCCTACTGTTCCCAGCGCCACGCAACTCCCGTCCGGGCAAGCCGCCACCGCCACGCTCCACTCCGGCGGATGGTGCCGCCAAAACTGAGTGCCTGACTCGCTCTGCCGCCACGCCGAGACGGTCTGTTCCGTGCTCCCCGCCGCCAAAAATCCGTCGCTCAGCGCCGCCAGGCTGCTCACCGCCCCGCCCTCCAGCGGGTAGCGCTTCTCGACCTTGGCCAGCTCGCGATCCCATTGCAACACCTCGTTATCAAAGCCGCTCGTGATCATTTGCCCGCCCACACTGCGGAACGCCATCGCGTAAATCGGGGTGCGGTGGACCCGGTGCCGCTGCACTAGCCGGGCCTGCACCACCGAGGGCCGCTTGACGAACCCCGCCGGGTCCGCATCTTCCCGAATGAGACCGAGGGTGCCGTCGTATTGGGTGCGTTTGAGGGGGTCACTGAGGGTTTCGAACGCTTCATTGAGCAGCGCCATCCGCTCGTGGGCGTGCGGGTCCTCCGGGTTGAGGTCGGGGTGGTACTCCCGGGCAAGCGCGCGATACGCCTGGCGAATGTCTTCACCAGACGCGCTCGGCGGAACCCCCAGGACCTCGTAGTGCGTGCGCAACCCGTTGGGCATGATACGGAAGCAAGGCGGACGGAGGTCGGGACAGACCAGCCTTCCGCCGGGATGCCCCTCTGCCTACGCGAAGACTCCGTAAACTGGTTGAATGGCCGGACCGCATGGTCAACCGATTCGCGTAGGAATCCTGGGCGCAGGCAACATCTGCTCGATCTACATCGAGAACCTGCAAGCCGACCCGATGTTTGACCTCGTGGGCATTGCCGACATGGTGCCCGATCGCACCCAGGCCCGCGCCGAGAAGTACGGCATCGAGGGCATGACGCCCGCCGACATGATCCAACGCGAAGACCTGCAAGCGGTGGTGAACCTCACCCCACCCCTGGCCCACTTCAGCACCACCAAGGCCTTGTTACAGGCGGGCAAGTCGGTTTACTGCGAGAAGCCACTGGCCTTCACGCTGGCCGAAGTGCAAGAACTCGTGGCTCTGGCCGATGCGAGCGGGCTCCGGCTCGGCGGCGCCCCCGATACCGTGCTGGGCGCGGGTGTGAACACCGTGATGGAACTGATCCAAGCCGGTCACGTCGGTACGCCGGTGGGCTACGCCGCCCACATGCTGTGCGGTGGCCACGAGAGCTGGCACCCGGACCCCGACTTCTACTATCAACCCGGTGGCGGACCGCTCTTCGATATGGGCCCCTACTACCTCACGGCCCTGGTGCACTGGTTTGGCCCGGTCGCCCAGGTGGCCGCCTCGGCGCGCACCGTGCGCGACCACCGCACCATCGGCAGTGGCCCTCGTGCGGGCACAGTGTTCCCGGTGGAGGTGATGACCCACATCGTATGCACCCTCACGCACCATTCGGGCGTGATCGGCACGCTCACCACCAGCTTCGAGACCCCCAGCCACGAGTTGCCTCACATCGAGATTCACGGCACCGGCGGAGCGATCCGCGCGGCGGACCCCAACGGCTTTGGGGGCCCCGTGGTGGCCCGGCAGCCGGGCGAAGAGTGGCGCGAGATGCCCCTGGGCGCGGGACCCGAGAACAACATGCGCGGGCTCGGCTTGCGCGCGCTCTACGAAGATGCGGCCTCGCCGGTCGGGGCGCCCCGGGTGGCACATGTGGTGGAGATCATGGCGGCGGCCCTGGAGTCCGCGCAGCAAAAGAGCGTCCTCTCCCTGGCCACTCGTCCCACCTGCGGATGGGATTCCGCCCCCCAAGCGTAAGGCAAAACAACGACGACATGGTGAACCCTCCCCGCGCTCATTGGCCGGAATGGCTTTTCTCCTTTGCGTGCTGCGGCATGATTGCCGCCAACGCCCGCAACCAAAGGCTGGAAGGCGAACCGTTCTCGGTGATGACGTACTACGGCCAGACCCCGGGCGTGAAGGCGCTCCAGGGCATTGGCTGGGTCGTGGCGGTGGCGTTCATCTTGGTGGCCGCCCTCTGGATCATGCGACCGAAGTGGGGGCACCAATGCCAGCACGCCCTTACACTCATTTCCGGCATGGGGTTTGTGGTGGCCTGGCTGGAGCTGGTGACGGCGCTCCGTAGCCTCGCGGGAGCACCGTTCCGCCTCGATGGATTGCCCTACGACCCCGTGACGAACCTCGGGCTGGGGGGCGCGCAGGTGTTTGCGACCTACATGATGCTGAGGCTTCCGGACGGCAGATTGGGGCCGAAAGCGGGGCTTGGGGTCAAACTAGGATTGGCGGTGTGCTCATGGATCATACAACTCATGCTGTGGACCCTTATCTCCAGCCGGTAGAAGGCCGCAAGTGGATCTTGCCCGTCCTGTTGGCGATCTTTGGGTTTCCCATCGCGGGCCTCAGCTTCTTTTGGTGGCACGCCCAACGCAACATCGAGCAATCGGCTCGGCCCTACGTGCTCGAGAAGATCCCCGTGTGGCTGGACCAAGACGACCGCGCCATGCTGGAAGCCAGCCCGGTGCCGTGGTTCCAAAAGGAGTTTGACTGGGCCGCCTACGAACAGTGGCCGGCCAAGTACGGCGACTTTGTGGCCGTCAACAACCTCGAATACCGGACGATGGAAGCCGGCGAGAGCGAGACCAAAGAGGTGTACCAACTGGCGCACTTTAAGGCCCGCGTGAAGTTCGAGAAGTCCGAGCAGGACGTCTACATCACCATCGCCCGCAAGACGCTGGACCTCAAGAAGCGCTGGGAATTGGCTTATCTCAACATCGGTCAGCCTATCAACAAGCAAGAACCTGCCGCCAAGACTTTCGACGCCGAACTCGGACGAATTCAATCCAAAGAAAGCACCAAGTAAGATGAACCCGCTATGCGGGTCTACATCTCCGCCGATATTGAAGGCGTAACCGGAGTCGTAAGTTGGAAGCAGTGCGGCAGCCCCTCGGGCGAGCACTACGACTGGGCGTTTGCCCGCCAGATGATGACCCACGATGTGAACGCCGCCATTCGCGGGGCCATCGCGGGCGGAGCTACCCGGGTGGTCGTCAAGGATTCGCACAACACCGGCAAGAATCTGCTGATCTCCGACCTCGAACCCGGCACCGAACTCATCAGCGGCACCGGTTCAGGCGACCTCGGCATGATGGAAGGGGTCGATCAAGGCTTTGATGTGGCGTTCTTAGTCGGCTACCACGCCATGGCCGGCACGGGCCACGGCATCATGGAGCACACCATCAGCGGGCGTGTCCACCGATTCTGGGTGAATGGCGAAGAGTGGGGCGAGCAGCGCATGAGCGCCACCGCCGCCGCCGCGTGCGGAGTGCCCCTGGCCCTGGTGGTGAGCGACGACAAGGGCTGCGCCGAGGCCCACACCTGGGGCGGCGAACTAATGCACAGCTTTATCACCAAGTACGGGATGGGCCGCTACATGGGCCGCCTTCTGCATCCGTCAATAACGGGCGAAGGGATCCAAGCCGCTGCCCAAGCGGCGATGAGCGCCGCCGGGAAGCCCCCGGCCCTGGCTCTGCCGGACAGCAACCACCTGCGCCTAGAGGTCAACCGAAGCGAAGAGGCCGACGCCGTGGCGCAGCTGGCCGACTGGCATCGCCGCGACGGCTACACCGTGGAATGGGAGGGCGGAGGCGGCTGGCCCGCCGCCCACATCGCCGCCCGCCGGGCCATGGCTGTGATGGGACTGGCGAACCAAAACTAGGCCGCGAAACCAGCGGGATTGACCGCAACGATGGGGCCCTGGGTAACGACCGGGGCCCCCTAACGTAGAAAAGCGCACAAGGGAGGCCGCTTGGCACTCCCCCGAGTGAGTTGGACATGAGTCACGAATCAGCCGCCCTGCCGGACATCCAGAAGACGCAGGACACCCGCAACATCGCCATCGACAAGGTCGGCGTGCGCCGCGTGAAGTTCCCCATCGAGGTGCTGGACCGCAGTGAAGAGCGCCAGCGCACCAGCGGCGACTTTACGCTGACCGTGGACCTGCCCAAGGAGTTCAAGGGCACCCACATGAGCCGCTTCCTGGAAGTGCTGAACGAGTACGGCCGCACCATCAGCGTGCACAGCCTGCCGCAGCTCCTGAAGGCGCTCACCCAGAAGCTCAACGCCGAGAAGGCCCACGTCGAAGTCCGCTTCCCGTTCTTCATCGAGAAGGCGGCGCCCGTCACCGGCAAGACCGGCATGATGGAGTACGACTGCGGCTTTGATGCCTTCGCCAATGGCCACTTTGAGCTGACGATGTACGTGCGGGTGCCGGTGGCGACGCTGTGCCCGTGCAGCAAGGAGATCAGCAGCTACGGCGCCCACAACCAGCGTGGCTGGGTGACGGCGCGGGTGCAAACCAACGACCACGTGTGGTTGGAAGAGCTGATTGACATGATCGAAGCCTCGGGTTCGTGCGGTCTCTACCCCGTGCTGAAGCGCCCGGACGAAAAGTGGGTGACCGAGCACGCCTACGAAAACCCCCGCTTTGTGGAAGACCTGGTGCGCGAAGTCGCGCTCAAGTTCGACGCCGACGACCGGATCACCTCGTACTCGATTGAAGTCGAGAACGAAGAGTCCATCCACGCGCACAACGCCTACGCGTACTTGGAACGCAGCAAGGTCTAAACGCCGCTCGCCCGCCTATCTTGAGCCCGATTTCCCTTAGGGGAAGTCGGGCTTGTTGGTTACGGCTTAGGGTCGGCTACGATGGCGAACTGCAGCCAGCGGCAGTCTTCGAGCTTGCGCAGAAGCAACCGATTCAGCAAATTGAACTTGCGACCCGGGTTGGGGTTGATGCCCACCAGCGTGCGCACCTGGAACCCGCCGCGCTCAAACCACTCGGGGATGGTCTTCTGCGTAAAGAACCGCAGGTGCGTCCGGTCGAAAATGCCTTCGTCTTGGTACCGGAACTCGCCCAGCCACACGATTTCCCACAGGGCATTGAAGTAGCGCACGTTGGGCAGGCTGGCCACCACGATGCCGCCCGGGGCCAGCAGGGGTTTGGCCAGCTTGAGCGCCTCGTCCGGCCAGGCCAGGTGCTCCAGCACGTCGGTAAATGAGATCACGTCGAAGTGACC
The DNA here is from genome assembly GCA_943371495.1 of Archangium gephyra. Classification (GTDB taxonomy): domain Bacteria; phylum Armatimonadota; class Fimbriimonadia; order Fimbriimonadales; family Fimbriimonadaceae; genus JAHBTC01. The sequence goes on along the minus strand of CALRVA020000038.1, from coordinate 5,479 downwards.
GTGCGGCATGGTGGGCAAAATCTGCATGGCGTCGCCGGTTTCCACCCGGGTCAGGCGACTTCGGGCCGCCTCGGCCATTTCGGGCACGTATTCAATGCCCCACACTTCTTGGGCGGCCCCGGTGCGCAGCATGGTTTCGCCAAAGAAGCCCGCGCCGCAACCGACATCCAGCACGCGGTTCGTGCCCGCCGGGATGTAAGGGAGGATGTCCTCGCGGGGGCGGGTGTAGTAATCGGGCAGGCTCATTCGGGAATCCTATATCGGCGATGCAAAGTGGGCGTCAAGGTACTCGCGCACGGATTGGCGAGCACGGTGAAGTCGAGATTTTAGGGCCGGCAATGTCACACCTTGCTTGTCCGCCGCCTCCTGCAAGTTCATCCCTTCGATTTCCACCAATTGGTAAGTTTCGGCGTAAGGGGATTCCAGCGCGGCAATGGCGGCCTTCACGTGGCGCTTCAGTTCCCGCATCGCCACCTCGTGGTCCACATCCAGGTGGGGGTCAGCGGTGGTTTCCATTTCCGCCATGGGGATGGTGTTACGCAGATCGTCGCGGGTTTGGATGTGCTGGCACACCCGCCGCGCAATGGTGCCGACCCAGCCCCGGAAGGCGTCGGGGTTCTGCAGTTGCTCGGCCCCCAGGTAAGCCTGCATCAACGACTCCACCAGCGCATCCTCGGCATCTTCGTAGTTGCCGCAGGTGCGGACAAGTTGCCGGTACACGCTGTCCTTGTGGTCGTCAATCAGTTGCTCGACTCGCATGGGCGCGTTTCCATTGTAGCCAACCTCTGATTTTCACAGATTTCGGACATACTCAGCGGGTGCTTGGCTCTCCGCACTTTCTTTCTCGGCGGGAGGTCCTGAAAGGGGCCATGGCCGCCGCGGCCACCCCGTGGGCGGCCCGGGTGTGGAGCGCGCAAGGAGTCTCCATGAGTTCTCAAGATATTCCCTCGCCGCTCCCCCGTGTTCAGCAATTCGAATCGATGGCCTTTGGCATTTTTGTCCACTTCGGCCTGTATTCCCTCCTTAAGAAAGGCGAGTGGGCGATGCACCTGCACGGCATCCCGCGCGACGAATACATGAAGCTGATGGACGAATGGGCGGTGCCAGATTTTGACGGACGTGCCCTCGCCCGGCTGGCCAAAGAAGCGGGCGCCAAGTACATCACGCTCACCAGCCGCCACCACGACGGCTTTAGCCTCTACGATTCGCGTGGGCTTTGCCAATGGGACGTGACCAAGACCCCGGCGGGCCGCGACATCATCAAGGACTTCACCGACGGCTGCCGCGCCGAGGGCATCATTCCGTGCCTGTATCACACCACGCTGGACTGGAGTGAGCCGCGCTTCAACAACGATTGGAAGGGCTACCAGCAGTATCTGCGCGATTCGGTGGAGATCATCTGCAGCAACTACGGTCAACTCGGCGCGGTGTGGCTGGATGGCAACTGGAGCAAGCGCGACGCCGACTGGGAGCTGGATGCGCTCTACAGCGTGATTCGCAAGCACCAGCCCGAAACGATGATTATCAACAACACGGGGATCGGGGAGGAAGGCAAACTCGTCCACGACGAGATTGACGCCGTGACCTTCGAGCGCGGCCGACCCGAACCCATCAAGCGCGAGGGCATGACCAAGTACGTCGCGGGCGAGATGTGCCATACCAGCAACTTCCACTGGGGCAACGCGGACCGAGACCTGAACATGATCAGCCCGGCGCTGGTCATCGAAGAGTTGGTCCGCAGCCGGGGTGCCGGCGCCAACCTGCTGATGAACCTCGGCCCCACGCGCACCGGAGGCATTCCGGAATACGAGCGCGCCATGTTCCACGTAGTCGGCCAGTGGATTGAGTACCACGGGGGCGACAAGTGCCCGATCTACGCAGGGCGGCCCTCCGGCATCCACGGCACCGACGACGACTTCGGGTTTGTCATCGGCGACGAGGCGTACCTGTTCGTCTTCGACGTCACCGCCACGGCAGACCCGCGCGTCAGCGGCACCAACGCCCGGGGCACCGGGCCGCGCCTGTACAAGGGCGTCCCGGCGGGCTTCAAGTCGGCGACCTGGATGGACGACGGCAGCGAGGCCAAGTTCACGCCCGCCGACGACGGCGTGGTGCTGGATGTAAAGGGCTACCCCTACGGCATGAACAGTGTCGTCCGCGTTGTGCGGATGACGCGCTAGCCCGAACGCAGGGTGAGCAGACTGACTTCCGCCCGGCAGAATAGCCGGCTGGGCGGGCCGGTCGTGCCCACCCCGCGCGAAACGTAAAGCGGCACCGGGAGGTCGGGGAAGAACCCGTCCACGTACTTGCGCCCCCCAGTGGGGAGGCCAGGCGCCCATCCCCAGGGGGCCAAGAACTGCCCCCCGTGGGTGTGCCCGCTCAGCATCAGGCTGGGGCCACTGGGGAGCAGGTCGGCCCCGTCGGGCTCGTGCCACAGCATCAGGCTGCCGCGCCCGCCGTTGGTTTGGCGGAGCAAAGCGTGCGGGTCTGGCGCGCCCTTCACCAGCGAATCCACGCCCAGGCACGTCACGCCCGCCACCTCGGCCACCTCGTTGATGAGGTAGGTCACGTTGAGGTCTTCGAACAAGGGCCGCAGCCAGGCCGCTTCTCCGGCAAAGTAATCGTGGTTGCCCGCCACCGCCACGATCGGCGAGTTCCAGTCGGCGAGGGGGGCAAAGCCCGCCGCCACGTAGGCAAAGGCCTGCGGATGCCAGAACGAGACGTAATCGCCCAGGAGCACCGTGAGGTCAGGCTTGGCGGCGTAGGCCAGCTCCAGTGCCCGGTGGGTGTGCTCCACCGACCATTCATCACGAATGTGGGGGTCGGCGATCACCGCCACCCGCAGGCCATCGTGCGCCCAATCCGGCAGAGTCAGCGTACGGCGAACGAGCTCGATCTTGCGCGTCTCAAAGAGGCCCCCGTAGAGGTACGCCCCGACCCCGGCGCCTAGGGTGGCGAGGGAGAAAACGGAGGCAAGATCTCGAACGCGCACGCGAACTCGAAACTACCCCACGGCCCGGCCTTACTGAGAGGTCCGGCGGGCGACCATGAGCGCGGTTTGCACATCCCGCACCACCGCGTGCAGGTTGTTTAGCTCGGCCTCATCATCGGCGCTGAGGGCATGCGCAGGTGCCTGGGGGTCGAGACGACCCATGATGCTGCCCGACATCGGCGAATCATCCAGCCCGATCACGTGCCCGAGTTCGTGCGCCATCACGTGCCGGATGGCCGGCAGACTGAGCGCCTGACCGTTGGGGTCTTGCAGGCCAATGGCGATGTCCGCCCGCAGCGTGGCAAAGTAAGAATCGCCTAGCTGGTGGACGGCGCGGCTCCAGGTGGCGCGGCCCGCCACGTGGCGATGCTCGTACCGCGCGGCCGGCACGAAGGCGATCCGCACTTGGGCGTTCTCAGGCGTGGAGAGGTGCCAGCGCACCAGGCCATGGCTGGCGTCTTCCCACATGCGCAGGGCACTGAGGTAGCTCACCCAAGCGCCGGCGCGTTGATCCGCGGGCATCCCAGTCAGGTCAATCGAGACGCGCACGGGCGCGCCGACGCCGAGAGCTTCGAGGCTCGCTTCGCTCTCGCCCAAGCGGCCTTCAGCGAGGGCGGTTTGCGCGCGTTCAAGCAGACGTAGGGTCGGAGGTGCCGGCGTGGACGAGGCCATAGCCCCGAGCAAAGTGAGAGTGATTCCGATCCCCCAACGACCCCACATACCGTTGGTTTTCCGCTTTCTGCGTGCGGCTCATCCCGGCGGTGTTACGGTGTTGCGTGCGCTCTGGTAATTTGTCGAGATGGCGAATTTGCGAGGCGCTTTGGTGGGCTGCGGCGGCATGATGCGGCACCACGCCCGGATGCACCCCCAGCTGGACGGGGCGGAGATTGTGGCTCTGTGTGACATCGTTCCCGAGCGCTTTGAGGCAATCAAGGCCGTTTCCCCGCTCGTGAAGGAAGCGGCGTGCTACGAACGATTCGAAGACATGCTCGCGCAGGAAAAGCTGGACTTCGTTTTCATCGCCACGCCGCACGATTGCCACGCCCCCCAAGTGATTGCCGCGCTGGATGCGGGCATCCATGTGCTGCTGGAAAAGCCCATCGCCATCTCCGTGGCCCAGGCCGAGGCCATGATCGCCGCCCGCGACCGCAGTGGCTGCACGGCCGCGCTGGCCTACCAAAGGCACGGGCTGGGACAGTTCCGCTGGCTCCGCTCGCAGATTCAGAGCGGCGCCTTTGGCGAACTTCGCGCCGCCACCTGCCACCTCGGCCAAGCCTGGAAGACCGGCACCGCCAACACCTGGAGGCAAATCCCGGCGCAATCCGGAGGTGGCATGCTGCACGACAGTGGCAGCCACATGATTGACGTGGCGATGTGGATGACCGGGCGGCACCCCGTGCGCATCAGCGCCCACATTGACAACCGCGACACGCCCGTGGACATCCAGGGCTACGTGGCGGCGGTGCTGGACAACGGCGCGACCCTGCAGATCAACGTGATTGGTGATGCCAGCATGTGGCACGAGCGGCACAGCTATTGGTTCGAGAACGCCAGCGTGTTCATCGAGGATGACGTGACGCGGGTGTTCCACCGCGACGGCACCCGCATGGTGCTGGACGCCTGGCCCGCCGCCGAGACCCCGCTGGTCAACTTCGTTCGTGCCCTGCACGGCCAGACGGAGATTTACGCGCCCCTGGAATGCGGCCTGCACGTGCAGCAGGTGACCGAAGGGGCTTACCGCAGCCACGCCCAAGGCGGCGCGTCGGTGAGCTTCTAGGCTTCGATCCAGGATTCCAACCGGGTCCGGCAGGCATCCAGCCGGGCCTGCGATTCCTCGATACTCGGGCTCTCGGCGTAGACGTGCACCACGGGCTCAAAGGAGTCCGGCAGCACCAGCACCCACCCCACGTCGTCGTAGATCTTGATCCCGTCGGTGAGTTCGACGCTGAGCCCCTCGCGGCTGGATTCGGCCAGCTTGCGCATCACCGTGCCCTTGCTATCCCACGGGCACTGCACCTGGCCGTAAACCAGGTGGAACTCGGGCAGGCTGCGGATGAGCTCGCTGAGCCGCAACTCCTTATGCGCCATCATCTCCACGATCTGCGCGGCGGCGAACATACCGTCGAAGCCTGGGTGGAAAGAGGGCCAAATGAACCCGCCACTTTCATCGCCCAGGAAGCTGAGCGGGCTCCGCGCCGCCGCGTCAATCAGGTCGCGGCCGGTGGCGCGGGTGCGGGTCACTTCGGCCCCCTCGGCCACGAGCAGAGATTCCAGGCGAGCAGGGGCCGTCACGCTCATCGCGATCTTGGGGCTGGTTTCCGCGCGGCACACCAGCAGGCACACGGCGGCGAATAGAGTCGTGCCGGTGATGGGCAAGCCGTAGTCATCCACCAGGTGAATGCGCTCCCCTTCGTGAGTAATCAAGATCCCCATGTCGCTATCCAGCGCGCCGACGATCTGGCCCAAGCGAAGCAAGTGATCCTGAAT